>JBBQAW010000059.1:0-16284 GCA_038316815.1 Burkholderiales bacterium
CCCATGCCGCCCATACCGCCCATGCCACCACCCATGCCGCCGCCGGCCGAATCATCCTTCGGCGACTCGGCAACCATGGCTTCCGTGGTCAGCATCAGACTGGCGACCGAAGCGGCGTTCTGCAGCGCGGTGCGCGTGACCTTCGTCGGGTCCAGGATGCCCATTTCGATCATGTCGCCGTAGGTGCCATTCGCGGCGTTGTAGCCGTGATTTCCCTTGCCGCCCAGCACCGCGTTGACGACCACGCTCGGCTCTTCACCGGCGTTGCTGACGATGATGCGGATCGGCTCTTCGGTTGCGCGCAGCACGATCTTGATGCCCGCGTCCTGGTCGGCGTTGTCGCCCTTGATCTTGCCTGCAGCCTGACGGGCACGCAGCAGTGCGACGCCACCACCGGCAACGATGCCTTCTTCCACCGCAGCACGCGTGGCGTGCAGAGCGTCTTCGACGCGGGCCTTCTTTTCCTTCATCTCGACTTCGGTGGCAGCACCGACCTTGATGACGGCCACACCGCCGGCCAGCTTGGCCACGCGCTCTTGCAGCTTTTCACGGTCGTAGTCGCTGGTGGCTTCTTCGATCTGCACGCGAATCATCTTCACGCGGGCTTCGATGTCGGCAGCCGCACCGGCGCCGTCGATGACGGTGGTGTTTTCCTTGCCCACTTCAACGCGCTTGGCGCTGCCCAGGTCGGCCAGGGTGACCTTCTCCAGCGTCAGGCCGACTTCTTCAGCAATGACCTTGCCGCCCGTCAGGATGGCGATGTCTTCCAGCATGGCCTTGCGGCGGTCGCCAAAGCCGGGTGCCTTGACAGCGACGACCTTCAGGATGCCGCGGATGGTGTTGACCACCAGGGTGGCCAGCGCTTCGCCTTCAACTTCTTCGGCAATGACCAGCAGCGGCCGGCCGCTCTTGGCGACTTGTTCCAGCACCGGCAGCAGGTCGCGGATGTTGCTGATCTTCTTGTCGTACAGCAGCACGTACGGGCTCTCGAGCAGCGCGCTTTGCTTTTCGGGGTTGTTGATGAAGTAAGGCGACAGGTAGCCGCGGTCGAACTGCATGCCTTCGACGATGTCGAGTTCGTTGTCCAGGCTCTTGCCATCTTCAACGGTGATGACGCCTTCCTTCCCGACCTTGTCCATCGCCTTGGCGATGATCTCGCCGATCGACTCGTCGCTGTTGGCCGAGATCGAACCGACCTGGCTGATTTCCTTGGTCGTGGTCGTTGCCTTCGAAGCCTTCTTCAGCTCGGCCGTCAGGGCCGTCACGGCCTTGTCGATGCCGCGCTTCAGGTCCATCGGGTTCAGGCCGGCGGCCACGTACTTGAAGCCTTCACGAACGATGGCCTGCGCCAGCACAGTGGCGGTGGTGGTGCCGTCACCGGCGTTGTCGCTGGTCTTGGAAGCGACTTCCTTGACCATTTGCGCGCCCATGTTCTGCAGGCGGTCCTTCAGCTCGATTTCCTTGGCGACCGAGACACCGTCCTTGGTGACGGTGGGGGCGCCGAACGAACGCTCGAGCACGACATTGCGACCCTTGGGGCCCAGGGTGACCTTGACCGCGTTGGCCAGGATGTTCACGCCTTCAACGAGGCGGGCGCGGGCGTCACCGCCGAATACAACTTCTTTTGCTGCCATGTGTAAATCTCCGAATTCAAATGGTTTTTGGTGCAAGCGCCAGGCGCGAAACCGGCTCTGCCGGGCCGCTGCCTGAGCCCCCTCGGGGGGTGGCGAGGAACGCGGCGCAGCCGCGACCACAGCCTGGGGGCTTGTTTACTTCTCGACGACTGCGAAAAGGTCTTCTTCCTTCATGACAAGCAGCTCTTCGCCATCGACCTTGACGGTCTGGCCGCTGTACTTGCCGAACAGCACGCGGTCACCGACCTTGGTGTTCAGGACAACGAAGTCGCCCTTGTCGTTGCGCTTGCCCGGGCCCACGGCCAGGACTTCGCCTTGGTCAGGCTTTTCGGCGGCGTTGTCAGGGATGACGATGCCAGAGGCGGTCTTGGTTTCCTGTTCCAGGCGCTTGACGATCACGCGGTCATGCAACGGACGAAGTTTCATATCATCTCCTTGGGTTTGGCTAGGCTTAGTGCAGAGAACTGAGGTAGTCAGTGCTCATTCACATCGGGTGGATCGGAGGTTTTTCAAGTGCCTTGCGGACCTGTTTGAACCATCTCAGACCGTTTTGGCCTCTCCCCCGATCGTTAGCACTCAACATCGACGAGTGCTAGCAGCGGGATTATAGGGTCCGGGTGTGACGATGCAAGAGCCTTGTCGAAGCGAGAGCCTGCGTGGCCCAGCCGCCGCGCATCCAGACAAAGGTAAAACAGCCGCAGCGTGGGCTAAGCGCCAAGCTCTGCGTTGCCGGTTTTGCCTGAGCCGGCGAAACCGGAGTCCGGCGCAGACACGAAAAACTCACAGCCCCGTCCTGCTGCCTTGGCCTGGTACAGGCCTTCGTCGGCGCGTTGCCATAGCGTGTCGCTGCTGTCTTCGGGCTGGGCTACCGTCACGCCGGCTGAAAAGTTCAGCTTCAGGGCCGGCAGCTGCGGCACCAGGTTGCCGGCTTGCAGCGCCGTGCGCGCATTGCCGAGCACGCGCTCGGCACCGGCGCGGCCGGTGTTCATCAGCAGCAACAGGAATTCCTCGCCGCCGATGCGGCCCAGGATGTCGCGCTGGCGCAGGGTGGCGCCCAGGCGCTGCGCGAAGGCCACAAGGACGCTGTCGCCAACGGCATGGCCGTACGTGTCGTTGATCTCCTTGAACATGTCGAGATCGATCACGGCCACGGTCAATGGCAGGCGCAGCGCAAACGCGTCAGGCAGCAAGTCCGCCAGGCGGCTGAAGACATGGCGGCGGTTGGGCAGGCCGGTCAGTGGGTCGGTGATCGACGCTTTGAGCGCAGCGTCGCGGGCGCGCCGCAACTCAGCTTCGTTCACCTTGAGCGAAGTCACGTCGCTCGACACACACAGCTGCCAGCCATCGGGTGCGGTCTCTTCGGTCACGCGCATCCAGCGGCCGTCGCACAGGTCGGACTCGAAGATGCGGCGGGGTTGCTGGCGATGGCGCTGGCGCACGCTGCTGATCCAGCCGTCGATGTCCTGGCTTTCGATCAGCACGCCCTCGCCTCTGCGGTGGGCCGTGCGCATGATGTCTTCCCAGCTGGGCATGCCCTCCATTCCGCGCCAGTGCACGTCGCGGAAGCTCTGGTTCGCATACATCAGGCGCTCCTGGGGGTCGAACAGCGCCACGGCGACATGCGAAGCTTCCAGACCTTGCAGCAAGCGCTCTGCGGTCTCCAGGCGCAGCAGCCCGGTAGGGCGCGTTTGCGCGGTTTCGGCCGGCGCAGCGGGTGCCCGCGTGGCGAGCCAGCGGGTGGCCGCAACAACGTCCAGTGGACGCGCATAAAGGTAGCCCTGTGCCTTGTCGCATTGCAAGGTAGCCAGCACCGCGGCTTGTTCTGCCGTCTCGACGCCCTCGGCCACGGTGCCCATGCCCAGACTGCGCGCCACGCGCACAGTGGCCTCGACCAGCACACGGTGATGTGCGCTCGTCGTCACCTGGCTGACGAAGGAACGGTCGATCTTGATGACGTCCACCGGCCACAGGTGCAGGCTGGCCAGCGACGAATAGCCAGTGCCGAAGTCGTCCAGGGCCAGCATCACGCCCAAGGCCTTCAATTCGTGCAGCCGGGCCTGGATCAAGGGGCTCTCAGCGGCCAGGCTTTCGGTGATTTCGAGTTGCAGCCGGGCCGGTGCCAGCCCGCTGGCTTGCAAGGCCTGGCGCACCTCGCCGACGAGCGTCGGTTCAACCAACTGCGCGCGTGACAGGTTGACCGAAAGCAGCTGCGGTGCGTGCGCCCCGAGTTCCTGTTCCCACACCGCCATCTGGTGGCAGCCAGCGTTCAACACGAAGGCCCCGAGTGGCGTGATGAGTCCGGTTTCCTCGGCCACGCCGATGAATTCGATGGGTGGCACCACGCCCCGTACCGGATGCTGCCAGCGCACCAGGGCCTCGACCCCAGTGACGCCGCCGTCGGTCAATTGGGTAATGGGCTGGTAAACGACGAAGAGCTGGTCTTCGTGCATGGCCAGGCGCAATTCACTTTCCAGCCGGGCGCGTTCGCGCGCGCGCTGCTTCATCCGGGGCTCGAAGACGCAGTGGCGGCCGCCACCGCTGCGCTTGGCTTCACGCATGGCCAGGCTGGCGTCTTGCAGCACGGCCTCGGCATCGATGGCGCTGCCATCGGCCAGCA
Organism: Burkholderiales bacterium; assembly: GCA_038316815.1. GTDB lineage: Bacteria > Pseudomonadota > Gammaproteobacteria > Burkholderiales > Burkholderiaceae_C > Rubrivivax. The sequence continues at coordinate 4,252 of JBBQAW010000059.1, forward strand.
CGACGCCGACGCTGGCTGTGCAGTGCACGGGCGTGCCGTCGACCCTGTAGGGCTTGCTCAGCGCATCGACCAAACGCCGCGCCACCGCTTCGGCGGCTGCGGGCGCGAATGCACGGTCCACGCCTTCGAGCACGACCACGAACTCGTCGACACCCAGCCGTGCTGCCGTCTGTTGGGTAGGGGCTGGCTGGCCTGGAACCTGGCGCTGATCATTGCGTTGACGGTTGCCCTGCCGCAGTGCACCCCGGATGCGGGCGGCCATCAAGCGCAGCAGTTCGTCGCCCGCGGCCGGACCCAAGGTGACGTTGACGCGGTTGAACCGGTCGCCGTTGATGAACAGCACCAAGAATTGGTCGTCGGGGTCGGCCCGCGCCCTGTGCAAGGCGCGCTCCATCCGTTCCAGCACCACACTGCGGTTGGGCAAGGCCGTCAGGCTGTCGATCCGGCTGGCGTCGCGCAGCTCGGCCGCCACGTGCCGCCGCTCCAGACGCAGGGCGGCGGTCACGTCCGTGACGCTGCACATCAGCATCTGGGCGTCCAGGCGCAGCACCCGCAACGACAAGGTCGGCGGTACCTCTTCGCCTGGTGGCGGCGCGCCGACAGCCATGCGCAGGCCGTCGCAGACCTCGCCTCCCGGGTAGGGCGCTGCCAGCGCCTGGGCGCGGAGTTGCGGTGCCACGCCCTGCAGCACGTCGAAGAGATTGCCCATGTCGCCGCCCGGTGCCAGGGGCATGAGCAGTTGCGCCGACATCGGGTTGATCATCGTGATCTCGCCGTCCAGCGTGGCTTGCACCAGGCCGATTGGGGCCTGGTGAAGAAACTGCATCAGGGCTTCATGCGCCTCAAAGGGCTCATGGGCGCCCAGGGCGCCCTGGGCCGGACGCGACTCTGTCCCCGAACCGTTCATGGTCAATGCAAGGTCGGTGTCGGTGGGTTTCAGGCTGCCAGGCTGGCTGCCGCAGCGGGCTGCAGGTCCGGGCGCCAAACAGCCACGCGGTTGCGCCCGGCGGTCTTGGCGGCGTACATGGCCCTGTCTGCGCGTTCGATCAAGGCGTCGACGCTGTCGATGGCGTCATCCATCTTGGCCAAGCCGATGCTGATGGTGCAGCGAACCTGCCCGCCGTCGACGGTGACAGCCTGCGCGGCGATGCTGTCGCACAGGCGCTGCGCCACCGCCATGGCCGAAGCCTCGTCGCAGCCGGGCAGCAAGACCACGAATTCTTCGCCGCCCAGGCGCGCCACCACGTCCAGCGCGCGAAACGTGGCGGACATGCCCGCCGCCAGATGGCGCAGTACGGCGTCACCAGCGGCGTGGCCGAATTCGTCATTGATGCGCTTGAAGTGGTCGGCGTCGATCAGCACCACAGACAGCGGGCGCGGCGCACGCCGCCAGCGCTGCAGTTCAAGTTCGCAGGCGTCGAACAGGGCGCGCCGGTTGGCCAGGCCCGTCAAATGGTCGCAGCCCACCGCGCGCCGCAGGGCCTCGGTGGCTTCCCGGCGGTCGGACACGTCGCGGATCACCAGGCTGTAGGCCCGCTCTTCCGGTGCCACCTCGTCGGGTGCGTGCAAGGGTGCGATCAGGCAGCTGCCCCAGAAGCGGCTGCCATCGGCGCGTTGGCGCCAGCCTTCGTCCAGGCTCTAGCCACTGCGGTCGGCTTCGTGCAGCCGGTCGATGGCGCCCATCGCGTCCAGCGCGTCTGGGGGGTAGAAGATGGCGTACGTCTGGTCAACAGTGTCGGCACTGTCTCGGCCGGTGACGCGTTCAACGCTGGTATTCCAGTCACGCACGCGGCCGCGGTCGTCCAGGGTCAACAGGGCGTAGTCGGTCAGCCCGGTGACGATGGTGTTGATCCAGGCCTGGCTTTGGCGCAGTTCGCGTTCGCGCTGCACGCTCTGCGTCACATCACCCAACACGGCCATCAGGCGCTGGTCGTCCAGTTTCAGCAGGGTCAGGGAAAAGATGCGACGGCCGACTTTCTGCTGCGGGACGGCGGCCAGGCGCAGCTGCCAGCCTTCACAGACCATGCCGTGTGTGCCATTGAAAGCCTGCACACGGCTGCGCAGGTCGGGGGCCACGCTCTCGAGCGCGGTGTACAGGTTGCTCAGGTCTCCGTCACGCGACAGCGGCATCAGCAGCTGTGAGCACAGTGGGTTGACCATCAGAATCTCGCCGTCCATGCGCACTTGCATCAGGCCGATCGGCGCCATGTACAGAAACTGGATCAGGGCCTCGTACTCAGCTTCAGTGGAGGTGTCCATGCCAAGGGGCTGCGTCACACCGGACGTTGAACGAGCACGTAACGGTTCGTGCCGCCGGGCGCCGCCAGCAAGCGCAGCTTGACTTTGACCGGGCGCATGCGCAGCGTCAGGTCGTAGTCGACGGTGACGTCCAGCACGATGCTGCTTGCCAGCGCGTCTTCGAAACGCTGCGCGACCATGAAATTGTTCATGCAAGGTGAACCACCGTGAACAAGGGCTGGCCCAGGACCCGCTGGCTTGACAGCCCGGCGGCCTGACTTTCAAAGCGGTTGTAGCGCTGAACGACGCCGCTCGCGTCGATACCGATCACGCCGAATTCCAGCGCGTCAAGGTCGTCGTTCGAACTGCGGTCCAGTTCAGCCCGCAAGGTCTCATCAGTGAAAGACAGGGCGTGAGTGATGCTCATGCTGGATAGTCGAACAGCCGGAGGAAGTACGCAGGTTATCGACACCGACCGCTGCAACCTTGAGGAAGATGCAGCCCGGTTGAAGGCCCCGCTGCCGCTGCAACTGCCACGCCGGCATTGCTGAATTTCAGCGCTGAAGAGCTGGCCCAGATTGCCAGCCATGGCCCCTGGCCGCCTGCCGCGCTGCCTGCTGATGCAGGCAAGGCCTGGCAAAAGCGCCCGGCGACAGTTGCCTTCGGGCGCAGCCTGTTCGCCGACCGGCGTTGGTCGGTCGACGGCCAGGCCCGTTGCGCCAGTTGTGCCAGCTGCCATGTGCTGCCGCTGGCATTTCAGGACAACCAGCGCTTGCCGCACTTGCGCAATGCCCTGCCGGCCAGCGTGCGCAACACCCCCAGCCTGCTGGACGGAGCGCAGCGCCGATGGCTGGGCTGGCGCGGTGAACACGACAGCTTGTGGGCCGCCAGCCTGGCGCCCTTGCTTGCGCCGGCCGAGATGGGCCACAGCATCACCAGTCTGGCGGCGCAGGTGCGCGGCACGCCAGCACTGGCACGCGCCTATTGCCGTGCGCTGGGCCCCTTGCCAGCCGAAGACGCAAGCCTGGTTGTGGGTGTGGCCAAAGCATTGGCGGCTTACCAGGCCGGGATGGTGTAACCACGCACGCCCTTCGACTACTTTCGCGCGGCACTGCTGTGTCTGGACCACCGCGTCACCGCGTCACCGCGCCACCGCGCGCTACCCGCTGGCGGCACAACGCGGGCTGCGCCTGTTCCTGGGTGAAGGGCGCTGCAGCGTTTGCCATGCCGGCCCGACCTTCACGAACGGCGAGTTCGCCGATATCGGCGTGCCATGCTTCGTGCCGGGCGGCGTCGACCCCGGCCGCCATGCCGGGCTGAAGCGCCTGCAGGTGTCGCCCTGCAGGGGGCTTGGCGCCTTCAACGACGCACCGGCGGCGGCAGACCCGCGCGCCGTGGCCACGCGCCACGTGGTGCTGGAACACCGGCATTTCGGCGAGTTCCGCGTCCCAGGCCTGCGGCAGCTGGCGCGCACCGCGCCCTCCATGCACGACGGCAGCCTGCCCACGCTGGCTGCCGTGGTGCGCCACGACAGCGAACTGGACGAAGACCGCTTGCATGGCGACGGCAAATGCATCTTGCGGCCCTTGAAGCTGTCGGCGGCTGACGGCGCCGACCTGCTGGCCTTTCTGCGCAGCCTGTCTTCCGCCGGCGCAGAACCGGAGCCGCCTGCGAATTGATGTCGCCCCGCCTGGCGATTTGGGTGATCTGGGTGATCTGGGTGATTCAAGCGCTGTGGGGGCAGTGAGGGCCGTTCGGAACCTAGTGCAGTGTTCGATGCTGTGTGGAACTTAAGAAAACCGCTGGATTGCGCTGTCTGGCCAGGCGCAAACCACAGCGATGCTCTTTTGCATCGCCCGGATTTGCAACGACGCCAGGCGACCCAAGACGCGGTTTTGTGTTCTACCTAGCGTCGAACACTGAACTAGCGTGTCAGCGTGTCAGCGTGACCTTGGCCAGGAAGGCCGGGCGGTCCGGGTCGTGCCCGCGCTGGCGGGCCAGCGCTTCGACCATGGGGTAGAACGACTGCACGGCGGTGATGGCGTCCAGGTCTTCATGCCCAGCGGGGACCAGGGGCAGATCGGCCGCGGGCGTGCCGGCCGGCGCCGCCAGCAGCACGGCAGCGCCGCGCGCCTTCAGCTCTGCCGCCAGGGTCAGCAGACCGGCCTGTGCCGGCCCGCGCAGGGCCAGCACCAGCACGGGATAGCCCTGGCCCACCAGGGCCATGGGCCCGTGGCGAAGTTCGGCGCCTGAAAACGCTTCAGCCTGGATGCCGCAGGTTTCCTTGAACTTCAGCGCCGCTTCCAGCGCCACCGCCAGGCCGGTACCGCGGCTGATGACGAACAGGCGGTCCACGTCGGCCAGGGCTGGCAAGGCGGGTGTCCAGTCGCTGGCTGCGGCACGGGCCAGGGCTTCAGGCAGGGCTTGCAGCGCGGCTTGCAGGTCAGGGTCGTCTTGCCATGCTGCTACCAGGCGGGCGCCGGCCAGCAACTGCGCGATATAGCTCTTGGTCGCGGCCACGCTCGTTTCGGGCCCGGCGTGCAGGGGCAGCAGCCATTGGCCCGCCTGCGCCAGCGGCGAGCCGCTGTCGTTGACCAGCGCCAGGCTGCGCGCCCCGCCTGCGCGCAGCGTCCGCAGCGCGCCCACGAGGTCCGGGCTTTGGCCCGACTGCGAAAATGCTATGCCCAGCAGGTCTGCGGCCTGCAGCCGGGGAGGGTGCAACGTCAGCAGCGACAGGGGCAGGGACGTGACGAGCCGCCCCAGGCGCGCCATGGCCAGGTAGGCGAAGTGATGCGCGGCGTGGTCTGAACTGCCGCGCGCCAGGGTCACGATGCCGGCGGGTGGCTTTTCTCGCAGCTGCGCACCCAGTTCCTTGTACCGGTCCGTGTCCTGCGTCAGGGCCAGGGCGACGGCGGCCGGGGCTTGCAAGGCCTCGGCGCGCATGCGGCTGGGCTCAGTCAGAGCGGGCGAGTTCAAGGCATTCCCCTTCCAGCCAGACCTGGCGCAGTTGCAGCTCAGCGTCCAGCACCACGGCGTCGGCCCAGTTGCCGGGTTGCAGCCGGCCGCGGTCGGCCAGGCCCAGGTGCTCGGCTGCCAGGGTGGCCGTGCGGCGCGATGCCTCGGCCAGCGGCAGGCCCAGGCTGACAAGATTGCGCAGTGCCTGGTCCATGGTCAGGGTGCTGCCGGCCAGGGTGCCGTCGGGCAGGCGAACGCCGCCCAGGCACTTGGTGACGGTGTGGCGGCCCAGCGGGTAATCGCCGTCGGGCATGCCGGCGGCGGCGGTGGCATCCGTCACGCAGTAGAGGCCCGGAATGCAGCGCAGTGCTGCGCGAATGGCGCCCGGGTGCACATGCAAGAGGTCGGGAATGATCTCGGCGCGTTCGGCGTGCGCCAATGCCGCACCTGCCAGACCCGGTGCGCGGTGGTGAAGACCAGTCATGGCGTTGAACAGGTGCGTGAAGCCGGTGGCACCTGCCGTCAGCGCGGCCACGCCGTCTTCGTAGCTGCCGCTGCTGTGGCCGATCTGCACCACGAAGCCGCGTGCCCGCAGCGCGACGATCAGGTCCAGGTGGCCCGGCAGTTCGGGTGCGATGGTCACCAGTCGCAGTGGCGCGATGGCATGCAGCGCCAGCACCTCCTCGAGCGTGGCGGTGACTGCAAAGGCCGGCTGCGCGCCCAGCCTGTCGGGCGCGATGTAGGGGCCTTCCAGATGCACGCCCAGCACACGCGCCGTGCCGGGCGGGCGGGCGTGGCACAGCGGGGCCGCGGCGCGCAGGGCGGCTTCGATTTCGGCGCGCGGGGCGGTCATCGTGGTCGCCAGCAGGGCCGTGGTGCCGTGGCGGGCGTGCTGCGCGGCGATGTGGCGCAATGCATCGCCACCGGCCATGGTGTCGAAGCCGCCGCCGCCGTGCACATGCAGGTCGATGAAACCGGGCAGCACGATGGGCAAAGCGCTGGCGCGCACCCCCAGCTCGTCCACGGGTTCGCCGCTCAGGCCCTGAATGCGGCCGTCCTGCAGGTGCAGGCTGCCGCGGACGAAGCCTGCGGGCCCGAGGATGTGGCCGTCGATGCGGGCTGCTCGGGGGAAACTCACGGCGCTTCGGCTCTGTCCATGCCCGGGGGCACATGGGGGTCGTCTTCGGTCGGCGCCGCGCCCGGCACCCGAAACTTTTCGCTCGCCCAGGCGCCCAGGTCAGCCGTGCGGCAGCGTTCGCTGCAAAAAGGTCGCCAGCGGTTGCTGGGATCGAAAAGCGCCGGGCCCTTGCAGCTGGGGCAGGGCACGCGGCGCGCGGACGGAGCCGGGGTCGTCATGCGCCTTAGGAACAGAGCGCCAGCTCGAAACTGGCGTCGGTACCGGCATTGCGCAGCCGGCCTTCGGCGTCGGGGCGCATGAAGCGCACGGCCACCATCAGGCGATGGCCGGTGATTTCGGGCACCAGGCCGCTTTCGCCATCCACGCGCACGCGCAGCAACTGGTAGCTGCGGCCTTGCGGCAGGCTTTGTTGGAAAACGCCGCCCGGGGCGGCCATGCGCTGCAGCGGGCCGCTGTCGCGCAGCAGGCCCAGCAGCACGCTCAAGGCTTCGGCCAAGGGCAGCAGGCTGGTCAGCCAGCCGTGCAGCGCGGCCCGGCGCCGTTCGGGGCTGTGCTGCTGCCAGGCGTAGTAGGCGGGCAGGTCGAATTCGCAGGTGCCTGCCGGAATGCTGATGCGGCTGCGAATGCTCATCAGCCAGTCGTTGCTGGCGAGGGTGTGTCCGGCCTTGCCCTGCAGCGCGTTCAGGCCCTGGTGGGCATGGTCGATACGGGCCACGGCTTCGTCCAGCGCGGCTTCTGAAATGCTGGGGTGACTGCGGTAGCTCTCGAACTGGCTGCGGTGCTTTTCCAGTTCTTTCAGCAGGTCGCTCTTCAGGTCGGCACGCGACGCGACATCCATGATCTCGAACAGCGTGGCCAGGGCGAAGTGGTGGTCCAGCGCGTCGTCGCGCCCCACCAGCACACCCAGGCGGTCGAACAGGTGTTCGAGCCGCAACATGGTGCGAATGCCTTCGTTGAACGGGTATTCGTAGAGAACCAAGGCGGCGTGGCCGGTGCGGCGGGTGGTGGTGCTGTGGAAGGACGGTGTGGAGCGTCGGCGTGAAGCGGCGGTGCTTAGCGGCGGTGTTCAGCGGCGGTGTTCAGCGGCGGTATCGAGCGGCGCGCCAGTGTGGAGTCACCCCGTGCCGGGATTGTTCCACAGGCCCCACATGACGCCGAGGGCTGACACCTCGTCGGCCAGGGCCTGCACACTGATACCTTCGTTGAAGATGATGGCGTCGGCCACTGCGCGACGCCGGTGGCGCGTGGCCTGCTGGGCCAGCACGCGCTGCGCCATCACAAGGTCCCAACCCGGGCGTTGCGCCACGCGCGCCACCTGGGTGGCTTCCAGGCAGTCGATGACCAGCACCTTGTCAACGCGCCCGCGCCAGTGCGCAGATTCAGCCAGCAGCGGAACGTCGAAGACCAGGGGCTGGCCGGCAATCGCGGCAGCGGCCTGGCGCGAGGCCTCGGTGCCGATCAAGGGGTGCAGGATCGCTTCCAGGCGCTGCTTCGCGCCGGCGTCGCTGAAGGCCAGCTGGCGCATGGTCTGGCGCGACAGCGCGCCATCAGCGGCCAGGATGCTGGGGCCGAAGGCTTGCGCCAGGGGGGGCATGGCGGCACCGCCAGGGGCCGTCAGGCTGCGCGCAATGGCATCGGTGTCGACCAGCAGGGCCCCGCGTGCCACCAGCAAGGCGGCAACGGTGCTTTTGCCGCTGCCGATACCGCCTGTCAGGCCTATCCGCATCGACTTCGTTCGCATCGGCCCAGCCGAATCAGCCGAACCAGACCTGCTGCAGGGTCGGCCCGAAGAAGACCGAGCAGATGCCGCCTAAGGCCAGGTAGGGGCCGAAGGGAATGGGCTTGCTGCGGTCGCGGCCCATGCCGACGATCATGGCGATGCCGACGACCGCACCCACCCCGGCTGCCAGCATCAGGGCCGACGGCAGGGCCTGCCAGCCCAGCAAGGCGCCGATGCCGGCAAACATCTTCATGTCGCCTTCGGCCATGGCGTTGACCTTGCGCAGCAGTTGCCAGACGAAGCCCACCAGCCACAGCGACCCGTAGCCTGCCAGCGCCCCTGCGGCCGCGGCCGTGGGGGTGACGCCCGTCCAGCCGGCCAGGGCCCCGCCCAGGCCCAGCCCGATCAACGGCAAGGTCATGCCGTCGGGCAGCAGGGTGGTGTCGAAGTCGATCAGGGCCATCGTCAGCAGCAGGGCCAGCGCGGCACACCACAGCAAGGTGGCGGGCTGGGCGCCGAACTGCGCGGCCGCCGCGGCAAACAGGCCGGCCGTGGTCAGTTCAACCGCCGGGTAGCGCCAGGCAATGGGCGTCTTGCAAGCCGAACAGCGCCCGCGCAGGGCCAGCCAGCTGAAGACCGGAATGTTTTCCCACCAGCGCAGCACATGGCCGCACTGCGGGCAGCGCGAGCGCGGGCGCACCAGGCTTTCTTCGGGCAGCTTTTTCAGTTCAGCCGCGACGGCCTGCGCGGCGCTGGCCAGCTGCGGTGGTGGCGGTGTCTTGGTGCCAAACAGCGGCTGCCAAGCCAGCGGGTCGGCCAGTTGAAATTCGACCGAGTCCTGCCACCAGGCCCGCCACATCTGGGCTGGCAGGCGGTGTACGACGACGTTCATGAAGCTGCCCACCAGCAGCCCCAGCACGCCCAGGCCCAGCGGTGACAGCACCACCGCAACCAGACCCGGGTCGAACATCAGACGACGGCGCCCAGCTTGAAGATGGGCAGGTACATCGAAACGACGATGCCGCCGATCAGGGTGCCCAGAATGACGATGATGAAAGGCTCCATCAGGCTGGACAGGCCCTTGACCATCTCATCGACTTCGTCTTCGTAGAACTCGGCGCATTTGGCCAGCATGTGGTCGAGCGAGCCCGATTCTTCGCCGATGGATGCCATCTGCAGCACCATGGTCGGGAACACGCCGGTGGCGGTCATCGACGTGGTCAGCGCCGACCCGGTAGAAACGTCTTTCTGAATCTGCTCGGTGGCCTTGGCATAGACCGCATTGCCTGATGCGCCGCCGACTGAATCAAGCGCCTCCACCAGGGGCACGCCGGCGGCAAACATCGTTGACAGCGTGCGCGTCCAGCGCGCGATGACAGACTTGTTGATCAGGTCGCCGAACACCGGAATGCGCAGCAGTAATCTGTCCATCGCCATTTGCATCTTTTCGGAACGCTTCCAGCTTTCGAGGAAGAAGTAGCCGCCGCCGAAGATGATGCCGAAGATGGCCCACCACCAAGTGACGAAGAACTTGGACAACCAGATCACGGCCTGTGTGGGTGCCGGCAGTTCGCCGCCGAAGGACTTGAAGACGTCCTCGAAGGCTGGGATGACGAAGATCATGATGACCGTCAGCACGATGAAGGCGACCACGATCACCGCCACCGGGTACATCAGGGCCGACTTGATCTTGCTCTTGATGGCCATCGTTTTTTCCTGGTAGATGGCCAGGCGGTCGAGCAGGGCTTCAAGAATGCCGCCAGCTTCACCGGCTTCCACCAGGTTGCAGTAGAGCGAGTCGAAGTGCAGCGGATGCTTGCGGAAGGCCGAAGACAGGCTGGTACCCGTCTCGACGTCATTGCGGATGTCGTTCAACAGCTTGGTCATGCGCGGGTTGGTGCTGCCGCGCGCGACGATGTCGAAGCTTTGCAGCAGGGGCACGCCGGCCTTCATCATCGTCGCCAGCTGGCGCGTGAAGATGGCGATGTCTTTTTGCTTGATGCTGCGCCCACCGCTGGTACGCCGCTTCTTGACCTTCGTCAGCAGGATGCCCTGCCTGCGCAGGCTGGCGCTGACCACGGCTTCGCCGCCAGCGCGAATCTCGCCGCGCACGAGCTTGCCGTTCTTGTCCTTGCCTTCCCACTCGAAAATGGCTTCTTTCGAGTTCTTGGCGAGTGTTGCTGTGGCCATGGTTGCTTGGGGGCTTCCGGGGTTATTCGTTGGTGACGGTGATCACTTCTTCCAGCGTGGTCACGCCCAGCCGGACCTTGATCAGGCCGGACTGGCGCAGGTCGCGCACGCCATCGGCTTGCGCCTGCTTGGCGATGTCCAGCGCCGTTCCTTCGCTGAGGATGATGCGCTGGATAGCTTCGGTAATGGGCATCACTTGGTAAATGCCGACGCGACCTTTGTAGCCGTTGTTGCAAGCACTGCAGCCCACCGCACGGTAAGGCTTCCAGTTGCCGTCCAATTCTTCCGCCTTGAAGCCGGCCTTGAGCATCGAATCTCGAGGGTAATCTGCCGGCTTCTTGCAGTTTTCGCACAGCTTGCGGGCCAGGCGCTGGGCCGTGATCAACAGCACACTCGAAGCGATGTTGAATGGCGCCACGCCCATGTTGAGCAGCCGCGTCAGCGTGGTCGGCGCGTCGTTGGTGTGCAGGGTGCTCATCACCAGGTGGCCCGTTTGGGCGGCCTTGAGTGCGATGTCGGCGGTGTCCAGGTCGCGAATTTCACCGACCATGATGATGTCCGGGTCCTGGCGCAGGAAGCTCTTGAGCGCCGCGGCGAAGGTCAGCCCGGCGCGGTCGTTCACGTTCACCTGGTTGATGCCGGGCAGGTTGATTTCCGCCGGGTCTTCCACGGTGGCGATGTTCACGCCGGGCTGGTTCAGGATGTTCAGGCAGGTATACAGCGTCACGGTCTTGCCGCTGCCCGTGGGGCCGGTGACCAGGATCATGCCGTAAGGACGGCCAATCGCTTGAGTCAGCCGGTCGCGTTCGATCTTTTCGTAGCCCAGCGCTTCGATGCCCAGCTTGGCGCTGGACGGGTCGAGAATCCGGATCACAACCTTCTCGCCGAACAGTGTGGGCAGGGTACTGACTCGAAAGTCGATGGCCTTGCTGCCGAACTTTAGCTTCATGCGGCCATCTTGCGGCACCCGCTTTTCGGCAATGTCCATGCGGCTGATGACCTTGATGCGCGAGGCCAGCTTGTCCTTGATGGCGATCGGTGGCTGAGTGATCTCGCGCAGTTCGCCGTCGATGCGGAAGCGCACGCGGTAGTGGTATTCGTAGGGTTCGAAGTGCAGGTCGGAAGCGCGCATGTTGATGGCGTCGATCAGCATCTTCTGCAGGAAGCGCACCACCGGGGCGTCTTCCACTTCGGTAGAAACGTCGGCGCTCTCGGGCGCGGCGGTGTCTTCTTCGGTGACGTCGAAGTCGAACTCGGCGCTGGCCAGGTTTTCCAGCGTTTCGTTGGCGCTGGTGTTCTGCGTTTCCAGCTCGCGCATCAGCTTGTCGTACTCGACGATCACCCACTCGGGCGTCAGCTGGGTCGCAAACTTGATGCGTTCGACGGCCTCCTGGTCGGTGGGGTCGGCCGCGCCGATGAACAGGCGGTTGCCGCGTTTGCCCAGTGCCAGCACCGAGTACTGCTGCGCGATCTTCGCGTCGACCAGGTTTCGCGGTAATTTCTGCAGGTCGACCGCGTTCAGGTCGATGAGTGGCAGGGCCAAGGCCGATGACAGGGCGTGTGCCAGCTCGTCAGGCTTGACGGCGCCGGAAGTGATGGCCACCGTGATGAAGCTCGTTTTGCGTTCGCGCGCAGTCTTCGTCAACTCTTCGGCCGTCTTGCCGCTGAGCTTGCCTGCGTTCACCAACACGCGGGCGACGCCCGTTAGCGACGATGGCGATGGTTCAACCAGGGTGTCGGTGGCCATGAGGTCTCAAGTCAAGTCGGCAGGGCCCGGCAGGGCCGCATGAGT
>JBBQAW010000060.1:0-16108 GCA_038316815.1 Burkholderiales bacterium
CAGCCATGCAGACGGTCAGGCAGGCAGCCCTGCAGCCAGCCACTGCCCGCCCATGACCGACCGCCTGCGTTCGCTCGACGTCTTCCGCGGTGCCACCGTGGCGCTGATGATCCTGGTCAACAACCCGGGCAGCTGGGCTCACCTGTACCCGCCGCTGGCCCATGCGCCCTGGCATGGCGTGACGCCCACCGACCTGCTGTTTCCGTTCTTCCTGTTTGCCGTCGGCATGTCGCTGGCCCTGGTGCTGCCGCGTTTCGAGGCCGGCGCGCCGGCGGTGTTCTGGCGCAAGGTGGCTCAGCGCACGGTCATCATCTTTGCCATCGGCCTGGCGCTGAACATCAGCCCGCTGGTGCGCTGGACACCCGAAGGCGACCTGGTCTGGCGCAGCCTGGACACCCTGCGCGTGATGGGCGTGCTGCAGCGCATTGCGCTGTGCTTCGGCGCTGCGGCGGCCATCGCCTGGGCGCTGCGCCGCGCCGGGCCGGTGGCCCTGCCCGCGGCGGCAGCAGCCTTGCTGCTGGGCTACTGGGCCGCCTGCCTGGCCCTGGGCGCCCCAGGCGACCCGTACAGCCTGGAAGGCTTCTTCGGCACGCACTGGGACCGCGCCCTGCTGGGCAGCGCGCACCTCTACCGCGGCGAAGGCGTGCCCTTCGACCCCGAAGGCCTGGCCAGCACCGTGCCTGCGGTCGCGCAGGTGCTCTTGGGTGTGTGGGTGGGGCAGCAGGTGCAGGCGGGGGCCAAGGCAGCTGAAGGGGCAGTGTCGTTGCGCCTGCTGGGACGCCTGTTGCGACCTCTATCGCGCCGCCTGTTGGCTGCTGCCGCCGTGCTACTGCTGCTGGCGCTGGCCTGGAACAGCGTGTTTCCGTTCAACAAGAAAATCTGGTCGTCCAGCTACGTGCTGCTCAGCACCGCCGGGGCGATGATGCTGCTGGCGGGGTTGCTGCACCGCGACGACGGCCGGCCGCTGGGCTTGATCGCGCGTTTCTTCGAAGTCTTCGGCAAGAACCCGCTCTTCATCTTCGTGCTTTCGGGCTTCGTGCCACGCGTGCTGGCCCTTTTTCGTTGGCCCGACGGCTTGGCCGCGGACGGCACGCCGAAGTGGCTTTCGCCGCTGCCCTGGGCTTATCGCGAAGTCTTCGCGCCGCTGGGCAGCCTGGTCACTACCGACCCGCGCCTGGGTTCGCTGCTGTTCGCGTTGGTCAACCTGGGTCTGTATGCGGCCCTGGCGGCCTGGATGGACCGGCGGCGCGTTTACATCCGCGTCTAGACTCTGCCCCCCATCCCTGAAGTGACCATGTTCAAGAACGCCCTCGTCTACCGCATCGAACACTGGGCTCAGCCGCCCCTGCCCGAGATCGACACCCGTCTGGCCACCGCCCCCTTCGTGGAATGCGGCGCCACCCAGCCCGAAAGCAGCGGCTTCGCGCCGCCGCGCGGCGACAAACACGCCGCACTGGCCGAAAGCGTGGGCGGCCAGATCGTGCTGCGCATCTGCACCGAGACCAAGGCCGTGCCAGGTGGTGTCGTCAAGACCCAGGTGCAGGCCGAGCTGGACAAGATCGAAGCCGAAACCGGCCGCCGCCCGAAGGGCAAACGCGTGAAGGAGGTGAAGGAAGCCGTGGTTCACGCCCTGCTGCCGCGCGCCTTCCCGAAGCGCAGCGAAACCCTGGTCTGGATCGACCCCGAAGCGCGCCTGGTGTGGGTGGGCGCGGGCAGCACGAAGAAGGCCGACACGGTGGTCACGCGCCTGATCGAACTGATCGGTGGCGGCCTGAAGCTGGCCCTGCTGCAAACCGAACTTTCGCCGGCGACGGCCATGGCGCAGTGGCTGCAGGCCAAGGAAGCGCCGCCCGGCTTCACCATCGACCGTGAATGTGAACTGAAGCAGCCCGACAGCGAAAAGGCCAGCGTGCGCTATGCGCGCCACACGCTGGACATCGACGAGGTGGGCGAACACATTGCCCAGGGCAAGCTGCCCACCCAACTGGCCATGACCTGGGCCGGCCGCGTCAGCTTCGTGCTGACCGAGGCGCTGACGCTGAAGAAGATCGACTTGCTGGACGTGGTGATGGAAGGGGCGGGTGTGGACGCCGCGAACCAGGGCAAGGACGAAGGCGGCTTCGATGCCGATGTCGCTATCGCCACCGGTGAACTGCGCCAGCTGCTGCCGGCGCTGGTGGAAGCGCTGGGCGGTGTGCACGAACGGGCGGCGCAGTCCATGCCGGCCATCAGCGCGCCACCGGCGGAAGGGCCGGCCACGCGCGCGCCCTGGGACGAGCCGGCTGTGCAGAACTGAGCACGCGGGTGGCCGGTTTCTGTTGGCCGCCCGTTGGCCGCCCGTTGGCATCGCGGCTACGCTAATTCACCCCGACCCGACCAGACACCCGCAGATGATTGGCTGCGCCTCCCTGGGCACGAACGACTTGCAACGCGCTACGGCCTTTTACGACGCGCTGCCGGTTGAAATCGGCGCCAAGCGGACCATGGATCTTGGCCGCGGCTACGCCTGGGGCGTGGCGATGGACAAGCCCTTGCTGGGCATCATGAAGCCTTTCGACGGCCAGCCGGCCACAGCGGGCAACGGCGTGATGGTCGCCTTCGCCGTCAACAGCCGCGAACTCGTCGACCGCGTCTGCGCCAAGGCACTGGCCCCGGGTACGAAAGACGAAGGCCCCGCCGGTCCCCGCGGTGAAATTTTGTATGCCAGCTACTTCCGCGACGTGGGCGGCAACAAGCCCAACGTCCTCTGCATGGGCTGAATGTCGTGACCTGGGGCAAGGCCCCGAACGCAAAGTCGGTCGCTGCGCCCTGTCCAAGCAAAGCCTTAGATCGGTTGCGTGGCACGTTTGCTATACATTCCATCCATGCGCTCAGCCACGTTTCCACCCATTCGCGTCGAGCCCAAGGTTCGTGCAGAAGTCGAAGCTGTCTTGCGCGAGGGCGAGACGCTGACCCAGTTCATCGAAGAGGCAGTCGTCGCTGCCGCGGCTTGGCGTCGTGTGCAGTCTGAGTTCGTCACTCGTGGCGAAGCGGCCATCGAACGGTGGAAGCAAGAAGGCGGCGGGCACGCGGTCGATGAGGTCATGGCCGACCTGCAGTCGCGCCTCGATGACGCGAAGCGCCAGGCTGCTCAACGCGCAGCCCGGTGACGACCCAGTACACGGTCACGCTGCTGCAAGAAGCGGTAGCAGACCTGCGGCGTCTGGAGGATTTCGCCATTGAGCGCGAGCTTGCCAGCGACGCACCGGACTGGACCCATCCTCAACGAGCACTGAACGCCATCCTTGAGGGAATGCGCCTGCTCTCTTGGTCGCCGTACTCATGCCGGCGGGCAGAACTTGGAAATGGTCGCTCGCGCGAATTGATCGTTCCCTTCGGCGGCACAGGCTACATGGTCCTGTTCGAAATCGTCGGCGACAGTGTCATCGTGGGCGCGGTTCGGCACCAGCGGGAACAGGACTACCGACACTGAAGCAGACGGGCGGGCGCCCGCCGGTGCCACCGCGACCCGCAAAGGCGGCGACGATCTGCTTGCCAGCCGGGCGGCACACCGACAATGCCGGCCAACGGTCGACGTTGGAGACTTCCGTCCATCTGGCTGACCACTCGCACTTCGACCCTTCTCGCCGCATGCTGCCGCGACGGGCGTCAGATGAGTGGGTTGCGTCCCACACGAAACGGCATCGAGCCCCCGGCGGCCGGGCTAGACCGGCCGCCAAAGCAACCCATGGGGCGACTTGGCACCCGTGCTGGTTCAACCGGCCTGCAGCCAGGCCGTCACGGCGGCGCGCACGCTGCTGGTGTGCACCGGCAGCACCAGCACATCGCCGGGGGCCGCCTCGTCAAGAAGCCAGCGCGCGGCGGCCGCTTCGTCATCGATGCGCCGGCAGTGCCCCAGCGGCAGGCCGGCAGCGACCAGGCCCTGCAGCAGCAGCGCCGGTACTTCGCCCAGGGCGCGGCCGCGCAACATTGCCGGCAGTTCCTTGACGACGATGCTATCGGGCACAAAGCCGGCCGCGGTGTGCGCCAGCGCCGTGATGGCCGCGTCGTCGCGGTTGCCGGCCTGGCCCAGAAGCAGGCCCAGGCGGCGTGGCTGCAGCGCACGCGCCACGGTCAGCAACTGCGCCAGACCGTCGGGGTTGTGGGCGTAGTCCACCAGCACGGTGGCGCCGCGCCAGGCCCAGCGTTCCAGCCGGCCCGGGTTGTCTTGGGGCTGCGCGCCGAAGGTCTGCAGCGTGGAAGTCACCGCAGCCAGCGGCAGGCCGGCGGCCCATGCAGCCAGCACGGCGGCGGCGATGTTTTCCAGGTTGTAGCCGGCCGCACCCTGCAGCGTCAGCGGCATGGCGGGGGTACAGCCCAGTTGAGTGGTGCGGTTGCGGTCGTAGTCGTTGTCGCTGTTGCTGTCGCTGTCGCTGTCGCTGTCGCTGTCGGTTTCGGTTTCGCCGTGACGGTGGCCGTAGCCGTAGCCGTCACCCAGCAGCAACAGCCCGCCGCGGGCGCCGCAGGTCCAGCCGCCTTGGGCGCGATGCGCGGCCAGCGCAGGGTGGTCGTAATCTTGCGCAAACAAACTCAACCGATGCGCTGCGTCGATGGCCTGCACGGCAGGGGTTTGATCTGCCACCGCCATCAGCACGGCATCGCTGCCGTTCAGTACCAGCGTGCCGCCTTCGGCGACCGCATGCGCTAGCACCAGCTTGGCGCGTGCGATGTCCTGCACGTTGTCGATGCCGTACTCGCCAAGGTGGTCGGCGCTGACGTTGGTGACGACGGCGACATCGGCGCGGCGCAGCGCCAGACCCCGGCGCAGCAGGCCACCGCGCGCCGTTTCCAAAACGGCGAACTGCACACCGGGATGGCGCAACACGGCGCGGGCCCCGGCCGGGCCGGCGTAATCGCCAAGCGCCTGCGTTTCACCACCCACGACCACGCCTTCGGTACCGCACAGCCCGGGCACCTGGCCGGCCGCCTGCACCATGGCAGCCAGCAGCCGCGTGGTGGTGGTCTTGCCGTTGCTGCCCGTCACCAGAATGGTGGGCACGTCGTGCAGCGCGGGCCAGGGCAAGTCCAGCGGCAACGGCAGGGCGGCGCGTGGCCAGGTGCGGCTGCCGCTGCCGGCGCCGATGGTGACGCTGTCGTCGTCGTCAAAAACCGGCAGGCTGTGCGCCCGGGCCGCCGCCTTCAGGCGGGCCAGCGGGCCGCTGCGTTCGGCTGCGGCGCGGCGCTGGAATTCAACCGCGAGCAGGGCCAGATCGTCGTGTTTGGGTTGCAGGGCCGTCATGCCTTCACGCGCCAAGGCGCCGGTGTCGGCCGCGCTGCGTTCCCAGGCCCATTCGTTCACTTCGGTGGCCGTCAGCAAGCTGTCGTCGGGTGCCGCGAAGGCCAGCATCACACCTTGCGCATGCGTTTGCACTTGCGGCTGCGGCAACGGCCAGCCGAGCGCGGCGCACAGGCCTTGCACACGCTGCGCCCAGGCCTGCAGTGCGGTGGGGTCCTGTGCAGCCTTGCTCAGCGCAGCCAGCACCACCGCAGGCCGGTCGAACCAGCGGTTGGGGCCAGGCAGGCGGCGCGAATCTTCATGCGCCAGCGGCGGGTCTTCAGCGTCGTCGATGGTCGCGCCCCGGGCTGCGCATTCAGTCCGCCACTTCGCCCACGAAGCGCAGGCCACGTTCGTCGCGCACGAAGCCGGCGGCCAGCAGGCTGCTGTCGTCGGATATCGGGGCTGCGCCCGCATCGGGGTTGTCCTCAGCGGCGCTGGCCATCAGCCGTTTGGCGGCGGGCTGCGGGGCCGGGGCGGCATCGCCTTCGGGGCGGAACTTCGTCACCTGCTTCCAGCTGCGCGTCAGCGCGTCGGCAAACACCAGCAGCAGGTCGCCCGGCTGGCCCATGCGCAAGGCGGCGTCGATGGCTTCCTGTTCGTCGGGAATCAAGGTGATGGCACTGTCGGGCACGCCGCGTTCGCGCAGCACGGCGGCAATCATGTTCGGCACTTCGTCGCCGGCACGGCCGCGCAGGCCATCGTCGCGGCGGCAGATGTAGTGGTCGAAGCGACCGGCCACCGCCTGCGCGATGTCGCGAATGTCTTCATCGCGCCGGTCGCCCGGCCCGGCCACCACGACGAGACGCCGGCCGCGCACGTCCAGGCGTTCGGCCAGGTCGGCCATCACGCCCACGGCATGCGCGTTGTGGGCGTAATCGAAGATGACCTTGAACGGATGTTCGTCATAGACGTTCATGCGGCCCGGGGCCTGGAAGAAGGTGGTGTCGAAAGTGCGCAGGCCCTGGCGAATGGCGTCCAGCTTGATGTCCAGGCTGAAGGCCACGGCGGCGGCGAACATCGCGTTCTGCACGTTATGCATCGCGCGGCCTTCCATCGTGGCCGGGATCAGGTGCGTCCACATCAGCGGGATGTGCCGGCCCTTGTCGTAGAGCGTGATCATCTGCCCGTTCACGCCCGCTTCCAGCGCGCAGGCGCGGCCCCCGGCGCGAATGTGTTCACGCACCACCACATGCTGCGGGTTGGTGGTGACGTAGCAAAGATGCTTGGCGTCGGTGTGGGCGCTCATGCGGATGACGTTCTCGTCGTCGGCGTTCAGCACTGCGCAGTCACTGGCCACCTCGACCAGGATGCGTTTGACCTCGGCCAGGTCTTCCAGGGTGTTGATGCCCTTCATGCCCAGGTGGTCGCTCTTGACGTTCAGCACCGCGCCCACGTTGACATAAGGCACGCCCATGCCGGCACGCAGCAGGCCGCCGCGCGCCACTTCCAGCACCGCGATGTCGATCTTCGGGTCGGCCAGCACCATGCGCGTGGCCACCGGCCCGGTCATGTCGCCTTCCACGGTGCGCTGGCCGTCGATGTAGACGCCGTCGGTGGTGGTCAGCCCGGGCGTGAAGCCAGCCATCTTGGTGATGTGGGCCAGCATGCGGCTGGTGGTCGTTTTGCCATTGGTGCCGGTGATGGCCGCAATCGGCACGCGGCTGGGCGCGCCGGGCGGGAACAGCATGTCGATGACGGGCCCGGCGGCGTCGCGCGGCGTGCCTTCGCTGGGCGCCACGTGCATGCGGAAGCCCGGCGCGGCGTTGATCTCGCAGATGCCGCCGCCAACCTTCTTGTAGCTCTCGGTGATGTCGGGGCACAGGAAGTCCACACCGCCCACGTCCAGCCCGATGGCGGTGACGGCGCGCACGGCCATCTCGCGGTTGTCGGGGTGGATGATGTCGGTGACGTCGGTGGCGGTGCCGCCGGTGGACAGGTTGGCGGTGCTGCGCAGCAGCACTTCCTGCCCGGCAGCGGGCACGTCGTCCAGCGCCAGGCCCTGCCGCGCCAGCATCATGTCGGCCTGGGCATCGAGTTCGATGCGCGTCATCACCTTTTCGTGGCCGATGCCGCGGCGCGGGTCCTGGTTGACGGTCTCGACCAGTTCCCGGACGGTGTGCGCGCCGTCGCCGACCACGCGCCCGGGCGTGCGCTTGGTGGCTGCGATCAATTCACCGCCCACCACCAGCAGCCGGTGGTCGTCACCATGCAGATAGGTCTCGACGATGACGCTGCTGCTGTGTTCGGCAGCGGCATCGAAGCCCTTGCGCACTTCGTCTGCCGTCTTCAGCCCGATGCTGATGCCGCGGCCGTGGTTGCCGTTGTAGGGCTTGGTCACCACCGGGTAGCCCAGGCGTTCTGCCGCACGCACGGCGCGTTCGGCGCTGCGCACCAATTCCTGCTTGGGCACCGGCAAGCCACAGTTGGCCAGGATCTTGTTGGTCTCTTCCTTGTCCTGCGCCAGTTCCACTGCGATGTAGCTGGTGCGGCCCGTCACCGTGGCCTGAATGCGCTGCTGATACTTGCCGTGGCCCAGCTGGATCAGGCTTTGTTCGTTCAGCCGCAGCCAGGGGATGTTGCGTTCTTCGGCGGCTTTCACCAGCGAAGCCGTCGACGGCCCCAGGGCGCGGCGCTGGGCATAGCGAATGAACTCGGTGCGGGCCTCGTCCCAGTGCCAGTCGTCGGGCACCACACCCGCAGGCCTGATCTCTGCCGGCAGCAGCGAACACAGCAGCTTCAGCGCCAGTTCGCCGGCTTCGATGCCCTCGTCGCGCTGCGCGTATTCGTAGACCACGGTGTAGACGCCAGGCTGGTCATCGATGCTGCGCGTCTTGCCGAAAGTGACATCTTCACCGGCGATGTTCTGCAGTTCGATGGCCACGTGTTCGAAGACATGCCCCAGCCAGGTGCCTTGCTGCTGCTCGGTCACATCGGTGTCGCCGCGCATGCGGCGAATGAAGCCGCCGGGTTCGCGAAAGCTGCAGCCGTGGTCTTGCAGGGTTGGTAGCGCCGCCACCAGGGCGTCGACATAGCCAGCACCCAGCCGGCCCGTGGGCCAGGCTTCCAGCGCGCCCAGGTCCAGCACCAGTTTGATGACCGGGAAATGGGCATACAGCGACGGGCCGACGTAGACATTGCGTTCAACGATGCGCATGGCGCGGGCTCCTGGGTCCGGGGGGTGGCTTGGGTTTCAGGTCTTGGGGCGGTTCAGCGTGCCGGCACCGGCCAGCCGCGTGTGCAGGTTGAAGGTGGCGCCTTGCGTCAGGATGTGCAGCTTCACGCCCAGCAGGCACACCGGGCGGCCTTCTTCGACGCTGTCCATGCTGCTGAACTGCACTTCGGCCGCGTCCACCACCGTGATGCCGCCGCTGCCCTGCACATGCACGGTGTTGTCGGGCGCGATGAAGGCAGCGGTGTCTTCGTCCAAACCAATGCCTACCGCGAAGGGGTTGAAGGCCAGCGCCGTCAGCAGCCGGCCCAGCCGGTCGCGCTGGCGGAAGTGCTGGTCGATGATGAAGCGGTTGGTCAGCCCCAGGCCCGGGGCCAGGCGCACGCTGCCGGCAATCGGCGTGCTGCCTTCGTCGCCGAACGCGATCATGTGTTCGCTGATGAAGGCCGCACCCGCGCTGGTGCCGGCCACGGGCACGCCGGCGGCGTTCAGCAGGCGCACGGCCTTGGCGATCGCGGTGCCGCCCAGCAGGGTGGACAGGCGCAACTGGTTGCCGCCGGTGAAGAACACGCCGCTGGCCTGCTGCAGGCGTTCCAGACGGCCGGGTTCTTCGCAGTCGCGCCGGGTGTCGAAGTCGATGGCCGTCACGCGTTCGGCGCCCAGGTCGCCGAAGATGCGTTCATAGCGTGGGCCGGTGCTTTTCAGCTGGCTGGCGGTGGGAATGACGACGATGTCGGCGCTGCGGCCGCCGGCCAGTTCGACGAAGCGCTGCAGGATCTGCGGCGAGTTTTCTTTTTCCTCAGCGCCGCCGATGGGGATGATCCATCCGCGTTGCTGGCCTTCGGCCACTTTGCTGGCGCACATCGTTGTTGTCTTCCTGCGAACTTGCTGTCGCCGGATGATGCCAGCACGGCGCCGTGCTTTTCGGCTTCCGCTTAAGCTGCCGTCCATGGCAAAAACACCTGCATGGCTGGCTGCGGCCCGCGAACACTGGCACTGGCGCGGCCAGGGCCGCCCGCCCTTTGCTGCGGCGCCCGGCCCGGGGCAGCAAAGCGTCTGGGACTTTCCGCGGCCGCCGGCGCTGGTGCCCGACGAACGCGAGGTACAGGTGATGTGGGGCAGCACGCTGGTGGCGCGCACCCGCGGCGCCGTCCGCGCGCTGGAAACTTCTCACCCGCCCACGTTCTATCTGCCTTGGGCCGATGTGGACCGCGCTTTGTTCCAGCCTGCCAGCGGCAGTTCGTTCTGCGAATGGAAGGGGCCCGCAAGCTACTGGACCCTGCAGCAAGGCCCGCGCCGCCTGGACCGTGTGGCCTGGAGCTACCCGAACCCGCTGCCCGGCGCTGAAACCTTGGCTGAGACCGTCGCGATGTACGCTTGGCCCGAACTGCGCATCACCGTGGGTGGAGAAGTGGCACGCGCGCAGCCCGGTGGCTTCTATGGCGGCTGGGTCACGCCCGACCTGGCTGGCCCGTTCAAGGGCGACCCGGGCAGTGAGGGCTGGTAGCGTGGCGAGATGACATTCGACTCGCATTCCTACGAACCCCGGCTGGGCCATGGCCTGCCACACGACCCTTTCAACGCCATCGTCGGCCCCCGGCCCATTGGCTGGATCGGCACCCACAACGGCCAGGGCGGCCACAACTTGGCGCCCTACAGCTTCTTCAACGCCTTCAACTATGTGCCGCCGATCGTCGGCTTCGCCAGCGTGGGCGCCAAGGACACCCTGGTAAACGCACAGACCACCGGCGAATTCACCTGGAACCTGGTGACGCGGCCGCTGGCCGTGTCCATGAACGAAAGCAGCGCCATGGTGGCGCCCGAGGTTGATGAATTTGCACTCGCTTGCGTTTCGCCGCTGGCGTCCACGTGCATCCAGGCGCCACGGGTGGCAGAAAGTCCAGTCAGCTTCGAATGCCGCGTCACGCAGGTGGTGCAACTGCAGACCATGCAAGGGCAGGCCGTCGAGACCTGGCTGGTGCTGGGTGAAGTGGTGGCTGTGCACATTGCCCGCCACCTGCTGGTGAACGGCGTCTACAACACCGCCGCCGCGCACCCGGTGGTGCGCGGCGGCGGGGCGGCCGACTACTTCGAGATCAGCGAATCAGCGCGCTTTCAGATGCACCGCCCGCGCTGAGGAAGCCGGCTTGTTCGAAACGCTGGGGCTGCATCTACAGCGGGTAGGGGCTGCGTTCCAGGCTGGAGGTGGCTGGGTCCTGGGCGCTTGTGAATGGCTCCGGGGCCAGGTCTCGGGCTGGCTGTGCCAACAGGGCTTCTTGCAACTCTTGCGACCCTTGCAAGCCTTCAAAGCCTTGCACCTCTTGCACCTCTTGCATTGATTGCGCAGATTGCGGTTCGGTCACCGGTTCAAACACTTTTGCGCTCGAAAAGCTGGTTTCGGGGATGCCAACTTCAGCGCCTGCCCAGATCTGGTTGTCAGCGCTTCGCACGGGCGTACGGTCAGTACTGTCAATCCGTTCACTCGCTGGCGGCGCTTCCATCAACGGTTCGGTGGCTTCGGCCACGATGACCGGCAAGTCCATCTCGGTTTGGCCGACGGTCACGGGCTCTGACGCACGCAGTTCGCGAATGATGCCGCCTTCGGCCACGCTGCCGACGATGATCACGTCGTCGCTCAGCACCCTGCGGTCGCAGACGCCACGCACATCAGCAGGCACTCCGTCGCAACGCGACAGCGAATTGGCGAATAAGTCTTCTTCGACCGGCAGGGCGCTCTCATTGCGGCCCACGGTTTGCTGACCCAATTCACCGCGCAGCGCTTCGCCTCTCGCGGCCGTGGCCTCATTCAGACAGGCGTTCTTTTCCTGCGTGCTGCTGCCGTCCAGACAGGCTCCGCGTTCGGCGCGATAGGTTTGATGGATCTGTGCCCGTTCCTGCGCGCCCGGTTCGGCTGCCAGTGTGCTAAACGAAGTCATGCCGGCGGCTGCAAGCACGGCTGCAGCAAGGGCGGTACGCAAATGCGTTTGGCGGAAGTTATTCATGGGACTGCTCCTGATGGTGAAGGCATGGCTTCAGCTTAGAGACAGTCCCGGCCTGTGGACATCAGACCGTGGTGCAAGCCGGCGTCGGAAGCTTCCGACACCTGCAACATGCCGATACAAGCCCGGTCCCAGGCCTGTCCCCCCCCTCAATCGATCTTCGCGCCCGATGCCTTCACCACCAGTGCCCACTTCTTCGTTTCTGCTTCGATGAAGCGCACGAAGTCTGCTGGCGGCTGGCCGCCGGGTAGCGCACCCTGTGCCAACAGGCGTTCTCGCACCGCAGGCTGGGCCATGGCCTTGGCGGTTTCCTGTTGAATGCGGGTGACGATGTCGGCCGGCATCGACGCCGGTGCCAGCAGCCCGAACCAGGAACTGGCCTCGAAGTTGCGCAGCAGGGCGCCACCGGCTTCGGCCACCGTGGGCACGTCGGGCAGGGCGGCCGAGCGTTGCCCGCTCGTCACGGCCAGGGCCTTCAGGCGGCCGCTCTTGATGTGCGGCAGGGCACTGGGCAGGTTGTCGAACATCAGGTCGACATTGCCCGCCATCAGGTCGATCAGGGCCGGCCCTGAGCCGCGGTACGGCAGGTGCAGCATGAAGGTGCCGGTCATGCTTTTGTAGAGTTCGGCCGCCAGGTGGATGGACGTGCCGTTGCCCGAGCTCGCCACGTTCAGCTTGCCGGGGTTGGCGCGCGCGGCGCGCATCAGGTCGGGCAGGGTCTCGACCTTGTACTTCTGGGCCGACGCCGGGTTCATCACCACCACGTTGGGGACGCCTGCCACCAGGGTGATGGGGGCGAAGTCCTTGACGGCGTCGTAAGGCATCTTCGGGTACAGCGCCGGGTTGATGGCGTGCGTGCCTACCGTGCCCATCAGCAGCGTATGGCCGTCGGTGGCCTTGGCCACTTCGGCCCCACCGTTGTTGCCGCCGGCGCCAGGCTTGTTGTCGACGACGAAAGGCTGGCCGAAGGCCTTGGCCAGCTCTGGCGCAATAGCGCGCGCCAGGATGTCGGTGGTGCCGCCGGCCGCGAAGGGCACGACGATGCGCACGGGCTTGGTGGGCCAGGCGCCTTGCGCTTGGGCGTTCAAGCCCAGGGGCAGGGCGGCGGCAGCGGTGGCGGCGATGAAGGCGCGGCGGTCCAGACTCATGGGTTTGTCTCCGTTGTTGCTTGTTCGAAGCCTGGAGTTTGCCCTGCTGCTGCTGCGCCGCCTGCCGCAGTCTGCCAGACGGGTTGCAGACCGCAGCCAGATTGATTCGTGCGCAGGCCGTGTCCCTTCGACTGTGGACGCCGCACCTGCCTTTGGGGGAAGGCTGTTCCACAGGGCGCATGAAAGGACAGGCCCACCATCCATAGAGCGCGGGATGCCCACCGCTGCGGCGCTGGCGAACATGCAGGCACCTTCTTTTCACCGGAGCCTGTCATGCCTACCCTTCTGCCCCAACTGTCCCGCAGCCTGCTGACCGAGCGGCTGTTCTTGAACCCCGCGATCTCGCTCTTCCCGCGTTGCCGCCCGCGCATCCTGGTCGTGACCGACGGCTCTCTGGGCTTCGGAATCGGCGGCTTCGGCCTGTCGCGCTTCATCGAAGCCATCACCACCGACGCCAGCGTCACGCTGCGGCCCACGCTGAGCCTGGCGCACCGCGGCGCGCACCCTTCGCCGGTCAACATCGACGGCGCTTCCTACATCGTGCGCAACAACCACGACTTCAGCACGATCAACCCCGCCCTGACGGTGCAGAACTACGACCAGGTGTGGATGTTCGGCATCAATGCGGGCGGCGCCTTGAGCGATGCCGAAGTGGCCACGCTGGCGCGCTTCATGAACGCGGGTGGCGGTGTGTTTTCGACCGGCGACCACGCCACCCTGGGCGCGGCCATGGGCGCAAGGCTGCCGCGTGTGCGCCACATGCGCGACTGGGCCAGCGTGCCCATGGGCAGCGAAGCCCTGCCCGGGGCCTTGCGCCGCATCGACACCGTCGTCAACCCCGGCGCCAACAACGTGTACGAGTTCAGCGACCAGGGCGACGACATCCCGCAGCGCATCTTCCCGAACTATGCCGTCACAGGTGCAGGCGGTGCGGCGGGCTGGACGGCCACGGTGCACCCGCTGCTCTTGCTTTCGGGCGCCAGCGTCTCGCGTGCCAGCGGCAACCCGGCGCTGTTCTCGAACGACATGGATGTGCTGCCCGACCATCCGCACGAAAGTGAATGCTTCGCCGTCACCGCTGCCGCCACCTTGAACGGCAGCTACACACTGGCAGGCCAGAACTTCGCTGAATTCCCGCCCGCTACGGCAGGCGGCGCGCGCTTCGGGGCCGAGATCGTGGCTTTCGGCGTGTCGGGTGGGCGCACGGTGCTCAATAGCCTGTGGAAGCCGCCGGTCACGCCGCGCATGTTCGGTGTGTTGTCGGCCTATGACGGCCACCGCGCTGCGCCGCTGGCGGGCCAGGCGGCGCGGCCCGGGCGTATCGCCTGCGATTCGACCTGGCACCACTTCGTCAACGTCAACCTGAACGGCATGGGCGTCAGCGCGGGTGGCAACTTCACGCCCGGCAACAACCTGTTGAAGATCTACCGCTACTACCAGAACATGGTCAGCTGGCTGCAGCCGTCCAACCGCCGCACCTGCCCCCTGGTGGCCACCCTGGTGACAGCCCGCTTCCACCCCGACATGCTGGAAGAGCTGGCCACCGTGCGCGACCTGCGTTCTGCTGAAACCGCCGAAACCATGGGCCTGGGTCTGGCCGAGTTGATCGACACCGAACAAGGCCCGGGTACCGCCCAGCGCCTGGTGCTGGAAGCCCTGCGCGCCAACCCCGCCAGCGCCGCGCTGGCCGACCAGATGGAAGAGCTGGCACAGAGCTTCACTGCCGACGAGATGACGCGCCTGACCGCCAGCGCGCTGGGCCGGGTGATGGCAGAACTGGTGCCCAGCCTGCCCAGCCTGAATGACGCCGAGATGCTGAAGATGCTGGGCGACGAACGGCATGTGAAGCTGGAAGACGACGCGCAGAAGGTACTGGCCAAGGCCATGACCGAAGGCGCCAAGCGACAGCTGGAGCGGCTTGAAAAGCGCACGCGCTCTCTCAGGTCCATTGCGGGCTGAAGGCGGTTGTGCGGTGACGGCCCGGTGGCGTGCAGCCGCCGGGCGGCAGCATCAACGCAGCATGCGGCGCACTTCCTGCTGTCGTTGCTCGCCGAAGTGATGCTTCGTCACGGCGCCAAGGTGCAAGAAGATGGCGAGGTAGAAGAGTGCCGGCAGAACCAGGTTGTGCAGGAAGGCCACCACAGCCGCCGCTTCTGCATTCGGTGCCAGAAGGCCCGTGACCGACCAGCCATAGACGTCAAGCACTTCGCCGCGCCACGCCGTGAGCAGGACGCCCGTGACGGGAAAGGCAAGCATGAGCGCGTAGAGACTCACATGTGTGGCCCGGGCCAACTGGCGTTGCCAGAACTGCAAATCGGCCCGCATCGTCGGCGCAGGGCTTTGGCCCAGCCAAACCATTCGCAGCACCACCAGCAACAAGACCGTGATGCCCAGAGCCTGGTGGGTTGCCATGTAGACGCCGCGCTCCGGGTGATCGTCCGCAAGCACAGAGGTGAACAGACCCATCGGCAGCAGGATGAGCATCAACGTGCCGATGACCCAATGCGCGTATCGCGATACGCGGCCAAAAGCCGCCGCTGTGTTGCGCAACGGCATCGAATCGGCGACGCGCCGCCGGCCTTGTGCCCAGACCGCCCAGAGCAGGAAAAGTGCGACGACGCTGGCGATGGCAGCCTGTGTGTTCAGGACGAATGGCTTGATGCGCTCGGCCAGGCGCGCATCGGCGGGAATGGCTGCGAAAGTGCCGTCGAGGTTTGCCAGGACGATCGACCCAGCGATCATGGCCAGAGCCAGCGCCGCCGTCAGCGTGCCCAAGGAGCGAAGGATGCGGCTGGCGTGATTGAGAGTGAACGCGAGGAACGCGGCCAGTATGAGATAGAACTCCGTCACGCGTTTGTCCCTTCGGCCATCGAAATTTGCAGGTACGCGGGGCGCCCAGGCTCAAGTGCACCTGCAGGCGCCCCTGGCGTAGGAGCCAAGCGCGATGCCCACGACGAACCGCGTCCGCAAAAAACGTGGAGTCTGCCCTGTGTGAGCCGTGTCTGCTCGCCGCACGGAAGGCAACCAGTCTGACGCAGGGTGGTACGCAGGCGTCTGCGTCTGCGTCTGCGGCTACATCTACATCTACATCTACATCTGCGCTGCAGCTCCTGTTCAGAAGGCCAGCGTGTGCACGCCCGGCTTCAGCAGGTGTGCCGCCACGTCGGCCGGTTTGGCGGCGGTGACGCCGGGGATCAGGTCGCTGGCCTGCTTGCCGGTGTTGGGCAGGTACAGCGCACACACTTCCACCTTGGCGCCCGCCTTGATCAAGCCTTGCAGCATCTGCTGCGGCGTGACGTTGCGCGGCTTCAGCGTGGGCATTTCCTTGCCCACGAGGGCGATGTCGCCGGCAGCGTCGCACAGCAGCACGCGCACCTCGGCCTTCTGCTCCAGGGCCTGGCCAGCCAGCACCAGGCCTGCGCCTTGCGCCATGGCTTGGCCAGAGTGGATGTTGACGAACAGCTCAGCGGCATGC
>JBBQAW010000061.1:0-15922 GCA_038316815.1 Burkholderiales bacterium
TTGCGGTGGCCGAGCTGAAGCTGCCCGACAACCGCAGCTATCGCCGGTATGCCGACCTGCAGCGCCCGTCGGCTGTCTTCAACATCGTCGCCGCGCCTGAACTGTCTCTGGAACTGAAAACCTGGTGTTTTGCCGTGGTGGGCTGCGTCGGCTACCGCGGCTACTTCAGCCGCGAACCAGCTGATGCCCTGGCCGCACAACTGCGCGGCCAGGGCTGGGAAACCAGTGTCTACGGCGTGCCGGCGTACAGCACCCTGGGCAAGACCAACTGGTTGGGCGGCGACCCGCTGCTGAATACCTTCATTCAATGGCCAGAAGCCGATCTGGCGCGCCTGTTGTTTCACGAACTGTCGCACCAGGTGGCCTATGCCAATGACGACACCCAGTTCAATGAGTCCTATGCCGTGGCGGTGGAACGTATCGGTGTTGCGCTGTGGCTGCAGCGTCAGGGCCGCAGTGGCGAACTGGCAGCAGGTGCCGCGCAGGAAGCGCGTCGCCGCGACTTTCGTGACCTGACCCTGCGCACGCGCCAGCGCTTGCAAGCCGTCTATGCCGGGCCGGGAACGGAGACCGAGAAGCGCGCCGCCAAGGCGGCTGCGATGGCAGGCTTTCGCGCCGACTATGCCGCGCTGAAGGCCGGCCCCTGGGCGGGTTTTGCCGGTTACGACGCCTGGGTAGACCGCGCCAACAATGCCGCATTCGCCATCCAAGCGGCCTACGACGACCTGGTGGGCGCCTTCGAGCAGTTGTTCGAACGCCAGGGCCGCGATTTCGACCGCTTTCACGCCGAGGTCAAAATCCTGGCGCGCCTGCCGAAGGCTGAACGCCGCAGCAGACTGCAGCAACCCAATCCTTGAGGAACCCCGCCCATGGCCGACATCCACATTCACCGTGACCACCGCCTGGGCCTGCCCAAGGCGCGCAAGATCGCCTGGAAGTGGGCCGAAGAAGTCGAAGCCAAGTTCGACATGGCCTGCACCGTGATCGAAGGCGAAACCAGTGACACGGTCGAATTCACGCGCAGCGGGGTCAGCGGCACCCTGGTCGTGGCGGCCACGCACTTCGACCTGAATGCCAAGCTGGGTTTCTTGCTGGGCGCCTTCAGCAAGACCATCGAGAGCGAGATCGAGAAGAACCTCGATGCGCTGCTCAGGAAAAGTGGCGCCGGCGCTGCGGGTCAGGCTGCCTCGGCCAAACCCACGATTTCCACGATTCCCGCAATTCCAACGTTTCCCACGGTTCCCAAGACCTCCAGGGCACCCAGGGCACCCAAGGTGCCCAAGGCCTGAGTCATATCGACGGCCGGCTGCGCTGCACTGCGCCCCGCGCGAATGCGGACTAAGGCGTTGCGGGCCGAGGTGTTGCGGGCTGCGGCGTTCAGCCGCTGTGCTTTTGCCCCAGCCCCGACAGGGCAGGCATGCCCTGGGCGGCCAGATACGCTTCGCCGTTTTCGATCACGAAGCAGCGAAAGGCCTCGGCCGCCGGCGACAGCACCTTGCCGCTCAGCTGCACCATGTTCCACACGCGCATGAGTGGCGTGCCGTTCACGTCCAGCACCTGCAGCAAGCCGTTCTTCAGTTCCAAGCCGATGGTGTGCGCAGACAGAAAGCTCAGGCCCAGGCCGGCGATCACGGCCTGCTTGATGGTTTCGTTGCTCGACATTTCCATCGCAATGCGCGGCTCGATACGGTGTTCGTCGAACAAGCCCTGCATCGCCGTGCGTGTGCCCGAGCCATGTTCACGCACGATGAAGGGGTAGTCTTCCAGCGCCTTGGCCGCAATGTTGCGGCGCTGCGCCAGCGGGTGTTCGGGCGGTGCGATGAAAACCAAGGGATGGGCGGCGAAGGCCTCTGCGCGCGTGGCCACCTCGCGCGGTGGGCGGCCCATGATCGACAGGTCGACGTCGCCGGCCTGCATCAGGGCGACGAGTTGTTCACGGTTGCCCGCCACGCGCAAGCGCACTTCAACGCCCTGGTGGTCGAGGTGGAAGCGCGCCAGCAGGTGCGGCACGAAGTACTTGGCCGTGCCCACCATGCCGATGGTCAGCAGGCCGCGTTCCACGCGCTTCAGGCGCGCCATGGCGTCGTCGGCATCTTTCAGCGCCGCCAGCAGACGTTTGGCATGCACCAGGAAATACTCGCCCGCCGTCGACAGCGTGACGGCACGGCCGTTGCGGTCAAACAGCGGCAGGCCGATGTGGCCTTCCATTTCCTTGACCTGCATCGAAATGGCTGGGGGCGTGAGATGCAGGGTTTCAGCCGCGCGCGCCATGCTGCCCTGTTGCGCAACTTCGACAAAAACCCGAAGCTGGCGAAACGTGATATTCATGGCTGCATTTTCCGCTTAAGTTTCGGCTGATGGCACGGTTTGGAAGAGATGACTTTTCCTGAATGCCGGCCAAACTACAAGGGTTTCCCCTGTGAATTGGGATGCCGTTTAGCCTTGTCTTTCAGCCCTGGCCTGAGCACTGCCCTGACACCTGCCATTTCGCAAGACCCACATGCCACCGTCCAACCGCCGCACGCTGACGCAGTACTTGATCGAAGAACGCCGTCGCTTTCCCGCTGCCAGTGGCGAACTCAACGCGCTGATCCTGGACGTTTCGCTGGCCTGCAAGGCCATTGCCCGAACGGTCGCCTTCGGCGCCCTGGGCGACCCCCAGGCAACCGAGATCATCGCCGCCAGCCCAGCCGGTGATGCGAATGTTCAGGGTGAATTGCAAAAGCCGCTCGACATGATCAGCCAAGAACTCTTCATCCGCACCACCGAATGGGGTGGCAACCTTGCCGGCATGGCCAGCGAGGAGATGGAGGCGCCTTACCAAATACCGCCGGCCTACGCACGCGGCAAGTACCTGCTGGTTTTCGACCCGCTGGACGGCAGCGGCAACATCGATGTGAATGTGTCGGTGGGCAGCATCTTCAGCATCTTGCGTCTTCCTGCTGTTGCGCCCGACAGCCCATCAGAATCCGGGCGTGATGTCACTGAGGCCGACTTCCTGCAGCCCGGCACGCAACAGGTGGCTGCCGGCTATGCCCTTTACGGCCCCACCAACATGCTGATCTTGAGCGTGGGCAATGGCGTGGTCGGATTCACGCTCGACCCGAACCTGGGGGAATTCAAGCTCACGCACTCGGACATCCGCGTGCCTGCGGACACACAGGAATTCGCCATCAACAGCAGCAATTCGCGCTTCTGGGAGCCGCCGGTCAAGCGTTACGTCGACGAATGCCTGGCCGGCAAGACTGGCCCGCGCGGCAAAGACTTCAACATGCGCTGGATCGCCAGCATGGTGGCCGAGGCGCACCGCATCCTGATGCGCGGCGGCGTGTTCATGTACCCGCGCGACACCAAAGACCCGAAAACGCCGGGCCGCTTGCGCTTGCTGTATGAAGCCAACCCCGTGGGCTTTCTCATCGAACAGGCCGGTGGCCGCGCAAGCACCGGGCGCCAGCCGGTACTGGGTGTGCGGCCGAGTTCACTGCACCAGCCCATCGGCCTGGTCTTCGGCAGCAAGAACGAGGTCGAGCGCATCGAGCGTTACCACGCCGACACGTCCACGCGTGACTTTGGCAACCCCTTGTTCACCGATCGCAGCCTTTTCAGAGACTGAGTTGAGATGAGCCAGAAACACCCGATCATCGCCATCACCGGGTCGTCCGGCGCGGGTACGAGTTCGATCACGCGCACTTTCGAGAACATCTTCCGGCGCGAGAAGGTCAAGGCGGCCATGGTCGAAGGCGACAGCTTTCACCGCTTCGACCGCCTGGAAATGCGCGCGCGCCAGGCCGAGGCCGAAAAGGCCGGCGACAAGAACTTCAGCCACTTCGGCCCCGAGAACAACCTGTTTCCGCAACTGGAAGCGCTGTTCCGCGAGTACGGCGAAAGCGGCACCGGCCGGCGCCGCATGTACCTGCACGACGAGGTCGAAGCCAAGCCTCATGGGCAACCTCCGGGTACCTTCACGTCCTGGGAAGATCTGGCCGACGACACTGATTTGCTGTTCTACGAAGGCCTGCACGGTGCGGTGGTGACCGATGACGTGAACATCGCGCGCTACCCCGACCTGTTGATTGGCGTCGTGCCCGTCATCAACCTGGAATGGATTCAGAAACTTTGGCGCGACAAGCACGTGCGCGGTTATTCGGCCGAGGCCGTGACCGACACCATCCTGCGCCGCATGCCCGACTACGTGCACTACATCGTGCCGCAGTTCGCCTACACGCACGTCAATTTCCAGCGCGTCCCCATCGTCGATACCAGCAACCCGTTCATCGCGCGCGATATTCCACAGCCGGACGAAAGCCTGTGCGTGATCCGGTTCGCCAACCCCAAGGGCATCGACTTTCCGTACCTGCTGAGCATGATCCACGACAGCTTCATGAGCCGGGCCAACACCGTGGTAGTGCCCGGCGGAAAGATGGAACTGGCGATGCAGCTCATCTTCACACCCTTCATCTGGCGCATGATGGAGCGCCGCCAGCGAGCCTTCGGTGCCATCTAGCCCTGCCATGTTGCGCGGCCTGATCTGGGACGTCGACGGCACGATTGCCGAGACCGAACGCGACGGGCACCGCGTCGCTTTCAACCAGGCTTTCGAGGCCCTGGGCGTTCCCTGGCGCTGGGATGTGGCGCACTACAACGAACTGCTGCACGTTCCGGGCGGCCGTGAACGCCTGCTGCACGACATGAGCCTGCGGCACGACGCCCCGCCCGCCGGACCTGAGCGCGCCGCGCTGGCGCGTGAGCTTCACCTGCGCAAGAACACCCTGTACCCCCTCATCGTGGCCCAAGGCGGGCTGCATGCGCGGCCGGGGGTGCTGCGCCTGGTGGCCGAATGCCACGCCGCCGGCGTGAAGCTGGCGCTGGCCACCACCAGCAGCCTGGTCAATGTCGATGCCTTGTTCGTCAGCCTGTGGGGAGCGCACTGGCGCGATATCTTCAGCGCGGCCGTGTGCGCTGAAGACGCGCCCGTCAAGAAGCCCGACCCGATGGCCTACACCCTGGCCCTGCAGCGTCTGGGCTTGGCTGCCGATGAGGCCATGGCCATCGAAGACTCTCCCAACGGCATGCGTGCCGCGCGCGCGGCCGGCTTGCGCTGCGGCATCACGCGCAGCATCGATTTCGCAGACGCCAGCTTTGAAGGCGCGCACTGGGTGCGTGACGACCTGAACGCCGAACCGGCGATGACCCTGGCGCGGCTGATCTAGTGCGGCTCTGGCACCATTCGGCTTCCACTGTCTGCCGGAAGATGCCATGCGCCAACTCGTCCTTAGCTTGCTGGTTGCCGGCGGCCTGGCCGCCAGCCTGCCCGAGGCGCAGGCTCAGAAGCCTGCGGCCACTGCGGCCGCCAGCTGCCCTGCCTTGCTGCAGCACAGCTTCCCGCGCCTGCAGGACGAAAAGCCGCAGGCCCTGTGCCAGTACACCGGCAAAGTGCTGCTGGTCGTCAACACCGCCAGCTACTGCGGCTTCACGCCCCAGTACGAAGGCCTGGAAAAACTGAACGCGCGCTTCGCCGACAAAGGCTTGGTCATCCTGGGCTTCCCGACCAACGACTTCAACCAGGAAGCGACCGACAGCAAGAAGATTGCTGACCTGTGCTTCAACACCTACGGCGTGAAATTCCCGATGTTCAGCCGCACATCGGTCAAGGGCAGCACCGCCAACCCGCTGTATGTCGAACTGACCCGCGCCACCGGCCAGGCCCCGGGCTGGAACTTCCACAAGTACCTGGTCGACCGTGCCGGCAAGCCGGTGTCGAGCTACGGCAGCAATGTCGACCCGCTCAGCCCCAGTCTGGTGGCGGCGATCGAGAAGGCTCTGTCCGCAAAGTAGAAGGGCCCCCAAGCTCACTGCGTTCGCTGCCCCCCGAGGGGGCGCTACCCGCCTTGGGGCGGCCCGGCGGCGGGCGGGCCCCCAAGCTCACTGCGTTCGCTGCCCCCCGAGGGGGCGCGGCCCACCTTGGGGCGGCCCGGCGGCGGGCGGGCCCCCAAGCTCACTGCTTTCGCTGCCATCCGAGGGGGCGCTGCCCGCCTTGGGGCGGCCCGGCGGCGGGCGGGCCCCCCACGCTCACTGCGTTCGCTGCCCGCCGAGGGGAGTTCTATTTCAGCGATTCGATGAGATCGATGTATTCCTGCATCGCTTCGTCATGGCTCTTGCCCTTCACGGCCGCCCAGGCATCGAACTTGGCGCGGCCCACCATGTCGGTGAAGCCGGGGCGCTTGCCCTCGACGTCGCCCTCGGTGGCCTGCTTGTAGAGCGAATAGATCTTCAGCAGGGTCATGTTGTCCGGCTTCTCCGGCAGGCTCTTGCTGCCGGCAACGGCAGCATCGAAAGCGGTCTTCAGGCTCGACATGGCTGGCTTCCTTGAGTGTTAGTCTGGTCTTGACGCCCGTCATGTTACCCAGCATCGTGCGCAGCCTTCGACTCTGCCGCACCCCAAGGAAACCCGATGCCTGAAGCCAGAAGCGCGGCCACAAGCGCGACAGCAAGCGCGGTTACACGCGCGGCTACGAGCGCGGCTAAAAGCGCGGCCAAAAGCGCGGCCGAACGCATGTCCCGTGTTGACACCGCCTGGCTGCGCATGGACAACGACGTCAACCTGATGATGATCGTCGGCGTCTGGCTGCTCACCCCTGCCATCACCCTGCCGGCGCTGAAGGAACGCATCGAATCCAAGCTGCTGCAGTACGA
Organism: Burkholderiales bacterium; assembly: GCA_038316815.1. Classification (GTDB taxonomy): domain Bacteria; phylum Pseudomonadota; class Gammaproteobacteria; order Burkholderiales; family Burkholderiaceae_C; genus Rubrivivax. The sequence goes on from JBBQAW010000061.1 coordinate 6,694, forward strand.
CCGCTTTCGACAGAAAGCCGTGCCCGACACCCTGGGCGCGATGTGGGTGACCGACGACGCCTTCGACATCGGCCGTCACGTCCTGGTCGAAACGCTCAGGCCGAACGATGGCGAGACCGAACGCCATGCCCTGCAACGCCTGTGCGGTGACCTGGCAATCCAGCCGCTGGACCCCAAGCGCCCACTCTGGCAGTTTCATTTCATTGAAAGCTATGAAGGTGGCAGCGCGATGATTGCGCGCATCCACCACTGCATTGGCGACGGCATCGCCTTGACCTCGGTCATGCTGTCGATCACCGACGGCGGCATCGACCCGCCCCGGCGCCGGCGCCGCAGCGCGTCCAACACCACCGGCGCGGCCGACGACCGCACGAACGAAGGCGACTGGCTGGCCGACGCCGTGCTCAAGCCGCTGACCGACATCGCCTCCAAGGCCGTGGCCATGTATGGCGGCGGGGTGGCGAAGTCGCTGGAGATCCTGGCCCACCCGCAGCAGAACCTGCTGGGCAGCATGGACATGGCGCGCAGCGGCGTGCAGGTACTGGCCGACGTCGGCGCCCTGGCTTTGATGGCCGACGACTCGCCCACGCTGCTCAAAGGCAAGCCCAGCGGCCACAAACGCGTGGCCTGGAGCGAACCGCTGCCACTGGAAGAAGTAAAGGCCGTCGGCCGCGGCCTGGGCTGCTCGGTCAACGACGTGTTGCTGTCATGCGCTGCCGGTGCTTTCGGTGAATACCTGCGGGAACGCGGGCAAGACCCTGCGGCCAAGGAAATCCGCGCCATGGTGCCGGTGAATCTGCGGCCGCTGGACCAGGCCTGGAAGCTGGGCAACCGTTTCGGCCTGGCGCCCCTGGTGCTGCCCATCGGCATCGACAACCCGGTCGAGCGCGTCTACGCGGTGCACCGGCGCATGGACGAATTGAAGGGCAGCTACCAGCCGCTGCTGGCTTTCGCGGTGCTGGCCATGAGTGGCTTGTTCATCAAGCCGGTGCAAGACATGGTGCTGGGCATGTTCGCGAAGAAGGCCACGGCGGTGATGACCAATGTGCCGGGCCCCGCCCAGTACCTGAAGTTTTGCGGCGCCACGCTGCGCCAGACCATGTTCTGGGTGCCGGCCTCGGGCGACATCGGGGTGGGGGTGTCGATCCTGTCCTACGGCGGCGGCGTGCAGTTCGGGCTGATCACCGACATTGCCCTGTGCCCCGACCCGCAGGCCGTGATCGACCGCTTCGAGCCCGAGTTCAACAAGCTGCTGATGCTGACCCTGATGCTGCCCTGGGGCGGCGAGACTTCAGCATGAACCGTCGTGGCCTGCGGGCTCGTCACAATGGCAAGCCAGGCACATTGCCCAAGCCTTGAGGAGACCCGCACCATGGCCATCACCGTCGATATCGACCTGGGTTACGAATTTGCCGTCAAGGCGCCCTTCAAGGACGTTTTTGACGTGCTGTCCGACGTCCCAACTTCGGTCAGCTTCTTTCCCAAAGTCGATCAACTCGTCGACCTGGGCGGGGGCATCTACCGCTGGGAAATGCAGAAGGTCGGCAGCGGGCAGGCCAGCATCCAGACCGTCTACGCCAGCAAGTACGCGTCCAACCGCGCCAAGGGCACGGTGGTCTGGACACCGGTGAAGGGCGAAGGCAATGCCCTGGTGGGCGGCAGCTGGAAAATCAGCGACCAGAAGAAGAGCACCGGGCTGGCATTGAAGCTCAACGCCCAGGTCGAAGTGCCGCTGCCAGGGTTGATGAAGATGGTCGTGGCACCTGTGGTCAGCAGCGAATTCGAGAAGTTGGTCGAGAAATACATCGACAACCTGATCAAGAAATTCGGCGGCGAAGTCTGAGGTCTTTCCCCTCGTTCACCCGCCGTTCCGCCGTCCAGGGCCTGGGTGCGGAGCTGCTGCTGGGCGTTTTGCCAGCACAGGCTGCCACGCCCAAGGACACCTTGGTCCTGGCCGCTGCCTTCGACGACACTGTCAGCCTGGACCCGACCGAAGCCTTCGAGATCAGCACGGGCGAAATCACCGGCAACTGCTACGAACGCCTGATCAGCTTCGATGTGGCTGACCCTTCGAAGTTGCTGGGCAACTTGGCGCAGGCCTGGAAGCGCTCGGCCTACGGCAAGACCTACAGCCTCGACATCAAGCCCGGCCGGCGTTTTGCCGCTGGACAAGACCCCGGCCTTCATCCTTGGCGCAGTTCGGCCTGAACAAGGCCAATGTCAAGGACAAGGTACGCCAGACCGGCCCGCAGGCGATGACGCTCGAAACCGACCGGGCCTGTGCGCCGAATCTGGTCTACAACTGCCTGACCGCCAGCGTGTCGAGCGTGGTCGACAAGAAACTGCTGCTGGGCAACGAACAGAATGGCGATATCGGCGCGGCCTGGCTGAAGACGAACTACGCCGGGTCGGGGCCGCTGCGCATGCGCGAATAGCGCGCGAACGAGATCGCGACACTGGAACTCAACGACAACTACGTCCGCACACTGGCGAAGCGGAAGCGCGTGATCTATCGCCACGTGAAGGAATCGGCCACGCAACGGCTGCTGCTGGAAAAGGGCGATGTCGACATTGCCCGCAACCTGAGCCCGCAAGACCTGGCGGCCCTGGCCAAGAACCTTCGCTGAAGGCCACTTTGGTGCCCAAGGCCACGTTGATTTACTTCAGCTGGTCGTGGTGCGGCAGGGCCAGATCGTGGAAGCCCTGGCTTCCATCGATTTGGCCGCGCAGCGCGCGCAGGCTGACTAAACCCGTGCGCTGATGCAGGCCTCGGTCGGCTTTCAGCGCACGCCTGCGCCGGCCTTGGCCACAGCCCCGGAAGCGCCCGGCTGAGCCCCCTGCTGCGTCATCCAGAACGAGCCGCTGTCCTCACCCACCATCGCGCGGGACTCTTCGGTGCTGACTCTGTCGCCTGGGCCGCGTTTCAAGGCTTCTGCGGCCACGACCACGCGTTGTGCGGCGGCCTGGGATGGGGTTGCAGCAGCCGCTAAAGGGCTGCCCAACTGCATGGCCTTCAGGTCGGGGTGGGCGTCGTCGAAATCGCCGGCTTGAGCGGTGCCGGCCAGGGCCACGGTCAGGCTCAGGGCCAGTGCGACGCAATGCAGGACGTTGTGCTTGTTCATTGAGGGCTCCTTGGGGGTGGACGGGGTTGGAGTGGGGTGAGGCGTTGTCGGGGCTTTCAGGGGACTGTCCGGTGGCTTCAGCGCTTCAGCGCTTCAAAACGTCGGCCCGTGCCATCGCGCTGGCCTTGGCGGCTGCATCGTGCTGGGTAATCCAGAACGAGCCGCTGTCTTCGCCCAGCATGGCGCGCGACTCTTCGGTGCTGACGCTGCCGCTGGGGCTGCGCTTCAGCGCGGCGGCGGTCACCTCCACGCGTTGGGCTGCAGCTTGGGCCGGCGTGGTCTGCTTGGCTTGTTCGGCAAAGCCGGGGTAGGCGTCTTCGAAGTCGCCGGCATGGGCCGCTGTGCCCAGGCTCAGTGCCAGGGCCAGAGAAGTGGCGAGTGTCTTCAGGGTGGTGATGGTGTTCATGGTGTTTCCTTTTGGCGCATCCCGGTGCTGGAAGGAACGCGGCCTTGGGATGCAGGCGGGCCGGGTTCCGGGTTGTGGGCGTCGGGGGCGGGCCCTTTCGCTTCAACATGGAACCCAGTGTCTGGCGCACGGCCTTTCGGCGCCGCGGCCTGTGTCACTGCCAGGATGAGGAAAATTCACACAGCAGCCCCGTTGCGGGGCGCGGGCTCAGCCTCTCAGGCCGGCTGGTACGAGCCGGCCAGCCTGTGCAGGTGTTCGCGCGACGCCGGCTCAAGATAGGGCAGCAGCAGGCTCAGCACGTGGTACGCGCCGCGCGCCACCGAACCGGCAGCGCTCTCGGCGTCCAGGGCCTTGCGCGGTTCGCGCACGTACTCAAAGCTCAGCCAGTATGTCAACACCACCACCATGGCGGTGGAGACCGGCGCGGCCTCGACACCCGTGATCTGCACCACGCCGCTGCGGGACAAGCCGTCCAGCAGGCCGCGCACGGCACGTGTCTTGTTCTTCAACACGAACTGGAAGTGCGTCTCCAAGCGCCGGTTCTTGCTGAGCAAATCGTTCAGGTCGCGGTAGAGAAAGCGGTACTGCCAGATCAGTTCGAAAAGCATGTGAAAGAACAGCCACGCGTCTTCGACGTTTTCCACCGCATCGGCCGCTGTCAGCAGCTCGTTCAGGGCTGTTTCGAAGCGGCCGAACAGGCTGTTGATCAGTTCGTCCTTGGCCGGGTAGTGGTAGTACAGGTTGCCCGGGCTGATGCCCATCTCTGCCGAGATCAGTGTCGTGCTGACATTGGGTTCACCGAAACGGTTGAACAGGTCCAGCGTCACTTCAAGAATGCGCTCGGCGGTGCGCCGGGGGGGCTTCTTCCCGGTTGATGCTTTCGCGGTCTTCGGGGCTTTCGGCGTGTTTGGAACGGCAGGCATGGTGAATCGATTCTGGCATCCGGCCGCGCAGGGCTGGCTGCCTACAATCCCGTGTTCATGCCTTCCCTTTCCCCCAGCGCCGGCCCTGCCATTCGTTTCGATCAGGTCAGCAAGACCTACACCGGCGCCCGAGGCAGCTTCCGGGCCCTGGACAACGTGTCTTTCGACATCGCCCAGGGCGAATTCTTCGGTTTGCTGGGCCCCAACGGGGCGGGCAAGACGACGCTGATTTCCATCCTGGCCGGCTTGGCGCGTGCCAGCAGCGGCACTGTCACCGTGATGGGACATGAGGTCGCGCGCGACTACGCTGCCGCACGCCGAGCCTTGGGCATCGTTCCGCAGGAACTGGTCTTCGACCCCTTCTTCAGCGTGCGCGAAGCCCTGCGCATCCAGAGCGGCTATTTCGGCGTCAAGAACAACGAAGCCTGGATCAGTGAACTGCTGGAAGAATTGGGCCTGACAGACAAGGCCAAGGCGAACATGCGGGAATTGTCTGGCGGCATGAAGCGGCGGGTCTTGGTGGCACAAGCGCTGGTGCACCGGCCGCCTGTCATCGTGCTGGACGAGCCCACGGCCGGGGTCGACGTGGAACTGCGCCAGACCTTGTGGCGTTTCATTTCGCGCCTGAACCGCGAAGGCCACACGGTGTTGCTGACGACGCATTACCTGGAGGAAGCCGAAGCGCTGTGTGGCCGCATTGCCATGCTCAAACAGGGCAGGGTGGTGGCGCTCGAGCGCACTGCTACCCTGCTGGCAGGCACCGCCAGCACGATGCTGCGCTTCAAGACCGACAGCGCGCTGCCCGCAGCGCTGGCCGCGCAGGCACGCGTGACCGGGCGCAGCGTGCAGATCACGGCGCGCGACGCTGCCGAGGTCGAACAACTGCTCTCGGCTCTGCGCGCAGCCAGCGTGAAGATCGAAGACCTGGAGATCGGCCGCGCCGATCTTGAAGACGTGTTCATCGAAATCATGCAAGGCGCAGCGGCTGTGCCCCAGGGGGCAGCATGAGCGCGCCGGGCCGCCCCCAAGCGCTCATCCCGCAGCGCGCAGCGCGAAGGGTCCTCAAGTGACCGGGGTCGGCACGCTTTTCTACAAAGAGATCTTGCGCTTTTGGAAGGTGGCGTTTCAGACCGTTGCTGCGCCGGTGCTGACGGCTGTGCTGTACCTGCTGATCTTCGGCCATGTGCTCGAAGACAAGGTCGAGGTTTTCCCCGGCGTGGGTTACACCAGCTTCCTGATTCCCGGGCTGGTGATGATGAGCGTGCTGCAGAACGCCTTTGCCAACAGCAGCAGTTCACTGGTGCAAAGCAAGATCACCGGCAATCTGGTCTTCCTGCTGGTCACGCCTTTGTCGCACCGTGCCTGGTTCGCGGCCTATGTCGGTGCATCGGTGGTGCGGGGGCTGGCGGTGGGGCTGGGGGTGTTGCTGGTGACGGCCTGGTTCGCGCCGCTGCGCCTGGTTGAACCGGCCTGGGTGCTGGTGTTTGCCGTGCTCGGTGCGGGCATGCTGGGTTCGCTGGGCATCATTGCCGGCCTGTGGGCCGACAAGTTCGACCAGATGGCGGCGTTTCAGAACTTCGTCATCATGCCCATGACCTTCCTCTCGGGTGTTTTCTATTCGGTCCATTCGCTGCCTGGTGTCTGGCAGACCATCAGCCACCTGAACCCGTTTTTCTACATGATCGACGGCTTTCGCCGCGGGTTTTTCGGTGTCAGCGATGTCTCGCCCTGGTTGAGCCTGGCTGTGGTGGGCACCAGCTTCACTGTGGTGGCCGGCATCTGCCTGCGCTTGCTGGCCACAGGTTACAAGCTGCGCAGCTGATGGGGTTGGTGATCAGGTTGGTGATAGGGCCTGCGTCGCGTCGCCATAATCTCCCCATTCCCTGGAGCCCTTCATGCAAACGATTTTCGATGCTGCCGACGACAAGTCCGCCAAGACCAAGGCCGACGCTGCCGATGCGCAGGAAACGCAGTTGCTGTTCAAGTCGCGTTTCGTCTTCGTGTTTGGCGAAATCGACGACAAGATGGCGCGTGCCACCTGCCAGCGCCTGGTGGCGCTGTCCCAAGAGAGCGATGCGCCCATTCACCTGCTGATCAACAGCCCGGGCGGGCATGTCGAATCAGGCGACGCCATCCACGACATGGTGCGTTTCGTTCGCGCCCCGGTCACGACCGTAGGCACGGGTTGGGTTGCCAGCGCCGGCGCACACATCTTCCTGGCCCCGCCGACCGCGCGCCGAGTCTGCCTGCCGAACACCCGCTTCATGATTCACCAGCCCGCAGGTGGTGCCGGCGGCCAGGCCACCGATATCGCCATCCAGGCCAAGGAAATCATCAAGACCCGCGCCCGCATCGCTGCCGTCGTGGCACGTCAAACCGGCCAGAAGCTGGAAAAGGTGATGGCCGACATGGAACGCGACTACTGGATGAGCTCTGAAGAAGCGATTGCCTATGGCATCGTTTCGCGCGTCATCGAACGGCAGGGAGATTTGGCATGAAGCGGGCCGAGCGCCGGGCCGCCCCAAGCCGGCCCGCCATCCCCTCGGGGGATCGGTCGGCGTACACGCTGGACGAGGGGCAGTCATGAGCGAGCCAACTCCGGGCGAGGTGCGCGAGTTCATTGCCGCTGGCCTGCCCTGCACGCATCTCGACGTCGAAGGGGACGGTCGACATTTCTTTGCCACCATTGTCTCGGCTGAATTCGAAGGCCTGGCGCGTGTGCGCCGCCACCAGCGGGTCTACGCAGCCCTGGGCGATAGAATGCGGGCGCAGATACATGCCCTGTCAATGAAGACCCTCACCCCCAGCGAATTCGCGGCGCAAGCTGCCGGCCACCACGCCTGATCCACTTCGGTGCGGGGCCAGGGTGGCTTGCGCGCCACCACTTTGCACACACCTCGGTGATCACACTCGCGCTATCCAAGGGTCGCATCTTCGACGACACCCTGCCGCTGCTTCATGCAGCCGGCATCGAGGTGCTTGAAGACCCCGAAAAAAGCCGCAAACTCATCCTGCGCACCAGCCGTGACGATGTGCGCGTGGTGCTGGTGCGGGCCAGCGATGTGCCCACCTATGTTCAGCACGGCGGCGCCGATCTGGGCGTGGCTGGGCACGACATCCTGCTTGAACATACCCATGAACTGGGCGCTGGCGGCGCAGTGGGTCTGTACCGTCCGGTCGATCTGGGCATTGCCCGCTGCCGCATGAGCGTGGCCACGCGCGCGGGCTTCGACTACGCCGCCGCCGCACGCCACGGTTCGCGCATTCGCGTGGCGACCAAGTACACACACATCGCACGTGAACACTTCGCCGCCAAGGGCATGCATGTCGACCTGATCAAGCTTTACGGTTCGATGGAGCTGGCCCCGCTGACGGGCCTGGCGGATGCCATCGTCGACTTGGTTTCTACTGGCAGCACGCTGAAGGCCAACCAGCTGGTCGAGGTCGAGCACATCATGGACGTGTCGGCCCGTCTGGTCGTCAACCCTGCCGCTTTAAAGTTGAAGCATGCACGTTTAAGGGCGCTGATCGACGCCTTCGATGCCGCGTCGAAAGGGGGGCCAGCATGAGCCACAACCGGCAGTCCGAAGCGTCCGAAGCGTCCGAACCGTCCCAAGGGGCTTGCACCGCGTTGCGCAGTACGGAGGGTTTCCGATGAGCGGTGTGAAGGTCCACCGCCTGTCCACGGCCAGCGCCACTTTCGAAGGTGATTTCGAGCGCCTGCGCCACTGGTCGGCCGAAACCGATGCGGCCATCGAAAGCCGCGTCGCTGAAATCATCGCGGCGGTGCGCGAGCGTGGCGACGCTGCCGTGCTGGACTACACCGCACGCTTCGATCGGCTGCAAGCCAGCAGCGTGGCCGAACTTGAAGTCAGCGCAGCTGAACTGCGCGCCGCCTTCGAGGGACTGCCTGCCGCCCAGCGCAATGCATTGCAGAACGCAGCCGAACGTGTGCGCACCTACCACCTGCGCCAGCTGGACGCCAGCAGCCGCAGCTGGCAATACCACGACCGCGACGGCAGCCTGCTGGGTCAGAAGGTGACGCCGCTGGACCGCGTGGGCATTTATGTGCCTGGCGGGCAGGCCGCTTACCCCAGCAGCGTGCTGATGAATGCCATCCCGGCCCAGGTGGCTGGCGTGGGCGAAGTCGTCATGGTTGTGCCGACGCCGGACGGGGTAAAGAACGCCTTGGTTCTTGCCGCCGCGCATGTGGCAGGCGCCCACCGCGTCTTCACCATCGGCGGCGCGCAGGCTGTGGCCGCACTGGCATACGGCACGGCCACCGTGCCGCGCGTGGACAAGATCACCGGCCCGGGCAATGCGTACGTGGCGAGCGCCAAGCGCCGCGTGTTCGGACAGGTGGGCATCGACATGATTGCCGGCCCGAGCGAAATACTGGTCCTGGCCGACGGCACAGTGGCGCCCGATTGGGTGGCCATGGACCTGTTCAGCCAGGCCGAACACGACGCCCTGGCGCAAAGCATCCTGTTGTGCCCGGACGCCGCCTACATCGACGCCGTGCAGGCCGCCATCGACCGCCTGCTGCCCGAGATGCCGCGCGCCCACATCATTCGCGCTTCACTGGAAGGGCGTGGCGCGTTGATCCACACGCGCTCGATGGAAGAGGCCTGCGAGATCAGCAACCGCCTGGCGCCCGAACACCTGGAAGTGATGGCCGCCGAGCCCACCCGTTGGGAAAGCCTGCTGCGCCATGCCGGCGCCATCTTCCTGGGCGCCTACACCAGCGAAAGCCTGGGCGACTATTGCGCCGGCCCGAA
>JBBQAW010000062.1:0-15709 GCA_038316815.1 Burkholderiales bacterium
GCCGGTATCGCGCTGTGCTGCGCCACAGGGCTGTGGGCGCTCAGACGCTATCTGTACCTGCTGTCCACGGCCGAGGCCACCGCCAGCCAGGCCGACTGCCCGCAGTGCCAGGCCTATGGCCGCCTGCAGCTGATGCAGGCCAGCCCCGACGGCGAACGTGCCCGCGTGCGCTGCCGCGGTTGTGCCCATGAATGGGAAATCGGGCTGTAGACACAGGCGGACAAACAGACACACACAGACCGCTGCGCAGCTAGAAAAACGACCCGATCATCATCATCAGCACACTGAGCACGATCGAACTGGCCAGCGGAATATGCCAGTCGCGGCCGCGAAAGCGGAAGCTGAAGTCACCCGGCAGCTGACCCAGGCCGATCTTCTTCATCCAGTGGTGCAGGCCGTTGAACAGCACGCAGGCCAGCAGGAAGACGATGAGCCAGCGCATCGGTGCGGCGCACGCTAGAGCGTGTGCGTGCGGTCGCCACGCACGAAGCCCAGAGGCCGAAAGCCCGGCAGGTTTTTGGTCAGGGCGATGACTTTGAACAGTTCGCCCATCTCGTGCTCGGTCAGCAGTTTTTGCGCGTTGGCGCGTTCGCGCAGGCTGGCCGGCTGCAGCAGGTCGAGCAGGCCGCAGTTCATCAGGAAGTGCGCCTGTGTGGTGTAGCCCGCCACGTCCAGCCCGGCGTCTTGCGCCGTCAACGCGATGGCGCTGAAGTCGATGTGCGCGGTGATGTCTTTCTCGCCCACGTCCTGCAGCGGGTCGTCGTCAGCGCGGTGGGCGCGGTGGCACATCAGCGTGCCGCCGCGGCGCTGCGGGTGGTAGTACTCGGCTTCGGGGAAGCCGTAGTCGATGAAGAAGGCAGCGCCACGCTGCAGCCGGTCGGCCAGGGTGCGAATGAAGGCCTGGGCCTGGGGGTGGATTTCGGTCACGGTGCCGGGCAAGACCAAGGCGTCCGGTACCGGCGGGCGCAGCGCGGTGGGGCGGTCGGCCCATTCGAAGCTGGAAGCCGTGGCGGTGAAGGTTGCGGTGGAGGCGGCCGTGTCAGCGTTCGCGGCTTTGGCCTTGGCCTTCGCCACCACGCCGCGTTCATGCCAGGCGCGGCCGTCGAAATGCAGCAGTCGCACCGGCATGGCGTCCAGCACTTCGTTGCCCAGCACGACGCCGTGCATCTGCTCGGGCAGGTGGTCCAGCCACTGCACCTGGGCGCTGAAACGCGCCAGGCGTTCGGCCTGGCGGGCGCGCAGGGCGCCAGAGACGTCGACGATGTAGTAACGGGTCACGCGCACGCCCATTGAACCCAGTGCGTCCAGCAACTGTTCGGCCAGCGCGCCTGAACCAGCGCCGAATTCCCAGACCGTCTCGGCCTCCGTACCCGTACCCGTACCCATACCCGTACCCGCGCCCGAACTTGAGCACGCGCTCGCGCTCGCGCCCTGATCTGAGCCCGCGCCCGCGCCCAAAGCTTGCAGCGCCTGCGCCACCTGTTGCGCCAGCGCAGCGCCAAACATCGGCGACAGTTCTGGCGCGGTGACGAAGTCGCTGCCCCCGGGGCCCGACTGCGGCAGGTGGCCGAACTGCTGGTCGCCGCGGGCGTAGTAGCCCAGGCCCGGCGCATACAGCGCCAGCGCCATGAACTCGTCGAACGGCAACCAGCCGCCGGCGCTGGCCATGCGGCGGCTGATCAGCGTCGATAAACTGCTTGGATTGCCCTGGGTGGACCCATTGGTTCGCCCGTTTGATTCGTCGGCCACACCGGCATTGTAGGAATTGGGATAGGAACGCATGCAAGAAGCTCCCGTGGTCCTGGTCACAGGTTCGGCACGGCGCCTGGGCCGCGCCATGGCGCTGGACCTGGCGCGCCATGGCTGGCACGTGGCCGTGCACTACCGCAGCGGCGCCGACGAAGCCCAGGCGACCATCAGCGCACTGCGCGCCCTGGGCGTGCAGGCCCACGCCTTTCGCGCCGACCTGGCTGTCGAAGCAGAGTGCGAAGCCCTGCTGCCAGCCGTGCAGGCCGCCTTCGGGCGCGTCGACGCCGTGGTCAACAACGCCGCGCTGTTCGAACTGGACCAGGTCGACAGCTTCAGCTATGCCGCGATGGACCGCCACTGGCGTGCCAACACCGCACCCGCCATCGTGCTGGCGCGCGCGCTGCATGCCGCCGTGCTGGCGCGCGGCGCCGATGCCCGCGGCGCAGTGGTGAACCTGCTCGACCAGAAACTGTGGAATCCAAACCCCGACCACCTGTCCTACACCTTGAGCAAGGCCGCGTTGCAGTGCGCCACCACCTTGCTGGCGCAGGCGCTGGCACCCCGCGTGCGCGTCTGCGCTGTGGCGCCAGGCCTGACCCTGGGCAGCGACATGATCGACGCCAGCGAGCTGGCCGCGCTGCAGGCCGCCACACCGCTGCAACGCGGGGTGACGCCTGACGACGTGGCGCGCACGGTGCGCTTCCTGCTGGAAAATCAGTCGGTCACCGGCAGCACCGTGCTGGTGGACGCCGGCAGCCACCTGGCCCCGGCAGCGCGCGATTTCGCGTTTCTAGCGACCCCCCACCCGGGCCCTACCCCATGAGAACCTTGTGCATCGACCGCCTGCGCGTGCAGGCCAGCGTCGGCATTCTTGAACACGAACTGCGCTCGCGCCAGCAGTTGTTGATCACCATCGAAGCCGACATGCCCGACGCCCCCACCCTGCCCACGGCCGACGACGTGCGGCATGTACTGGACTACGCGCAGCTGCGCGACATCGCCAAGCAGGAAGCCGAGGGCGCGCACGTGAACATGCTCGAGACCCTGGCCGGGCGCATCGTGCAGCGCCTGCTGGCGCTGCGTGGCGTGGGTCGGGCGCGGGTGCGGGTGGTCAAGCCGGGCATCTTTCCGGACTGCGACGGTGTCGCGGTGGAAGTGACAGCCGAAGTTTCAAATTCAGAAAGCCCGCGATGAACACGTCTGACCCGCGCCGCGCGGCGCACGAAATCAACAAGCTCAGCAAGCGCCTGCACCACCAGGTGGGCCAGGCACTGGCCGACTTCAACATGATCGAGGCCGGCGACAAGGTGATGGTGTGCGTGTCGGGCGGCAAGGACAGCTACAGCCTGCTGGACATCCTGGTCAGCCTGCGCAAGCGCGCGCCGGTGCACTTCGACATCATCGCCGTCAACCTGGACCAAAAGCAGCCCGGCTACCCTGAACACGTGCTGCCGCAGTACCTGGCCAGCCAGGAGGTCCCGTTCCACATCGAGAACCGGGACACCTACAGCATCGTCAAGAAGCTGGTGCCCCAGGGCAAGACGATGTGCAGCCTGTGCAGCCGGCTGCGGCGCGGCATCCTGTACCGCGTGGCGGGCGAACTGGGTGCCACCAAGATTGCCCTGGGCCACCACCGGGACGACATGGTGGTGACGCTGCTGATGAACATGTTCTTCGGCGGCCGACTGAAAGGCATGCCCGCCAAGCTGGCCAGCGACGACGGGCAGCACATGGTCATCCGCCCGCTGGCCTATGTGAACGAGAGCGACCTGCAACGTTGGGCAACGCACCGACAGTTCCCCATCATCCCGTGCACGCTGTGCGGCAGCCAGGACAACCTGCAGCGCGTGCAGGTGAAGAAGATGATTCACGAATGGGAACGGCAGTACCCGGGTCGCATCGACAACCTGTTTCACGCCATGACGCATGTGACGCCTTCGCACCTGCTGGACCGGAACCTGTTTCCCTTCAGCACGCTCAAAGCGACAGGCATGGCAGCCAGCGATGGCGACAAGGCCTTTGACGACGAGCCCTGCGCACCCGCCGCCCTACCAGTGACACTACCGATTCAAGCCATGAATTTCGCCCGCGGATTGCGCCTGGAGCCCCTGGCCACTGAAGAGGATTGAACGATCATGAAGACGTTGCGCGCCCCATCTCTCTCTCGCTCTCTGTCGCTCTCTCTGGTTCTGGCGGCTTCCCTGCTGGGCGGCTGTGCGGCGCTGACCAGCATCAGCAGTGATGTGTCTAGCTTTGGCGAATGGCCCACCAGCCGCGCGCCCGGTACTTATGCCTTCGAACGCCTGCCCTCGCAGCAGGCCCTGGCCGCCGAGAGCGAGGCGCTGGAAGCCGCCGCCGCACCGGCCTTGGCGCAGGCAGGATTCAAGCTGGCAACAGCCGGCCAGGAACCCGATGTGCTGGTGCAGGTGGGCGCGCGCTTCCAACGTACTGAAGGCAGCCGCTGGGACGACCGCTTGTGGTGGTCGGGCGGGTTCGGCTACTGGCGGCGCGGCTACGGGCTGTCACCGCGCTGGAACCTGGCCTACAGCATGGAACCGATGCGTTACGACCGCGAAGTGGCCCTGCTCATCCGCGACCGCGCCAGCGGCAAACCGCTGTTCGAGACCCGCGCCACGAACGAAGGCTTGAGCCGCGAAGACCCGTCTGTGCAGGCGGCGCTGTTTCAAGCTGCGATGGCCGACTTTCCAAAGCTGGGCTTGAACCCGCGCCGGGTGACGGTGGCGCTGCCGGCCAGACCCTGAACATCTCAGCAGGCCCTTGCCCGGGTCAACTTGGCGTCATCAACGATCGCAGGTCGTCTTCCCAGCCTTTCAGGCGCTGCTGCGCTTTCAGCCGCTGCGCGGGTGTCGTGGCGTTGTGGATGCGGGCTGCAAATTCGCAGTTGTAGGCCGTCAGTTTGCCCTGGTAGGCGCGGTAAGCGGGGTCGGTCGAGGTCTGGGTGCGTTCGACCAGGGCGCGCAGGGCCGAGACGCGCTCGTCACGATCGGCGCGCTCGGCCACCAGCCGGCGCAGGGTGGCCACGGTGTCGGCCTGGCGGCGCTGGCGCTCGGCCAGCCAGACTTCCGGGTCGAAGGGCGAGGTGCTCAGGCCGGCGCTGATGACCCGGCGCTGCGGCTCGTCGAGGCGGCCGTAAATCTGCTCGGCCCGGTCCAGCGCGCGGCGCAGGGTTTCAGTGCGGCGTTCTTCCGGGTCGGACTGCAGGTAGTCGGCGCGCCGTTCCTGGTTCGACTTGGCATGGCGCTGTTCCAGGTGCCGGAAGTTGGTCTCGCCAAGGGTGGGCAGCAGGTCGGCTGCCTGCAGCAAGGCCTGATCGATGGCGGGGTCGAGCTGGCTGCGCATCCGCGCGAACCAGCCGCAGGCTGTTTCGCCGGTCATCGGCTCCGCCATCACCGGCTGCACGCGGGCCAGCAGGACTGCGAGTTCAGGCAGTTGGGTGCGGCGATGCCATTCGAAATAGCTGCTCAAGGCCTGGCGAGCCGCCGGTGACTGTGCGCTGCTGAAGTCGACGTTGCCGTCCAGCCACCACCAGCTCAGCTGAGGCGCGTTGTTGTAGCCCAGGCGCAATGCGGTGCAGCCGGACAGAGCCAGCACCACGGCACCGATAATCGCTGCCTTGGCCGCGCGTGCGGCTGCTTTGTGGAACGACGAGATGACGCTGAACGTGGTGGTCATGGCTGCGGGCAAGGGTACCCGAATGAAGTCAGCCTTGCCGAAGGTGCTGCATCGCCTGGGCGGGCAAGCGCTGTTGCAGCATGTGCTTGACACCGCTGCAGCGCTGCAGGCCGCGCGCACCGTCGTCGTCACCGGCCACGGTGCTGAACAAGTGGAAGCCGCTGCCGCGCCCAGCGGTGCGCTTTTCGCGCGCCAGCTACCGCAGTTGGGCACGGGTCATGCCGTGCTGCAGGCGGCCCCGTTGCTGGACGAGGCCAACGCCACGACCCTGGTGCTGTATGGCGACGTGCCGCTGATCAGCGTGTCTAGCGCGCAGGCGCTGCTGCAGGCCTGCGACGGCCAGCGCCTGGCCTTGCTCAGCTTCACGCCGGAAGACACTGCGCGCTACGGCCGCATCGTGCGCGACGCCACCGGCGCCGTGCAGGCCATCGTCGAATACAAGGACGCCACGCCGGAAGAGCGCGCCATCCGCGAGGTCTACAGCGGCATCATGGCCGCGCCCACTGCTGTGCTGAAGCGCTGGGTGGCTGCGCTGCGCAACGACAACAGCCAGCACGAGTACTACCTGACCGATGTCGTCGGCATGGCCGTGGCCGAAGGCCTGCCCGTGCTGGCCCTGGCCACGGCCGACGAAACCGAAGTGGCGGGCGTCAACGACGCGGCACAACTGGCAACGCTGGAGCGCGAATTTCAAAGCCGTCTGGCACTGCGCCTGATGGAAGAACAAGGCGTGCGCTTGGCCGACCCCGCCCGGCTGGACGTGCGCGGCAGCCTGCAATGCGGCGCCGATGTGGAAATCGACGTCAACTGCGTCTTCGAGGGCCAGGTGCGGCTGGCCGATGGCGTGCGGGTGGGGCCGAACTGCGTCATTCGCGACGCCGACATTGGCGCAGGGGCCGTGATTCACGCCTTCACGCACATTGAAGGCGCGCGTGTCGGGGCTGGCGCGCTGGTCGGCCCCTATGCCCGCTTGCGTCCTGGGGCTGAACTGGGTGAAGAAGTCCACATCGGCAACTTCGTCGAGGTCAAGAACAGCACGCTCGCACGCGGCGCCAAAGCCAATCACCTGGCCTACTTGGGCGACGCTACCGTGGGCGAACGCGTCAACTTCGGCGCCGGCAGCATCACGGCCAACTACGACGGGGCCAACAAGCACCGTACCGTTATCGGCAACGATGTGCACGTGGGCAGCAACTGCGTGCTCATCGCACCACTGCGCCTGGGCGACGGCGCCACCATCGGCGGGGGGTCGACCTTGAGCAAAGACGCGCCGGCCGGGCAGCTGACGGTGGCGCGGGCGCGCGCCGTCACGCTGGCGGCTTGGACCAGGCCGCAGAAGAGCGCACCCAAGGTGTCCGGACCGCGCGAAAAACCTTGACCTGTTGGGCGGCTGTGTCTGCGCCGGCTGTGTTGGCGCCGGCGGTGTTGGCGCCGGCTGGTTTCGCGCCAGCTGGTTTCGCGCCGGCTCTGTTCACGCCGACTTTTTTCATGCCGGCCCTGTTAGGCCCGGCTTTTTTCATGCCGGCTCTGTTCACGCAGACTTTTTTCATGCCGGCGCCAGTTCGGCTGTCGACGCTGCCAGGCACAGGTCGGCCCAGGCCTTGGCTTTTTCGGTGGGGCTGCGAAGCAGGTAGGAAGGGTGGTAGGTGACGACGAGCGGTCGACCACCCACGCGGTGCACCTGCCCGCGCAGCTGACCCAGAGGTCGGTCGTCGCGCAGCAGCGCCTGCGCTGCGAACCGACCCATCGCCACCACGATGCGCGGCTGCAGCAGTTCAATCTGGCGCTGCAAGTACGGCGCGCATTGCACCATTTCCTGCGGCTGCGGGTTGCGGTTGGCCGGCGGCCGGCACTTCAGCGTATTGGTGATGTAGACGCTGCGCTGGGGTTCACCATCGGGCTGTCGCGACAAGCCCAGAGCCTGCAACATGGCGTCCAGCAGGTGGCCGGAAGGGCCAACGAAGGGTTCTCCTTGAGCGTCTTCCTGGGCGCCTGGGGCTTCGCCGACGATCAACCAGTGCGCCTGCAGATGCCCGGCCCCGAAAACCGTCTGGGTGCGGCTTTCGCACAAGCCGCAGGCGCGACATCCGGTCACGGCCTGCCGCAGTTCAGCCCAGTCCAGGCCCGCCACTGGCGGGGCCGGCGCCAAGAATGTGGGTGCGAGCGCGGCAGTGCGCTCTGTGGCCGGCGTGTGCTGGGTCGGGGTCAAGGCCGAGGCCGAGGCCGGGGCCGGGGCCGGGGCGACTTCCTTTGCCACTGCCGTAACCACTGCCGTAGCAGCCGCTGAGCTGGCCGAAGCAGAGCCCGGCAGCCACAGCCGCAAGCCCATCGCGCGCAGCATCTGCGCCTGGCGTTCAGTCCAGCTCATGCTGCCGCTTCAGGTCCTGCCAGGACCAGCCGCATTACCACAGCGTCTTCGCGGCCCTGACTGGCGGGGTAGTACCCGCGGCGAACACCCACTTCGGCGAAACCGAAGCGGCGGTACAAGGCCCGCGCCCGGTGATTGCTTTCCCGAACCTCCAGGAACAGCTGCCCCAGGCCACGGGCTTGCCCCAGCGCCTGCACGGCCTGCAGCAGTGCCCAGCCCAGGCCCTGCCCTTGCCAGTCTGGCGACACCGTGATGTTCAACAGGTGCAATTCGTCGACGCCCACCAGGGTGACGAAATAGCCCGCCAGGCTGACGTCCCGACCGTCTTGCACATGCAGCACCTCGGCCGGATAGCCCATGGTCAACGAATCGACAAAGTTGCCGCGGGACCAGGGAAAACTGTAAGCGCGCGTCTCCAGCGCCTGCACAGCATCGACATCGCGCGGGCCCATGGCACGGCGCGTGGTTCTGGGCACCGGGCGTGCGCTCATCGGACGGCGCCCTGGGCAGAAAGCTGGCGCGCTGCCAGGCGTTCGTCGGTCGTCTGCGCCACCTTGTCGCGCAGATAGACGGGCAGCGCCAGCGCAGGGTCGATGGCCGCGCCTGCCAGCCACGCCGCCTGCGCCAGGCGGCCCAGGGCGGCAGCGCGCCCGCCACCGGCCAGCACAGGCTCTGGCGGCGGCGGAAGCCGGTCGGCGTAAGCCGTCCAGGCCGAGCCCGCACGGTGCCGGGGGGCGTCTGCGGCCGCCGATCGGGCTGCCAGCGCGGGCAGGCTCAGCAAGGCCGGCGACAGCAGCGTCTGCCAGCCTGCAGCGCCACGGCAAAAACGCGCTGCATAGGCTTCTTCGATGCGGGCGTCCATGGCCACGTCGATGCAAAAAGGCTGGTCATCGGGCTGGTCATCGGGCAGGCTGGGCAAGCCTGTCAAGCCGGCCAGGCTGCGGGCTTCTTCGGCCACGATCAGCAAGCTGTCGATCGGCAGCAGCGGGCAGCCCAGGCCGAAGCCCAGCCCCTGCGCCACGGCACAACTGGTGCGCAGCCCCGTGAAGGCCCCTGGCCCCTGGCCATAGGCCACGGCGTCCAGCGCCTGCAGCGTCAGTCCTGCCTGGGCCAGCAAGGCATGTACGCGCGGCAGCAAGCCCGCTGACGCAGCGGCGCCGCCTGCTTCGTCCACGGCCAGACACTGCCCCTGCCAGAGCAAGGCCACGGCCATCTGCTCGGTCGATGTGTCGAAAGCCAGCAGGGTGGGGCTGGCGGCCACATCACCTGCTTCAGGCGGCCGGGACGGGGTCATGGGGCGGATGGGGCGGATGGGGCCGATCGGGCTGATCGGGCTCAAGGGGCTGGTGGGGCTGAAGGGGCTCATGAACTCAGGGCCTCAGAGCCACCGCAGGCAGGCGCAGCGCGGGTGGCGCCGCGCGCAGGCCGACGACCAGGCCCAGGCCGACGCAGAACAGGCCGCCCAGCGCCGCCGCGCCCAGCGGTTCACCCAGCAATGGAACGGCCGACAAGGCCGCCAGCGGCGGCACCAGGGATGTCAACATGGTGGTGCGCAGCGGGCCGAAGGTCTGCACCACCTGGGTGTAGGCCAGCCCCGCCACCAGCATCGCCAGCCCGCCCTGATAGACAGCCTGGAAGGCGATTTCGCCCCAGGGCGCGGTGCCCAAGCGGCTGGGGACCCAGCCGGCCACCACCGCCAAAACGTAGAGCGGCACAGCCGTGATCAAACAACCCAAGGCGATGGCCAGGGTGGCATCGACAGCGCCGATGCGCCAGCGCCGGCACAGAACACCGTAACTGGCCCAGGTCAGGCTGGCGCCCATGAACAATAGGTCGCCGACCCAGGTGTTGCCACCATCGAAGGCCTGCAGCAGGCTCATGCCGCCCACCAGCACGCAGCCGCAGGCGATCAGCCCCAGCCCCAGCGCGCGCCCGCGGCTGAGCGCTTCACTCAACCACAGCCAGGCCAGCAGGGCCGTCCACAGCGGCAGAGAACCCGGCAGCAGCACGGCGGCATGCGCCACCGGGGCGTAAAAGAAGCCGGCGTACGCCAGCCCACAGTAGCCGATGCCCGCCACGAAGGCCAGTGCCGCGCCCCGGCCCAGCGCCTGCGCCGGGGTGGCGCCCAAACCCGACACAAAGGCACGCCAGCGCCAGGCCAGCACGGGCAGCATCACAACGCCGGAGAAGGCGAAGCGCAGCCAGGCAATGTCGAACGGACTCAAGCTGCGTGTGGCGCTGGAACGGGCCACCAGGATGAACGATGTCCAGATCAGCAAGACCGCTGCCGCACACCCCGCACCGATCCAGAGAGCGCGCCGGGTAATGGGCGTGGAAAGCATGGTTTCGAGTTTAGCCGTGCCATCATGCTGATGCTTTGCCGACGCCTTGCCGACGCTTTGCCGACGCCCTGCCAGGGCCGCTGACAGCAGCCCAGGCCCACCGCACCCCAAATACCCCAAACCCATGGTTCGCCCTTGCCTGCACTTGATCTGCGCAGCCTTCGTGCTGGCCGCCGGTCTGGCCCTGCCTGACCCTGCGGTAGCGGCCACGCGCCAGCCGGCAGCCCAGCCCGAGGCGGCCAAAGCGAAAGCAGCACAAGCAGCACAAGCAGCGCAAGCACCACAAGACCTACCCGAACTGCGCGAACTGCCACCAGAAGTGCGGGCGGCGCTGCGCCGCGCCCAGATTCCGCTGGACGCGCTGGCCGTGGTGGTGCACGACGCCAGCACGGGCCGCCGTGTGCTGGAAGAACAGTCGCACACGCCCATGAACCCGGCCTCGCTGATGAAGCTGCTGACCACAGCCGCCGCGCTGGACCGGCTGGGGCCAGCCTGGTCTTGGTCGACCCCGGTCTGGCTGCGCGGCCAAGTCGCCGATGGGGTGCTTGAAGGCGACCTGCACATCCAGGGCCGCGGCGACCCCGGCATGACCCAGGAACGCCTGTGGCTGCTGCTGCGCCGGGTGCAGCAACTGGGTGTGCGCGAGATTCGCGGCGACATCGTCATCGACCAGTCGGCCTTCGCCGTGCCGGCGACTGACCCCGCGGCTTTCGACGGCGAACCCCTGCGGCCCTACAACGTGCACCCGGCGGCGTTGCTGATCAACCTGCGCAGCCAGGTCTACAGCTTCGTGCCCGACCCGGCGGCCGGTCTGGCCCGGGTATTGACCGAACCACCACTGGCCGGCTGGACCACCGACCGCAGCGTGCCGCTGAGCGCTGGCCCTTGCGGCGACTGGCGCGCCGCTCTGAAGGCCAGCTTCGAACCCACGCGCACGCGCTTCGCCGGCACTTACCCCACGACCTGCGGCGAACTGAACTGGCCCGTGGCCGACCCCGACCCCGCCAGCTTCGACGCACGCGCGCTGCGCGGCCTGTGGCGCGAGATGGGCGGTAGCCTGGCCGGCGCGGTGCGCGAAGGCCCGCCCCCGGCCGGCATGGCGCACAGCTTCGAACAAGCCTCGCCACCGCTGCTCGACACCGTGCGCAGCATCAACAAATTCAGCAACAACGTGATGGCGCAGCAGCTGTTCCTGAGCCTGGCCCTGCAAGCTGCGCCGCAGCAGACTGCCACGGCGCAGGCAGCCCGTGACACGCTGACGCAATGGCTGCATTCGCGCACGGGTGACTCAGCGCTGGAAGCGTTCGTCGATAACGGCTCTGGCTTGTCGCGCAACAACCGCGTCAGTGCCCGGCTGCTGGCCCAGGTGCTGAGCCAGGCCTACGACAGCCCGGTGATGAGCGAACTGATGTCGTCTCTACCCATTTCAGGCGTCGACGGCACGCTGCGGCGCAGCCGCGCCACGCCCGGGCGCGCGCACCTGAAGACGGGTTCGCTGCGCGATGTGGCCGGCGTGGCCGGCTACGTGCTGTCCAACAGCGGGCGGCGCTATGTGCTGGTGGCCATCGTCAACCACGCTCAGGCAGGAGCCGCGCGGCCAGCACTGGAAGCCCTTGTGCAATGGACGATGCGCGACGCGCCCTGGCGCTAGTGCAGTGTTCGATGCTGTGTGGAACTTAAGAAAACCGATGGCTTGGGTTGTCTGGCTAGGCGCAAACCACAGCGATGCTCTTTTGCATCGCGCGGATTTGCAACGACGCCAGACGACCCAAGACGCGGTTTTATGTTCCACATAGCGTCGAACACTGCACCAGCACCAGCCACGCGCAATTGCCAAGATTCAGAACGGGTTCTGCTGGGCGCGGCTGACCGCCAGCTGGGCCAGTTGCGAATGACCGGCCGTGGCCAGGCGAGTGTCGTCGGCCCACAAGAAGGTGGCGGGGTCGGCGCCAGGCAACAGCGTGGCGGTGGTGCACTGCGGCAACGCTACCGTGCACACGCCTTGGCTGGTGCTGACAATACCGAAGCCTGCCGGGAACCGGTCAATGGCCTGGAACTGCAGGTCGGCCTGCACCAGGCCTACAAATCTGCCGTCCAGCACCACGGTCACACCCAGCTGTTCGTTGAAAGCCGCGGTCAAGCGCGACAGGAAAGCCGAGCGGTCGATGTCTTCGAAGTTGCGCTTCTCGGCCTTGCCAAAAGGCGTCAGACCCATGTCGGGAACGGTGGAGATGACGACCTTCACACCCAGGTCCACCAGGCGGTTGACCGTCAATGCCAAGCGCGTTCCGCGCCCGCGCGCATCGGCAATCAGGCTCGCCTCAGACCGCGCAGGGTACTGGCGGTAAAGCTCGAGCACGTCGTTCGCACCCGCCAGCAGGGTGGCCAGGTCCTTGTCGCGGAAACCGCCTGCTGCCACCTGGGCTTCGACCTGCGCGCGCACGTCATCGGCCTTGGCGCCAGCACGCGCCCGCATGATGGCCTTGGTGTCGGGCTGGAAGGTGGGGTTGCATTCGGCGAAAACGAAGCCATAGGCGCCCGCCACCTGCTGCACCCAGATGGGCTGCTGCTGGCAGTCGATCCGGTTGCTGGCGTCCAGGCCATTGACGGCAAATTTGAGGCCGTTGGATTCAAGCGAGCTGGTCTCATCGCCGAAGGCAAAGTAGCGTGAGGGCACAAAGCTTTCGACCTGGGACGTACCGCCGCCACAGCCGGCCAGAACGGCCAGACCGACGGCTGCCGCGGTGCGTGCCATGACCTGGGGCATCCCGGACGAATTCACGGGGTCTCGCGAAGACTTGAGCGGGAACAAGCGCGCGAACGAACGCGGATACAAGCGCTGAAACAGGCGCTGAAGCAGGCGCAGGGCCTGGCGGCTGAAGGTCATCGGGGCTCCGGAAGGGGGTCGGTCGAAGGCAGGGGGGAAAGCGACTGGGGCTAAGCGGCGGCGGCTGCGGTTGAGGCGCGCTGCAGGCGGTCACGGACGCCGTCCCAATCAGGCGTGTCGGGCGGTTGCTCGACCAGGATGCGGTGCACACCCAGGGCGTCGAACTCGCGCAGCACGCCAAACAGTTCATGCGCCGCAGCAGCGGCGGCGTCGGGCATCCGGCGCCAGACCTTCACCGCACCAGGCGGGCCCGGTGCGTGGCGGGAATATACCCCGATGCACTGCCCCGCCTGGGTCAGACCCGCCAGCGAGGTCGGCAGGTCAGCGGCAGGCAACAGCTGCAGGGCCGCGCCAGGCGCATAGTGCGCCAGCAACGTGCCCGGCGCGCGCGGCGACGATGCATCGGGTCGCCCCAGCGCACGACCCAGGGCCTGCTGCACGGCGGCAGCACCCAGCTGGCCCGGACGCAGCAGGGCCGGGGGTTCGTGCGTGCAGTCGACGATCGTCGATTCGATACCGACATCGCAGGCGCCGCCGTCCAGCACCCACAGTTCGGTGCCCACTTCATCCACCACATGCGCCGCCGTGGTGGGGCTGACGCGGCCGAATCGGTTGGCGCTGGGTGCCGCCACGCCCCAAACCCCGAGCGCCGCCGCCTCGCGCAGCAGGGCCAGGGCCACGGGGTGTGCCGGCATGCGCAGACCGATGCTGGCCTGCCCGCCTGCAGCCCCAGTGGCCAGGCCCGGCTGACGCGGCACGATGACCGTCAAG
This sequence comes from Burkholderiales bacterium, assembly GCA_038316815.1. Lineage (GTDB taxonomy): Bacteria > Pseudomonadota > Gammaproteobacteria > Burkholderiales > Burkholderiaceae_C > Rubrivivax. Next base: position 13,811 of record JBBQAW010000062.1, read on the forward strand.
GGCCCGGGCCAGAAGGCTGCCATCAGGCAACGGGCGGCGGGGCCGGGAAGGGGGCAGAAGCGCAACGCCGCTTCGATGCTCGCCACATGCACGATCAAGGGGTGGCTGGACGGCCGGCCTTTGGCCGCGAAGATGCGCGCCACCGCTGCATCGTCCAAAGCGTTGGCACCCAGACCGTAGACCGTTTCGGTGGCGAAGGCCACCAGTTCGCCAGCCGCCAGATGCCTGGCGCAGGCTTGCACGTCGGCCGGGCGGAAGCCGGACAGGATGGGCATGGGAAATGGCGGGCTCAGGGACGGCAGGTTCAGGGACGGAAAATTCAGGGACCGAAAACTCAGAGACAGAAAATTCAGAAGGCCGGCAAGCCCAGGCACGCAGCCGCTTGCAGCGCGACCGAACGGGCCGCAGCCGCATCGGCAGCGGTTACCGTGAGATGCCCCATCTTGCGCCCGCGGCGGGCTTCGGTCTTGCCGTAAAGATGCAGGTGAACGCCGGGCATGGCGAGCAGGGCAGACCACTCAGGTTGGCGGCCCGGGCCAGCAGCAGTCTTGCCTTCGTTGTCAGCACGGCTGATGCCTTCACCGATGACGCCATCGTCGAACCACAGATCACCCATCAAGTTGAGCATCACTGCCGAAGAATGCTGGCGAGGCGCCACCAGAGGCCACCCGACCAGGGTGCGCAGCTGCAGATCAAACTGCGACTGGTCGCAGGCGTCGATGCTGTAGTGGCCCGAGTTGTGCGGGCGTGGGGCCATCTCGTTGGCCACCAGGCGGCCGTCGGTCAGGATGAAAAATTCGACGCACAGCACACCCACGTAGTCCAGGCTGCGTGCCAGTGCCAGCGCTGCTTCGACGGCAAGCGCCGCCGTGGACGGGGCGACGTCGGGCGCAGGCGCCTGCGTGACAGCCAGCACACCATGACGATGTAGGTTTTGCTGCACGGGCAGGTGTACCGATGCACCGTCATGCCCGCGCGCGACGATGACGCTGATCTCCAGCTTCAAGGGCAGCCGCTGTTCCAGCACACAGGGCGCACGGCCCATGGCTCGCCAGGCAGCTGCAAGATCGGCTGGCGCGTGCACGTTAACCTGGCCCTTGCCGTCATAGCCCAGGCTGGACGTCTTCAGGACGCCGGGCAGCAGGCCGGCGGCGCTGGCGGCATCGAGGTCGGCGTCGGACTCGATGACGGCATGGGGTGCACAGGGCACGCCGGCGGCCTTAAAACAAAGTTTCTCGCGTGCGCGGTGCTGGCAAATCTGCACGGCTGCAGCAGGTGGCGAGACCACAACGCCATCAGCGGCCAATTGCTGCAGTGCCTGCGCGGAAACGTTCTCGAACTCGGTGGTGACGGCAACGCATTGCGTGCGCAGGGTCTGCAGCGCGGCGGCGTCGGCATAGGGCGCGACGATGTGCAGGTCTGCGGCTGCGGCAGCCGGGCTGTGCACATCGGGTTCCAGCACCACCACCCGAAAGCCCTGGGCCTGCGCTGCATGCACGAACATGCGGCCCAGCTGGCCCCCGCCCAACACACCCAGCGTACCGGCCGGCCCCGCCAGGCCTGGCCCCATGAACGCGAGTTGGGGAACGTCAGGCATCAGTTCAAGTCCTGAGTCATGGCGGCAGCAGCAGCTGTTTGAAGGGCACGGAAAGCCAGCAATTGATCGTGCAAGCCAGCGTCAGAGCCAGCCAGCATGGCGACTGCAAAAAGTGCTGCATTGGCCGCCCCGGCCGCTCCGATGGCAAACGTCGCAACCGGAATGCCCTTGGGCATCTGCACGATCGAATACAGGGAATCAACGCCCTGCAGGTGACGGCCTTGCACCGGCACGCCCAACACCGGCACCGTGGTCTTGGAAGCCAACATACCCGGCAAATGCGCCGCACCACCAGCCCCCGC
>JBBQAW010000063.1:0-15696 GCA_038316815.1 Burkholderiales bacterium
CACCGTCTCAGGCCGACTCATCGCCAAATTTCGTGCCGCGCAGAGTGTTTTTGCGAAACCTTCGGAGAAGGCTCTGGACAAGAAAAAAGCCCTAATCGTTGAAACATCAGGGCTTTTTGGACTTCCTGGGACCTTGTGAGATATCCCGGGAAGAGGGTCTTGGTGGCCTGGGGCGGAATCGAACCACCGACACGCGGATTTTCAATCCGCTGCTCTACCAACTGAGCTACCAGGCCAAGGCAGCCAAGCAGTATAACCAAGCCTTGTCTAGCGCTGGGTTTACAGCACTGGGCAAATCACCCGCCGCCGCGCTTGTTGCGTGACAGGTCCACGCCGAGTTGCTTCAGCTTGCGATACAGGTGCGTGCGCTCCAGCCCGGTCTTCTCGGCTACGCGCGTCATGCTGCCGCCTTCTTTGGAGAGGTGGAATTCGAAGTAGCTCTTCTCGAAAGCATCGCGGGCTTCGCGCAGCGGGCGGTCCAGATCGAAGTTCTGGCGCGCCTGCGGGCCACTGGGCACCGGAGGCAGCAGCGGGGACGGGGCCACGGCGTACAGCGGGTATGGCAGGCCGTCCATGCCTGCGCTGCTGGCGGCCAGGCTGGTTTCGGCCATCGGCTGCACCGGGCGGTGCGCCGGGCGCACCAGGGCTTGCTCAACCGCACGCAGCAGCTTTTGCAGCGTGATCGGTTTTTCAAGAAAGGCACTGGCGCCGAATTTGGTGGCTTCGACTGCTGTGTCAATGGTGCCGTGGCCGCTCATCATGATGACGGGCATGCCCAGTTGGCCGCCGGCTGACCATTCTTTCAGCAGCGTGACGCCGTCGACATCAGGCATCCAGATGTCCAGCAGCACCAGGTCAGGGCGCATGCTTTCGCGCAGCCGCCGCGCCTGTGCGGCGTTTTCTGCCACCTCGACGGTGTGGCCCTCATCGCTGAGGATTTCTGACAGCAGGGCGCGAATGCCCAACTCATCGTCGACTACAAGAATCGTTGCCATGCGCCCTTGCGATTCATCCTTGAGAGGTTGTTGTTTTTGTCATGCTCGTTGTCGTGGACACAGGGCCCGCCAGGGCCGCGGGGGCGTGTGGCCCATCCGCAACATTCGAAAATGATATCGAAACCCGCGCCCCAACCACGGGCCCGTCGGCTGCATCCCCCAGATGCAGGTTCGCCACGCGCAGCCGCGCGCCATGCTCATCGGCAATTTTCTTCACCACAGCCAAGCCCAGACCCGTGCCCTTGGCCTTGGTGGTGACGTAGGGTTCGAAGGCGCGCTTGAGCACACGTTCAGCAAAACCCGGGCCGTTGTCGATGAGGGTCAGGCGTACCGCGCGCACTTCGCCGTGTTCGCCGCGGGCGGTGGTGGTTTGCAGTTCTACGCGGGCGTCGCTGCGGTCGGCCACCGCGTCCAGTGCGTTCTGCACCAGGTTGTGGATGACCTGGCGCAACTGGGTGGCGTCACCCATCACGCGCGGCAGGTCGGGGGCCAGCACGGGCACCAGCAAATGGCTGTCCAGCGCCTGGCCGTACAGGCCCAGCACCTCAGCGGCCAGGGCGTTCAGGTCCAGGGGCTTGAGCAGGGCCGCGGGCAGACGTGCGTAGTCACGAAATTCGTTCACCAGCTTTTGCATCGCCTGCACCTGGTTGACGATGGTGCCCACGCTGCGCAGCAGCAGGGCCTGGTCGGTGCCCTGTAGCTTGTGTTCCAGCTTCATCTGCAGGCGTTCAGCCGACAGCTGTATGGGCGTGAGCGGGTTCTTGATCTCATGCGCCAGGCGCCGCGCCACTTCAGACCAGGCCGCGCTGCGCTGGGCCGAAACAACTTCGGTGATGTCGTCGAAGACCATCAAACTGGCCCCACCCGGCAAGGTGGCACCCCGCACCAGCAGGGCCAGCTGCGAGCCGTCGCCACGCGGCAGGTCGAAGGATTCCTGCCACTGGTCGCGTTCACCGGCCTCGGGGCTGGTGGCCAGCAGTTCGAAGCGCTGTTCGACGTTCTGGCTCAGGGCCGCGAGTTCGGGAATCTCGGACAGTCGCTGCCCGCGCCAGGCCGAGACCGGCATCTGCAGGATGCGCGTGGCGCCCGGGTTGACGGTGTCGATGCGGCCTTCGCGGTCGAAGACGATGACGCCGGCGGTCAGCGTGTCAAGGATGGTCTGCAACCGCGTGCGCGCCGCTTCCAGCTGCTGCACGCCGCGCTGCACCTGGCTGCGGGCGTCGGCCACCTGCGAAGTCATGGCGGCGAAGCTGCGCGTCAGCCCGCCCAGTTCGTCGCTACTAGGGAAGATGGGTTTGGCGGTCAGGTCGCCGGCAGCCACCTGGCGCACGCCGTCGGCCAGCAGCAGCAGCGGCTTGGCCAGCTGGTTGCCCAGCAGGATGGCCAGCAGCACGGCGGCAAACACGGCCAATATCAGCGCCAGCGTCAACGTGCCGATGTACATGCGGCGCAGGCTGTCACGCGCCAGCGCGCGCTGCTGGTATTCGCTGTAGGCCGCCTGCACCGCCAGCGCGTTGGCCGCCAGGCTGCGCGGCACCGGCTGCACCACAAACAAAAAACGCTGTTCGTTTGCGCCCAGCGCAATGGTGGGGTTGGGCAGGCTGGCCAGGGCGCGCACGCTGGCACCCGCGCCACCGGGCGCCAGGGCTTCTTCGTCCACGCCTTCCAGCTGGCTGCCCACGCCTTGCTGCCGGGCCTGCAGCAGAAGGGCCGCCGCCGGGCGCTGGGGCGGGCCGGCCAGGATGCTGGCCCCTGCCATCTGCAGCACCTGGCCGTTCTGACCCACCAAAGCCACTTCCTGCGCGCCCAGCTGTTCGCGCAGGCGCTCCAGCGCCAGTGGCAGTGGCAATTGCGCTGGCAACTGCGTGCTGGCGCCGCTTTCGCCCAGGCGCTGCGCGGCCAGGCGCGTCTTGTTGGCAACGTCGCTGCGCAGCGTTTCCAGGGTTTCCTTACCCAGGTTCAGGCCCGAATCCAGCGCGCCGGCCACGCGCACGTCGAACCAGGCCTCGATGCTGCGCGACACGAATTGGTAGCTGACGGTGTAGATCACCATGCCGGGCAGCAGCCCGACGAGGGCGAAGATGCCAGCCAGCTTGATGAGCAACCGGCTGCCGAACTTCCCGCGCCTGGCCCGCACCACCAGGCGCAGCGCAGCGGTGACAACGACCAAGCTCAGCAGGCCAGCCACGCCCACGTTGACCCAGAACAACCAGACGAAGTGCCGTTCGTAGAAGCCGCCGCCCTGGCTGCTGAGCGAAAGCACGAAAGCCAGCACCAGGGCCGCGCCGGTCGCGGCCACCACCGAAATGGTCCAGGTCCAGCGCGATGACGAGGTCACGCTGGTCTACTCCACGCGCACGCTGCGCTGGACGCCAACAGCCCACTCACCACCGCCGCCGCCCAGGCCAAACTGCATCGGGCCAGGCAACTGCGATGTGTCGAGCTTGTAGCTGAAGTCGACGTAGTGGCGGCTGTCGGGGTCCACCTGGGACAGGTCGGCCAAGCGCCAACCGGCGCTGCGCGACATCACGGCCAGGGCTTCTTCCAGGGTGGCATGGGTCTGGTTGATGCCGGCCAGGCCCACGCGCCAGCTGCCTGTCAACGGCTGAAAGGCCAGCCGCCACTGGCGCGTGACGCGGGCCACGCGTTCGTCGCGCCAGTACCAGCGGTCGCGCTTGAGATCGGCCTGGGCCACAAAGTAGATCGGAACGCCGTACTGCAGCGCGTCTTCCACCGTCTTGGGCAGGGTCACGCGGGCGGCGAATTCCAGTGTCAGTGCGCCGTCGCGGCGGTCGGTGGCCAGGGTGACGAGTTCGACGTTTTGGGCCGCAGCCGAGCCAACGGCCCCCAGGCACAGGCAAGCACAAGCCAGCAGTGCCGCCAGGCCCTGCAGGATGCGTTGGCGTACCAGCAGCAGGTGCATGGGTGCGGTTGGGGGCGGGTTGATGTCAGGTCTTGTGCAAAAGGGCGATGTAGAAGCCGTCGTGAGTGAATGGGCCACCGTGCGCGCCACCGCCCGGACTGCCTACCTCGGCTGACCCATTGTCGGCCAGGGGAAGCAGATGACCGGGCGACGTGGGATCGAGCCGGGCCGTACCAGGCGCCTGGCGTTGCAAAAATGCGTCGATTTGGTCTTGGCCTTCGGCCTTGAACAGTGAACAGCTGGCATAAACCAGCCGCCCGCCAGGCTTGAGTAGGGGCCACAGGGCGTTCAGCAGTTCCGCCTGCACGCGGGCCAGCGAAGCCACGTCCTCAGGGCGGCGCAGCCAGCGGATGTCGGGGTGGCGGCGCACGATGCCCGACGCCGTGCAGGGTGCGTCCAGCAAGATGGCGTCGAAGGGCTTGCCGTCCCACCAGGCGGCGGTCTGGCGCGCGTCGGCGGCGCGCAACGCCACGCGGGCGGCGGTGCCGGCGGCGGGCAGCCGTAAGCGCAGCAGGGTTTCCTGCACGCGCTGCAGGCGCTGCGCGTCGCTGTCCAGGGCCAGCAGGTCCAGGTCGGCGCGCTCCAGCAGCTGGGCGGTTTTGCCGCCAGGGGCCGCGCAGGCGTCCAGCACGCGGGCGCCCGGCGCCAGCGGCACGCCTTGCAGCAGCCAGGCGGCAGCGCGCTGGGCCGATGCGTCCTGCACCGAAACATCGCCGTGGCCGAAGCCCGGCAGCTGCGGCACCGGGCACGGCACATTCAGGTGCACGGCCTGGCCGGCCAGGCCGGCACCCGGCAGCAGGCTGGCGGCCATGCCGGCGTGGGCCAGGCGTTGCACATAGTCGGCCCCGCTGCCGTGCCGCGCGTTGACACGCAGCGTCATCGGTGGGCGTTCGTTGGCGCTGGCCAGCAGGCGCTGCCAGGCCTGCGGCCAGTCGCGCTTGACACGCTCTACCCACCACAGCGGATGGTTGAAGGCGCCCAGGGTGCCTTTGCGCACCTGCGCCACCAAGGCATCACGCTCGCGCAGGAAACGCCGCAGCACGGCGTTGACGAAACCGGCCGCCGGGGCGGCGCGGTGGCGCACGGCTGTCACGGCCTGGTCGACCAGGGTGTGTTCAGGGTAGGGCGGCGGTTCGCCTGGCCATAGCAAGGCCAGCGACAACACCAGCAGGGCGTCGACCGGCGGCGCCGGTGTCTTCGGGGCCAGCAGGGCCCGCAGTTCGGTGGCACTGCCCAACCAGCGCAGGCCGTGAAAGCTGAGCGCCTGCACGCCCGGGCGCTGCGCCACCGGTACGCGCGCCAACACATCGCCAAGGGAAGCGCCGGCACGCACCGCCTGCACGGCTTGCGCGGCCTGGTCGAGCAATTGCCACAGCGGTGTCGTGCCCGGGCCTGCGCCGCCACGGGGCGGGCCCGGGGGTGAGGCGATGGGCGCCAAGCCAGGCAGCGGCAACAGGGGCCGCACCGGCGGCAAGCTTGAATCGTTCGACACCGCCCCAGTCTATGCCCTGACCCGACACCCAACAGCACCAGGGCGCACAATGACAGCCCACTGTCACGGACGGTCTACATGTCGAGAGTCAGCCAGCGCCCCAAGCAAACCATCTTTCGCAGCGAAGAAGAACTGGCCCAGTTACCGGCTTCAGAACGCGTGCGTTACCGCCTGGTTCAGGCCGGCCGCCGCTATCACGCCAACGACAACATCTCGGCCTTCGTGCGTGCCGGCGAAATCGAAGAACTGAAGGCCGAGGTGCAGGCCAAGCTGCAGGACGTGCTGGAAGCCTTGGTCATCGACACCGAGAACGACCACAACACGCAAGAAACGGCCAAGCGCGTGGCCAAGATGTACTTCGACGAAGTTTTTCGCGGCCGTTACGTGCCAATGCCTGCGGTGACGGAATTCCCGAACGCCGAACGCCTGAACGAACTGATGATCGTCGGCCCCATCACCGTGCGCAGCGCCTGCAGCCACCACATGTGCCCGATCTTCGGCAAGGTCTGGATCGGCATCCTGCCCAACGAGCACAGCAACCTCATCGGCCTGAGCAAATACGCGCGCATTGCCGACTGGATCATGAGCCGCCCGCAGATTCAGGAAGAAGCGGTGACGATGCTGGCCAATGAATTGCAAGAGCGCGTGCGCCCCGACGGCCTGGGCATCGTGATGGAAGCCGACCACTTCTGCATGCACTGGCGCGGGGTGAAGGACACCGACTCTGCGATGGTTAACAGCGTCATGCGGGGGGCCTTCCTGAAAGACGCCAACCTGCGCCGCGAATTCCTGTCACTGCTGCCGCGCCGTCAAGGCTGAAACAGGAGAACCCCATGCTCGTACGCCTCATGTATGCCAGCCGCGCTGTGCCAGCGCTGGACCAGGAAGAACTGATCGCGATCCTGCGCAAGTCGAAGGCCAACAACCCGTCGCTGGGGGTGACCGGTGTGCTGTGTTTCAGCGAAGGCATCTTCCTGCAGGCGCTGGAAGGCGGCCGCAGCGCCGTCAACAAGCTCTACAACCACATCGCCACCGATGCCCGGCACACCCAGGTGGAGTTGCTCAGCTACGAAGAGATCGGCGAACGCCGTTTCGCGGGCTGGAGCATGGGGCAGGTGAACATCACGCGCCTGAACCCGGCCCTGCTGCTGAAGTATTCCGAGCGGCCGACCCTGGACCCCTATGTCGTGTCTGGCCAGGTCTCGATGGCGCTGTTTGAAGAGCTGATGGCCACGGCCAGCGTCGTCGGCCAGCCCTAGTTTCGCGATTTGGAAGTGCGCGGCCGGCGCGGCTTTTTAGCGCGCCGCGCTGGGCACCAGCCGGTCCGTGGCGGGCAATTCGCTGCTGCGGTCGAGGTCAATTGCCACCTGCGTGCACACAGCGCGGCAAAGCATCGCCACACGTTCGCTTTGCAGCTTGTAAAAAATCTGCGTGCCTTCCCGGCGCTTGGACAGCACGCCCGTGCGGTAAAGCGTCGACAGATGCTGCGACATGTTCGGCTGGGTGGTCTGAATTTCAGCCAGCAGTTCAGACACGTTCTTCTCGCCGTTGCACACGGCACTGATGATCTTCAGCCGAATGGGCGTGGACAAGAGCGCAAACAACTCGGCGGCGGATTCGAAAACCTGGTCTTGTTCGGTCACTGCAACCATGGCCAGAGCCCCTGCTGATAGACATCATCACTGTATCAGCACGGGCGGATGCATAGGCCCCTAGTTCAAGGGCTGTTGGCTGGCTGCAAGCGCTTCACTGAAGCAACCAACTTAAGCGGGCACTTGAACCGCTCACTTGAACCGGTAATGGTCGCGATTCAACACCGCCGCGATGGCCGTGACTTCTTCCGGAAACAGGCTCGCCTTGAGCTCGCTGTTGCACTGTTCGACCATGCCACGCAGAAAACCCGGTGTGTTGATGCGGCCCTGCGGACGGTAGATGGCAGAGCCGTCGCCGCCCACCTTGCGTACATGGCAGGCCTGGCACTGGTGTTCGGCCAGCAGCCGGCTGCCCAGGGCCATGTCGGCGTCCTTGAACAATTCGGCGGCCGTGGCGCCCCGGGCCGTCGAGGGTACGATTGCGGTTGTCAAGATCAACCCCAAGGCCAGGCCAATGGCACTGGCATTGGCACTGGCAGTGGCCGCCAGCGAGGGGACAGCCGACAGCATCACTTGGCCCCGCGCAGCGCCCAGGCGGCCAGGGTCTTGGCGTCGGCTTCGCTCAGGTTTGGCTGGGCGGGCATGGGGACCGGGCCCCACTTGCCAGACCCGCCGGCGCGAATGCTGGCCGCCAGCTTGGCCACCGCATCCTTGTCGGCAGCGTGCCTCTTGGCCACTTCCTGGTAGGACGGGCCCACCAGCTTCCTGTCGACGGCATGGCAGGCCGTGCAGTTGTTCTTCTGCGCCAGTTCCTGGGTGGCGGCAACCGGCAGGCTGAAACAGGTGGTCAGGGCGCCGAGCGCGGCAAGGTGTCGAATATTCACGAATCAGCCCTCCAAAGAAAATCAGTGGTGAATGATATTCGTGGTCATCGATATGCCGTCTGCGCAAAAACCCCAAGCGACGATGCTGAGCGCCAACGCGGCCAGGTTCTTGGGCGCCAGGCCGCCGTGCTTCAGCCCGGCTCGGCCAGCCGGGCCAGGCCCAGCACGTCTTCCTCGAACATCTCGCCCGGCAGGGCCAGGCCCACGCGGCCGCTGCGGCTGATGCCGACCGTCGTGGGAATGGTGCGCCGCAAAGCCAGACGCAGGCGCAGCGGCTCGCTGTCCACCAGACTGACCGGGAAGCTGTAGCCGTGCGTGCGCAGGTAGCGTTGCACGACGGCGGGGTCGCGGTCGGTGGACAGGCCCAGCACACGCAGCGGTTTGCCAGCCATGGCGCGGTGCAGTTTTTCGACATGCACGTTGTGGCGCAGGCAGTAGGGGCAATACGTGGCCCAGAACACCAGTACCGCAGCGGTGTCCTGCCAGCTTGCAGCGGGCAGCACGCTGCCGTCGAGCAGGGTGATGTCGGGCCAGACGAATGGGTTCTGGACCGGGCCCATGCGCTGGGCCAGGGCAGGCAGGGCCGGCAAAGCCAACAAGGCCCCTGCAGCCAGCAAAGACCGCCGCCGGCCGTCCATCACTTGCCGCCTTGCTGTTCCAGCAACAAGTAGGTGTTGAAGGCGTTCATGCGGTTGGCCACGCGAAACAGCGGCAGGTCGGCGAAACGCGACCAGTCGGTGGCGGCATAAGCTTCGTCAAAGGGCTGCATGTCTTGCGCCGCGCGGCCCATGGTCTGGCGCAGGTAGACCAGGTAGTCGCGCGTGGTCTCCAGGTCTTGCTGGGGTTCGAAAGAAAGCGGGCCATGGCCGGGCACCACGACCTGGGGCTTCAGCGCCAGCAGTTCACCCAGGGCTTCGATCCAGTGGCTGCTGTCAGCCTGGCCGACAAAGGGAATGCGGCCGCGGAAGACCAGGTCGCCTGCAAACAGCACCCCGCGCGCTTCGGCCATGACCACCAGGTCTTCGGGCGTGTGGGCTGGGCCAGCGTGGCGGATGGTGAATCGTTCGCCGCCCAGTTCCAGCACCTGGCCGCCGGGCAGCCAGCGGTCGGCGGGCACCAGGCGCGTGTTTTCGTCGATCCAGGGGAACAACTCTTCGCGGCTGGCCGCCAGCCGCAAGCGGGCGGTGTCAGAACTCAGATAGTCACGCCCGCCCTGCTGGGCAATGACGGTGGCCCCGGCGTCCTTGAAGGCTTGCAGGCCGTAGATGTGGTCAGCGTGGTAATGCGTGACGACGACATAACGCACCGGCAGCGGGGTGATGCGGCGAATCTCGGCCAACAGTTCTTGCGCCAACGCGGGCGAGCCCAGCGCGTCGACCACCAAGACGCCGTCGCGCGTGACAACAAAACCGGCATTGCTGATGAAGTTGCGGTTGGCCGAAGACCCCAGCGCCGCTTCGCCCTGCACGAACCACACGCCTTCGGCTACAGGCTGGGCGCGAAGCGGTTCGGCAGCCATCGCAGTGGCCAGGAACCCAGAGAGAACCCAGCCGCAGAAGCATCGAAACCAAGCCAATTCAGTTGCCTCGATCAGGGAAACTGCTCAATTTGCATGTACCAATATAAGCCAGAATTTCTGGATAGGCCATGGTGCCGTGCAGCCCTTAGACAGGGCTGACAAAATTCAAGATGCAACAGCCGGAGACCAGTTTGATTTCATTTCGCCCTACCTTCGTCGCGCAGGCCCTGGGCCTGGCATTTGCAGGCGCAGCCTGCGCACTGCCCGCGCATGCGCAGACTCCCGACCCCAACCTGGCACGCAACCTGGCAGCTACTTGCGCGAACTGTCACGGCACCAACGGCAACGCGCGGGGCGACATGAAGTCCATTGCAGGCATGCCGGCCGACAAGCTGATCGCCATGATTGAAGACTACAAAAACGGCAACCAGCCCGCGACCATCATGCACCAGATCAGCAAGGGCTATACGCCCGAGCAGATCAAGCTGATCGCCGGCTACTTCGCTGCCCAGAAGCCCAAGAAATGAAAGTGCCCGCCATGACGAATCTGCACGCACTTTCACGCCGCCGCCTGCTGGGTGCCGGCGCTGCCCTCGGTGGCATGGCCCTGGCCGGTTGCGCCAGCACCGCCGGCGGCCCGTCGATCGGCCGCGTCGTCATCGTCGGGGGCGGCTACGGCGGTACCACGGCGGCGCGCTATCTGCGCATGTGGGGCGGCAATGTCGACGTCACTCTGGTCGAGCGCAGCGCCAGCTTCATCAGCTGCCCGATCAGCAACCTGGTCGTCGGCGGCTACAAGCAGATGGCCGACATCACACGCAGCTACGACGGCCTGAAGGCCATGGGCGTGAAGTTCATACAGGGCGATGTCATCGCCGTGGACGCTGCGGCCAAGAAGGTGCGGCTGGCCGACGGCAAAGAGCTGGCCTATGACCGGCTGATCCTGTCGCCTGGTGTGGACTTCATGATGGACAACATCGGCGGCTTGAAAGCGGCCATCGACAGCGGCCGCGTGCTTCACAGTTGGAAAGCCGGCCCGCAAACCGTGGCGCTGCGCCAGCAGCTTGAAGCCATTCCCGACGGCGGCGTCTATGTGCTGTCCATTCCTCGTGCGCCCTATCGCTGCCCGCCCGGGCCGTATGAGCGTGCCTGCATGGTGGCCAGCTACTTCAAGACCGCCAAGCCGCGCGCCAAGGTACTGGTGTTTGACGCCAACCCGGAAATCACATCGAAAAAGGGCTTGTTCGAGCGCGCTTTCAAGCAGCACTACGACGGCATCATCGACTACAAACCCAATTCCGAGATTCGGTCGGTGGCCGGTAATGTCGCTAGATTCGAGTTCGAAGACGTGAAGGCCGATGTGCTGAACGTCATCCCGCCGCAACGCGGAGGCGACATCGCGCGCACAGCCGGCCTGCTGAACATGAACGACCGCTGGGTGGGCGTGAACTGGCTGACGATGGAAAGCACAGCCGCCCCGGGCGTGCACGTGCTGGGCGACGCCACTTTCTCGGCACCCGCCATGCCCAAGTCCGGCCACATGGCCAACCAGCAAGCCAAGGTGGCGGCCGCGGCCATCATCAACCTGCTGAAGGGCGAAGCCGTCAACGCCACGCCTGTGGTCATGAACACCTGCTACAGCTTCGTCACCGCCAAGGACGTAGTGCATGTGGCGAGCGTGCACCAGTACGACGCCGTGGACAAGACCTTCAAGACGGTACCGGGCTCGGGCGGAGTATCTGCCGCGGCGAACCAGATCGAAGGCCGTTATGCGCTGAGCTGGGCCGACAACATCTGGGACGACATGCTGGCCTGAAGGCCTGACACCTGACTGCAGGCCGCGCGGCCTACTTCAGCCCGCTGAGGTAGGCCGCCACGGCTTTCGCTTCCAGTTCCGTCAGTTTGCTTGCAATGCCGTGCATCACGGCGTTGTCGTTCGTGCGCTCGCGCTTGTTGAACAGCTTGAGTTGATTCACCGTGTACTGGGCATGCTGCCCCGCCAGGCGCGGCAGGGAATCGGTACCGTGGGCATTGGCGCCATGGCAGCTGGCACAAGCAGCGACACCGGCATCGGGGTTGCCGCGCTTGTAGATGTACAGGCCTACCGCCGCCAGTTCCGGGTCCTGGACCTCGTGCCCATGCGTGGTGCGGCTGGCAAAGAACGCGCTCAGGGCCTTGAAGTCGGACTCGACCAGGTCTTCGACCATCGGCTGCATCGTGCTGCTCTTGCGCCTGCCGGACTTGTAGTCGTTCAACTGCCGCAGCATGTAGTTGGCGTTCTGCCCGGCCAACCGCGGGAACGCAGGGCTCGAACTCTCGCCTTCGGCGCCATGGCAGATGAAGCACTTGGCCTGAACGATCTCTTCACCCCGTGCCAGTTCGGTATGGGTGACTGAGGCCGCAGCCGGCAAGGCATGGGTGACCAGGGCCACCAGAAAGACCAGAAACACCGGGAACACCGGGAACACCAGTGTGGGGAGATGGATCAAGCGGCGCAGGGTCGACATCACAAGTCTCTTCAAAAACCAAGTTTAGGCCGGGCTGGCCCCGGGCGGCAGTGCCTGGCCGGGCATGGCCTGGTCCAGGGTTTCTGTGGCGGGGCGATGGTCGATGACGCGATCGGTCAGCGCAGCGGCCGCCCACATGCTGCACAAGGTGACCCAGGACGTGATAGTGAAGATGGCCGCACCCGACAGGCCAGCCCCCACTGCACAGCCGCCGGCCAGCATGCCGCCAAAGCCCATCAGCACGGCGCCCACCAGGTAGCGGCGCATGCTGGGCCCGCCTTCGAAACCTTCCAGCTTCAGTTCGCCGAACCACCACGCCGCCAGGAAAGACCCCAGGAAGACACCCGGCACCAGACCCAGGTCGAATGAGACTGGTTTGTCGCTGCTGAAGAGCACACGGGTCAGCACCTCAGCCGATGGGCCAGTGAAGCTGATGGCCTGCACCGGGTGCGGGTCGAAGGCCACCTGGCTGATGGCAAAGGTAAACCACCAGGCGCCGGCCACTGCCAGCCCCACGCCGATGGCCCCGGCCCAGCCCCAGAAAGGCACCTTTTGGCGACGCGCCCAGAACACCGCCGCCGCTAGCCAGACCAGGCCGAACAGCAGTGCGCCGCCGTGGCCCATGCCGGTGCGGGCGATGAGGTCGCGCGACGCGCCGCCGTCCACGGTCCACCATTCGCTGATCGCCGTGCGCACGGGTGCCAGCACGCCCGTCCACGATGCCTGCGCGGCCACCGCGAACACCAGCCCGGACAACACCGACCGCAGGTTGCCTTGCGCTGCCAGCACCAGCAGCCGGCTGGAACAACCGCGCGCCAGCACCATGCCCACCCCGAACAAGGCGCCGCCAACAGCCGCCCCCGACAGGCTGCCGCGCGCCGATATCTGCCGTGCTTGGCTGCTGTCAAAAAGCCCGGCATAGGCCAGCCCTTGCGTGACCAGCACGGCGCTGGCAAAGGCAAACAGCCACACCGTCAGTTTGCCGCCCGTGAGATTGCGGGCAAATTCGATCACGGCCGACCGCAGGCAGAAACGTGAACGCTGGGCGAAGAAACCGAAGGCCAGACCGACGACCAAACCGCCCGCCAGCAGCGCCCCGTTTTCACCCAGTTTTTCGACGATGGCCGTCAACATGTGCAACTCCCGCCGCAGAACCAGCCGCGGCCGTGGCCAGTGTCTGCGCGGCCAGACGAGATGGGTTTGATCAACATCAGCCTTGGATGATATTGTGCACCACCCATGCGGGCCCCAGCGCTTGAATCAGCGCTTGCATCAGGGCTTGGGTCAGGGCTTGAATCAGGGCTTGATGTAGGCCGCGCCGGCCTTCTGCAGCTTGGCCAGGCGCACCACCCCCGAGGGCGTGAACTCGGCTTCCTGAATGAACTGTTCCTTCTTCAGGTTGCGGTTCTGCAGGGTGATTTCGCAAACCTCGAACTTCACGCCGCGGTTGACCAGGGCCGACACCGTGGACGCGAACGGGCTGTCGTTGCGGTCCTTCATGCCTTCCATCAGGAAGTCGACGCCGAAGGCATGGGTGACGACCGTGATCTTGGCCTTCGGGTCCACGTCCAGATGGTTGCGGATATTGCGCAGCGCCGCCAGGGCCTGCGTGGCGGTGTCGTTGACGTGGTAGACGACGGCATCCTGGGCCTGTGCCAACCCAGCCACACTGGCCGAGGCAACGATCAGACACCCTGCGACGAACGAGCGGAACGACTTCATGGCTTGTGTCTCCTGTCGGTTTCGTGGACGTGCATCATGCCGCCATGCCGGGGTTGCCCGCAACGCCGATGAGTTTGGGCGTGTTGATCGTGCGCGGCTTGACGCGGCCGTTCTGGCTCTTCAGCCAGGTTTCGACCACGTCCCACACCGGCTTCACACCCGGGGCCGTGCGCGCTTCCTCGGCCACCGGCGCCCAGCCGGCCACCTTGTACTTCTTGCTGGCTTCGATGGGCCGGCCCTTGAGCGACATGGCGGTGATGCGCCCACCCATGCTGGCGGCCGGGTTCATCGTGTACTGCAAGCCGCCCACGCGCACCATGTCGCCGCCCTGCTGGTAGTACGGGTCGGCATTGAACAGGTTGTCGGCCACGTCCTCGAGCACGGTCTTGAGGGTCTCGCCTGTCATCTCGGTCAGCGTGGCGAAGGAATAGGTGGTGGCCACCTGGTCCATCAGCAGTTCACGGGTGATGGTGTCGCCGGGCAGGAGCGTGGTGCCCCAGCGGAAGCCGGGAGAGAACGCGATGTCGGCGCCCTGCACGTCCATCAATGCGTCGCAGATCAGCTGGTCCCAGCTGCCGTTGAAGTTGCCGCGGCGGTAGAGCAGGCCGTCGGTCACGGCCAGCTTTTCAGCCAGTTTGGCTTCATACGGCGCACGCACGTTCGTGATCAGCGCGTCCATGTCGGCGTCGGGCTTGAGCTGGTTGGCGAACACCGGCAGCAGGCGATAGCGGAAGTCCTGGACCTTGCCGTCCTTGACCTGGAAGTCCATCACGCCCAGAAACTTGCCGTTGCTGCCGGCGTTCGTTACCAGGGTCTTGCCGCCAGCATTGGAAACGGGAATGGCCACTGGCACGCCGTCGTGGGTATGGCCGCCGAAGATGGCGTCGATGCCGCGCACGCGGCTGGCCATCTTCAGGTCCACGTCCATGCCGTTGTGCGACAGCACGACGACCAGCTGCGCGCCCTTGCCGCGCGCTTCGTCCACCATCTTCTGCATGTTCTCGTCCTGGATGCCGAAGGCCCAGTCAGCGACCATGTAACGCGGGTTGGCGATGGGTGTGTACGGGAAGGCCTGCCCGATGATGGCCACCGGTACGCCATTGATCTGACGCAGTGTGTAGGGCGCAAACACCGGGTCACCAAAGTCGTTGGTCTTGATGTTCTGGGCCACGAAATCGATCTTGCCCTTGAAGTCTTTCTCGATGATTTCCTTCACACGCTCCATGCCATACGTGAACTCCCAGTGCCCGGTCATCACGTCCACGCCCAGCAGCTTGCAGGCGTCCACCATGTCCTGGGCGTTGGTCCAAAGCGAGGTGGCCGAGCCTTGCCACGTGTCGCCGCCGTCCAGCAGGAGCGCGCCCGGGCGGCTGGCCTTCATGCGCTTGACCAGCGTGGCCAGATGGGCGAACCCACCTACCTTGCCGTAACGGCGCGAGGCTTTGTCGAAGTCCAGGAAGGTAAAGGCATGCGCACCCGCAGTCCCGGGCCGCACGCCAGCCGCTTTTAGCAGGTGCTCGCCCACCAGGTGCGGCAATTGCCCACGCCTGCTGCCCAGCCCGAGGTTCACGCTGGGTTCGCGGAAGTAGATGGGTTTCAACTGTGCGTGGCAGTCGGTCATGTGCAGCAGCGACACGTTGCCAAACGCTGGAACGTCGTACAGCCCCTGTTCGGCCGTTGCGGCATCTGCGTCCGCGTAACGGCCCAGCGCCATGCCAGCAGCAGAAGCCGAGGCCATTACTTGCAGAAAGTCGCGCTTGGATAGATTCATGGGTGCGCAGTCAACGGTATGTTTCGGCTGTAAAAGCTCGCGGAGCGCGGGATCGGCGGCGCCAGGTACGCTTGCAGCGCTTACTGGTTGACCGGTGACTTCGGGTCAAGCAGCAACGCCATCAGGTCACGGATCTGCTGTTCGTCAAGCAACCGCGCGTGGCCAAAGCGCGGCATGTTGGAGCAGGCGGAATACGCTTTGCTGTTCCACAGCTTGCCCCAGGTGTATTGCACGATGGGCGCAGCTGCCGGGTCGGCTACGTCCTTCACGCCGCGGATCTTGCCGTAGTTG
>JBBQAW010000064.1:0-15616 GCA_038316815.1 Burkholderiales bacterium
GGCAGAGGGGGCATCGGGCGCAAGGGCGCCGCATTGGCAGGGAGGCCTTGCCCGCCCTGCCAGCTTTCATTCGCTGTAGGCCGACAGGGGCACGCAACTGCAGAACAGGTTGCGGTCGCCGTGCACGTTGTCCACGCGGCCCACGGGCACCCAGTACTTCTGGCGCCGCAGCCCGGGCAGCGGATAGGCCGCGGTTTCGCGCGTGTAGGGGTGGGCCCAGTCGCTCTTCAGCAGCGATTCAGCCGTGTGCGGCGCATTCTTCAGCGGGTTGTCGTCCTGCGGCCATTGCGCTGACTCAACCTGCGCGATTTCGCCGCGGATGGCAATCATCGCGTCGACAAAGCGGTCCAGCTCGGCCAGCGGTTCGCTTTCGGTCGGCTCGATCATCAGCGTGCCGGCGACCGGGAAGCTGAGCGTCGGCGCGTGGAAGCCGTAGTCGACCAGCCGCTTGGCCACGTCTTCTGCGCCCACGCCCGTGGTTTTGGCCAGCGGGCGAAGGTCGATGATGCATTCGTGCGCCACGCCGCCCCCGGCCAGGCGTTCGTCGCCGCCGCTGTACAGCACCTGGAAATGCGGTGCCAGTCGCGCTGCGATGTAGTTGGCGCTCAGGATGGCTACTTCGGTGGCGTCGCGCAGGCCGTCAGCGCCCATCATGCGGCAGTACATCCAGCTGATGGGCAGTACGGAGGCATTGCCCAGCGGGGCCGCGCTAACGGCACCGACGCTGCGTTCGCCGCCCTCGCCGCCCTCGCCTCCGACATCGCCAGGGGTCGCTGCCGCCCCCGTGCGGTGCGCAGGCAGAAAGGGCACCAGGTCGGCCACCACGGCCACCGGGCCCACGCCCGGGCCGCCGCCACCGTGCGGGATGCAGAAGGTCTTGTGTAGATTCAGGTGGCTGACATCGCCACCGAATTCACCCGGCGCGGCCACGCCCACCAGGGCGTTCATGTTCGCGCCGTCCACATACACGCGCCCGCCGTGCTGGTGCACCAGGGCGCACAGCTCTTTGACGCGCACCTCGAACACGCCGTGCGTGCTGGGGTAGGTAATCATCACCGCGGCCAGGTTGGCGCTGTGCTTTTCGCACTTGGCCTGCAGGTCGTCCATGTCGACGTTGCCCATGGCGTCGCACTTCGTCACCACCACCGTCATGCCCGCCATCTGCGCGCTGGCCGGGTTGGTGCCGTGCGCGCTTTCTGGAATCAGGCAGATGTGGCGATGGGCTTCGCCGCGACTGGCATGCCAGGCCTGAATGACCAGCAGCCCGGCGTATTCGCCCTGGCTGCCGGCGTTGGGCTGCAGGCTGACACCGGCGTAACCCGTGGCTTGCGCGAGCCAGGCGCACAACTGGTCGTTCATCAGCCAGTAGCCGGCCAGCTGGTCGCGCGGCGCGAAGGGGTGCATCTGCGCGAACTCGGGCCAGGTGACGGGAATCATCTCGCTGGTGGCGTTGAGCTTCATCGTGCAGCTGCCCAGCGGAATCATGCTGCGGTCCAGCGCCAGATCTTTGTCGCTCAGGCTGCGGATGTAGCGCAGCATCTGCGTTTCGCTGTGGTGGGTGTTGAAGACCGGGTGCGTGAGATAGCTGCTGGTGCGGCGCAGTTCGGGCGGAATCAATGACTCGATGCCTTTTTCGAAGGCGTCCATTTCAGGCAGGGCCTGGCCCGGTGCGGCAAACCAGCCCCACAGGGCCAGCACGTCGCCCCGCGTGGTGGTTTCGTCCAGCGTGATGCCCACCTGAGTGGCCGAGAGTCGGCGCAGGTTGGCACCCGCTGCCACGGCACGCGCCAGGATGGCGGGGGTCTCGGCACCGGTCTCGACCGCCAGCGTGTCGAAGGCGGCAGGCGTCAGCACTTGGCGGCCCATGTGCTGCAGGCCCTGGGCCAGGATGGCGGTGAAGCTGGCCAAGCGCTGTGCCATGCGCTTCAACCCTGCCGGGCCGTGATAGACGGCATACATGCTGGCAATGACGGCCAGCAGCACCTGCGCCGTGCAGATGTTGCTGGTGGCCTTTTCGCGCCGGATGTGCTGTTCACGCGTTTGCAGGGCCAGCCTGTAGGCCGGCGCGCCATGGCTGTCGATGCTGACACCCACCAGCCGGCCGGGGAGGCTGCGTTTCCATTCGTCGCGGCAGGCCATGTACGCGGCGTGCGGGCCACCGGCGCCCATCGGCACGCCGAAACGCTGGGTGTTGCCAACGACGATGTCGGCGCCGAATTCACCCGGCGGCACCAGCAGCGTCAGCGCCAGCAGGTCGGCCGCAACGATGAAGGCCGCGTGCTTGGCATGCGCCTGTTCGACCAACGGCCGCAGGTCGTGAATGAGCCCGTGGGTGCTGGGGTACTGCGCAATGACGGCGAAGTAGTCGTTGTCCTGCATCAGCTGCGGTGCCGATCCCACCAGCACCTTCAGGCCCAGCGGGCGGGCGCGGGTCTGGATGACTTCGATTGTTTGCGGGTGGCAGTCTGCAGCCACGATCAGGGTGTCGCTCTTGCTCTTTACGCTGCGCTTGGCCAGGGTCATGGCCTCGGCCGCAGCGGTGGCTTCGTCCAGCATGCTGGCGTTGGCAATGGCCATGCCAGAGAGGTCGCAGACCATGGTCTGGAAGTTCACCAGCGCTTCCATGCGGCCCTGGCTGATCTCGGCCTGGTAGGGGGTGTAGGCGGTGTACCAGGCCGGGTTCTCGAGGATGTTGCGCAGGATGACGCCAGGCGTGTAGGTGCCGTGGTAGCCCTGGCCGATGAAGCTCTTGAGCACCTGGTTCTTGCTGGCAATGGCCTTCATCTCGGCCAGGGCCTGGGCCTCGGTCAGCGGCGCTGGCAACTGCATCGGCTGGCTGCGCGCAATGGCGCGCGGCACGATGGCCTCGATCAGCGCGCGGCGGGTGAAGTTCGGCACCCCGGGCGCGATCACGCCCAGCATGTGCTGTTCGTCGGTGGCGTAGGGCCCGATGTGGCGGGCGCTGAACTCAGTGGCGTTTTCCAGCTCGCTCAGCGGCTTCAGGGCGGACATCAACATGGTGGGGCTCTCGTTCGAATGCGGGCGGGCGGGCGGGGCAGGGCGGTCAGGGCGGTCCGTGGTCAGAGCGTCTTGAGCAGTTCTTCGTAGGCCGGCGGGTCCATCAGAGCGTCGAAGTCAGCGCGGTCAGTCAGCTTCATCTTGAAGAACCAGCCTGCGGCTTGCGGGTCGGTGTTGGCCAGGGCCGGGTCGGCGCGCAGGGCTTCGTTGACTTCGGTCACTTCGCCCGTCAGCGGCATGTAGACATCGGCCGCGGCCTTGACGGATTCGACGACGCCTGCGACTTCACCCTTGGTGAAACTGCGGCCCACTTCGGGCAGGTCGACGAAGACCACATCGCCCAGGGCGTCTTGCGCATGGAGCGTGATGCCGACAGTGGCGGTGCCGTCTTCGGCCAAGTGAATCCATTCGTGGTCGGCGGTGAATTTTGTGCTCATGTCGGGGAGTTCCTCAAAAGTGGGCGGTCAGACGTGGAAAGTCAGCACAAGGTC
This sequence comes from Burkholderiales bacterium, assembly GCA_038316815.1. GTDB lineage: Bacteria > Pseudomonadota > Gammaproteobacteria > Burkholderiales > Burkholderiaceae_C > Rubrivivax. The sequence continues at coordinate 3,510 of JBBQAW010000064.1, forward strand.
GGCGGGAAATCAGCGTCCGTAATCAGCCGCGCAAGTCAGCCGCTAAACTTAGCCGCGAAAGTAGTGGTGGGGGTGGAAGGGCATCGGCACCACGCGCATGGGCAGGCGCTTGCCGCGCACTTCGGCGTAAACCTCGGTGTGCGGGGCGGTGTGGTTCAGCGGCAGGTAGGCCATGGCGATGGGCTGGTTGACGCTGGGGCCCAGGGTGCCGCTCGTCACGGTGCCCAGCTTGTGGCCGTGGGCGTCATGGATGACCGTGCCTTCACGCACGGGTACCCTTTCCAGGCCCAGCAGGCCCACGCGCTTGCTGTGCGCGGCGCCGGTCAGGTGGCGTTCGATCACAGGCGCGCCGATGTAGCCGCCTTCGCGCGCGCCGCCCGGGCGGCGCACTTTCTGGATGGCCCAGCTCAGGCCGGCTTCGACCGGGCTGGTTTGTTCCGTCAGATCGTGGCCATACAGGCACAGGCCGGCTTCCAGGCGCAGGGTGTCGCGCGCGCCCAGGCCGGCGGGCTTCACTTCGGGCTCGGCCAGCAGGGCTTCAGCCAGGGCGACGGCGCCGTTGTTCGGCACGCTGATCTCGAAGCCGTCTTCGCCGGTGTAGCCCGAGCGGGTGACGAAGCAGGCCTGCCCCGCCAGTTCGAACACGCCGCCGGTCATGAACACCAGCCGGGCCACGCCCGGGTTCAGCCGCGACAGCGCCGTCACCGCCTGCGGGCCCTGCAGCGCCAGCAGCGCGCGTTCGGGCATGGGCTCGACGCGGCAGCGGCGGCCGATGTTGGCTTGCAAGTGGCGAATGTCGGCGGTCTTGCAGCCGGCATTGACGATCAGGAACAGGTCGCCGAAACCGTTCTGTGCGTCCGCGCGCTTAGGACGCGTGACCATCAGGTCGTCCATCAGGCCGCCGGCGGCATTGGTGAAGAAGGCATAACGCTGCTTGCCTTCGCCCAGGCCCATGATGTCGACCGGCACCAGAGTTTCCAGTGCCTGCGCGGCTTCGATGCCCACCAGCTTCAGCTGACCCATGTGCGAGACGTCGAACAGCGCAGCCGCTTCGCGGCAATGCTTGTGTTCGGCCATCAAGCCGCTGGGGTACTGCACCGGCATGGCATAGCCGGCAAAGGGCACCATGCGGGCGCCCAGGCGCAAGTGCAGTTCGTGCAGGGGGGTGTGCAGCAGCGGTGCTGCGGAAGCAGCAGCGGGAAAGGAAGCGGGTAGGGAAGCGGGCAGAGAAGCGGGCGCGGCGGTGTCAGACAAGGCGGTTCCTTCAAGGGCGGCTACGCCATCCACCACGGGTGTGGTGAATGGGGGCCCTCGCTGTCCGCTTTACCTGAGAGATTCGGCGTTGCCGCACCCGTGTCTTGCGACATGCCGGGCCGGCAGGCCTTGCCCCTTCGGTGGGCTGCCGACCGTGTGAGGGTGGCAGCCTCTCTCCAGTGAGGAAGGAAGTCAGTCCTTTTGCCTGAGCGTTCGGGGCCAGACCAAGCTGCCCCTGCGCCTTCGGCGGCCACTGCAAGCAGCGACTCTCTCCTGACGGGCGGCAGTGTAGCAGCGGCGCGCAGACCCGACGGTGGTTTGATGCGGTGCAATATGCACATCCTGGTTCGTTCCAACAGACTTCGCCATGACCGACATCGCCCAGGCCTTTGACCAGCTTCTGCAGGGCCACCGTTCCATCCGCCAGTTCCAGCCCGACAAGCCGGTGGACAGCGACTTCATCGACCGCCTGCTGGTGCAGGCGCTGGCGGGTTCATCCAGCAGTGGCAACCTGAACCTGGTCTCGGTCGTCAAGACCTTCGACCCCCGGCGCAAGGCCCGCTTGTGTGAACTGCACGGCGGCCAGCCGATGGTGCTGCAGGCGCCCCTGGTGCTGAGCTTCTGCGCCGACAGCCATCGCACCCGCCAATGGCTGGCGCAGCGCGAAGCGCGCGCCGGTTTTGCCGATTTCATCAGCTGGCATGTGGCGAGCTTCGACGCCATCATCCTGGCGCAAACCACCTCCCTGGCTTTGGAAAGCCATGGCCTGGGCATCTGCTACATGGGCACCACGCTACGCAGCATGCAGGGCATTGCCGACCTGCTGGAGCTGCCGGACCACTGCCTGCCCGTGACCAGCCTGGTGGTGGGCTGGCCCGCTGAAGCCCCGGCCCGGCGCGACCGGCTGCCCGGCACCGCCTGGATTCACAACGAAAGCTACCAGCGGCCCACGCCAGAGAGCATCACGCGTGATTTCGGTGAACGTGAACGCCGCGGCTGGGACCGCTACCGCGCGATGGGCCCGGAGGTGGTGGCGCGCATGGAAGAACACGGCATCACTTCGCTGGCGCAGTTCTACACCAGCAAAATCAAGTACGACCCCGACCGCTTTGCCCTGGATTCCGCCGCGCTGCAGGCCCTGCTGCGTGTGCGCGGGTTCCTGTCTTGATGAGCACATCGACCATGGCCAACGACATTCCAACCCTGCGCCGCATCCTGAAGGACTGCAAGACCATCGCTGTCGTCGGCCTGTCGGCTGAATGGCACCGGCCCAGCTACTTCGTCGCCAAGTACCTGCAGGGCCACGGCTACCGCATCGTGCCGGTGAACCCGAAGTACCCGGAAATACTGGGCGAAAAAAGCTATGCGCGGCTGGAAGACATTCCGTTTCCGGTCGACATGGTCAATGTCTTTCGCAAGCCGGCCGACGTGCTGCCCGTCGCGCAAAGTGCGGTGGCCATCGGCGCGAAATGCCTGTGGCAACAGCTGGGCGTTGTGAATGAAGAAGCAGATGCGCTGGCACGCGCAGCCGGTCTCGATTCGGTGATGGACCTGTGCGTCAAGATCGAACACGCGCGCTTGTTCGGCGGGTTGAACTGGGTGGGCGTGAACACCGGCGTCGTCAGCGCACGCCGGCCGGTGTAGTGAGCCCAGGCCGTCTGCGCATAGCATGGCGCCATGGCCGATCACCGCTTCCAACCCGAGACCCTGGCCATCCACGCCGGGCAAATTCCAGACGCCGCCACGGGCGCGCGCGCCCTGCCGATTTACCAGACGACCAGCTTCGTCTTCGACAGTGCCGACCACGCCGCCAGCCTGTTCAACCTGCAGACCTTCGGCAACGTCTACTCGCGCCTGAGCAACCCCACGGTGGCCGCGCTTGAAGAGCGCGTGGCGGCGCTCGAAGGCGGCCGCGCGGCTGTCGCCACCGCCAGCGGCATGGCGGCTGAAGCCACGGCGTTGATGACCATCCTGCAGGCAGGCGACCATGTGGTCGCCGCTGGCGCGCTCTACGGCGGCAGCGTCACGATGCTGGCCGTGAGCCTGAAGAAGTTCGGCATCGAAACCAGCTTTGTCGACGCCACCGACCCGGCAGCCTTCGCTGCGGCAATGCGCCCGAATACGCGCGCGGTGTTCGCCGAGAGCCTGGGCAACCCCAGCCTGGTGGTGCTGGACATCGGGGCCATCGGCGAGGTTGCGCACGCGCATGGCGTGCCGCTGGTGATCGACAACACCGTGCCCAGCCCCTTCCTGTGCAACCCGCTGGCGCTGGGGGCAGACATCGTCGTGCACAGCGCCACCAAATACCTGGCTGGGCATGGCACCACGCTGGGCGGCGTGGTGGTGGAAGGCGGCAAGTTCCCCTGGGACAACGGCAAGTTCCCGGGCATGACCGAACCCAGCCCCGGTTACCACGGCGTGAAGTTCTACGAGACCTTCGGCGATTTCGGCTTCACGATGCGCTGCCGCATGGAAACCCTGCGCGTTTTCGGCGCGGCCCTGTCGCCGATGAGCGCCTGGCAAATTCTGCAGGGCGTGGAAACGCTGCCGCTGCGCATGGAGCGCCACTGCAGCAATGCCCTGCGCGTGGCTGAACATCTGCAGGCTCATGCCGCTGTAAGCTGGGTCAGCTACCCGGGCCTGCCCAGCCACCCGCAGCATGCGCTGATGCAGCGGCAGATGCGCGGGGCTTCGGGACTTCTGGCTTTTGGCGTCAAGGGCGGCGTCAAGGGCGGCGTTGAAGCGGGTGTGAAGTTCATTGAAGGCGCACAGTTCATGAGCCACCTGGTCAACATCGGTGACACCCGAACCCTCATCAGCCACCCCGCCAGCACCACGCACCGCCAGCTCGACCCGGCGCAGCAGTTGGCCGCGGGGGTGAAGCCCGACATGGTGCGCATCTCGGTCGGCCTGGAGCACATCGACGACATCCTGTGGGACATCGACCAGGCCCTGGCCCGTGCCCTTGCCTGAAACAGCTGCTTGTGCACAGGCTTGTCGAAGGCTTTTTTAACGGCTTGTTTAAAGGCTTGTGCAAAGCGCGGGCGGGGAGCGTAATCGAGCCATGAACACCGCCATTGCGCAGCCCACGCGCCGTTTCGACGACCTGCCCGGCCCGCGCGGGGTACCCGTCTTCGGCAATCTGCTGCAGATCGACAGCCCGCGCATGCACCTGCAGCTGGAAGCCTGGCGGGCGCAATACGGCCCGGTCTACCGCCTGAAGCTGGCCAACCGGCGCCTGGTGGTGGTGTCTGACTACCAACTGATTGCCGCCGCGCTGCGCGACCGGCCCGATGGCTTTAGGCGCACCGAGAGAATGCAGGAAGTCTGGTTCGAGATGGGCATGCTGGGCGGCGTCTTCGGGGCCAACGGCGACACCTGGCGCCGCCAGCGCCGCATGGTCATGGCCAGCTTCGACCCCGCGCACGTGGCGCACTACTACCCTGCCATGCAGGGGGTGGCGCAGCGGCTGGCCGGGCGTTGGCAGGCGGCGGCTGCCGCTGGCAGCCCGGTCGAACTGCTGTCCGACCTGATGCGCTACACCGTCGACACCATTGCCGGCCTGGCCTTCGGTGCCGAGGTGAATACGCTGGAAGGCGACGAAGACGTCATCCAGCAGCACCTGAACCGCCTCTTCCCCACGCTCTTCAAGCGCATTTTTTCGCCCTTTCCTACCTGGCGCTGGTGGCCGAGCGCCGAAGACCGCGCCGTGCAGCGCAGCGTGGTGGCGGTGAATGCCGCGGTGGACGGCTTCGTGGCCCAGGCGCGGGCCCGGCTGCAAGCCGACCCTGGCCTGCGGGCGCAGCCACGCAACCTGCTGGAAGCCATGCTGGTGGCCGCCGACGAACCCGACAGCGGCATCGACGACACACAAGTAGCCGGCAATGTGCTGACCATGCTGCTGGCCGGTGAAGACACCACCGCCAACACCCTGGCCTGGCTGCTGCACCTGCTGTGGCTGCACCCCGATGCCCTGGCCCAGGCCACGGCCGAGGTGCGCAGCCATTGCAGCTGGCCGCCGACGATGGCCGAACTGGCCCAGCTGGACTATGTCGAGGCCTGCCTGCACGAGACCATGCGCCTGAAGCCGGTGGCACCGCAGAACGGCCTGCAGGCGCTGCGTGAAACGACGGTGGGTGGCGTGCAGATCGAGCCCGGCATGATCATCATGGCCCTGATGCGCTGTGACGCCGTCAGCGACGCTTTGCTGCCCAATGCCGCGGCCTTCCAGCCCGTGCGCTGGCTGGCTGAATCAGGGCAGGGCGGGCCGGCACAGCAAGGCCACAGCGTCAAGCGTGTGTCCATGCCCTTCGGTGCCGGCCCGCGCATCTGCCCCGGGCGTTACCTGGCCATGCTGGAAATGAAGCTGGCCGTGGCCACGGTGCTGCTGCGCTTCGATATCGCCGGTGTGGACACCCCCGACGGCCAACCTGCACGCGAAAGGCTGAACCTGGCCATGGGCCCCGTCGGTCTGACGATGCGCCTGCGGCAGCGTGCAGCCTGAATTTCAACGCCCATCCGACCGACCCGCAACATGAACCTCTACGACCAGCACCTGGACAAGAACGCCGCCAACTACGCGGCGCTGTCGCCGGTTAGTTTTGTCGAGCGCAGCGCTGAAGTCTTTGCTGACTCGCCGGCCGTGGTTCATGGCACGCGCCGCTACACCTGGGCGCAGACGCGTGAGCGCAGCGCGCGCCTGGCTGCAGCCTTGCGCGCTGCCGGCGTGGGCCGCGGCAGCACAGTCAGCGTGATGCTGCCCAACACGCCCGAGATGGTGGAAGTGCATTACGCCGTGCCTGCCCTGGGCGCTGTGCTGAACACGCTGAACACGCGGCTGGACGCGCCGCTGCTGGCCTGGCAGATGAACCACTGCGAAGCCAGCGTGCTGATCACTGATCGCGAATTCGCGCCCCTGATGGCGCGTGCGCTCTCCCTGCTTCGAACCGAACACGGTCGCCATCCTTTGGTGATCGATGTGAACGACAGCGAATACACCGGCCCGGGAGAAGCGGTAGGCACGCTGGAATACGAAGCCTGGCTCGCTGCCCACGCCCCACTGCCGCGCCTGGAAGGCCCAACTGACGAATGGGATGCGATTGCCATCAGCTACACCAGCGGCACCACGGGCGACCCCAAGGGCGTGGTCACGCACCACCGCGGCGCCTACTTGAACGCGGTGTGCAATGCGGCCACCTGGACGATGCCGCACTTCCCGAAGTACCTCTGGACCTTGCCGATGTTCCACTGCAACGGCTGGTGCTTCCCGTGGACGGTGGCCATGCTGGGTGGCACGCATGTGTGCCTGCGGCGTGTGGACGCTGCGGCCATCCTGCAAGCCATGCGTGAACATGGCGTGGACCATTACTGCGCCGCGCCCATCGTGCACAGCCTGATCATCAATGCACCGGCCGAAGCGCGCGAAGGCCTGCATCGTGAAGGTCGTCCGAAGGTGCGCGGCATGGTGGCCGGTGCAGCGCCGCCGGCTTCGATGATCGAAGGCATGGCGAAGATCGGTTTCGACATCACCCACGTCTACGGCCTGACCGAGGTCTACGGCCCGGCCAGCGTGGCCGTCAAGCGCAACACTTGGGCCGACGCCGACCTGAGCGAACAAACCCGCCTGAACGGCCGCCAGGGTGTGCGTTATGCGCTGCAGGAAGGCATGACCGTGCTGAACCCCGAGACTCTGGCCGAGGTGCCCGCCGACGGCCAGACCATGGGCGAGATCATGTTCCGCGGCAACATCGTGATGAAGGGCTACCTGAAGAACCCTGCGGCCACCGACAAGGCTTTTGAGGGCGGCTGGTTCCACACCGGCGACCTGGCCGTGATGGAGCCTGACCGCTACGTGAAGATCAAGGACCGCAGCAAGGACGTCATCATCAGCGGCGGTGAAAACATCAGCAGCATCGAGGTGGAAGACGCGCTGTACCGCCACCCTGCCGTGATGGCCTGCGCCGTGGTCGCCAAGCCCGATGCGAAATGGGGCGAAACGCCGGTGGCCTATGTCGAACTGAAACCTGAAAGCCAGGTCACCGCGGCTGAACTGGTGGCGCACTGCAAGACGCTGCTGGCCGGCTACAAGGTGCCGCGCGAGGTGCGCTTCGAGCCCATCCCCAAAACCAGCACCGGCAAGATCCAGAAGTTCGAATTGCGCCAGCGTGCGCAGGCGCCTTCGGACCCGCCTTCAGACCCCGCCAGCCGCTGAGGCTGCAACAGCCGGCTCGGGTTTGTCGGCTGGCGCGGCCGTCGGCCCGTCGTTCGCCACGCGCCCGTCGACCAGCTCGATGATGCGGTCGCAGCGCGCTGCCAGCCGCGGGTCGTGGGTGACGATCAGGAACGAGATGCCGGCCTCGGCATGGCTGTGGCGCAGCAGCTTGAACACCTCGTCGGACGAGGCCGTGTCGAGGTTGCCCGTGGGTTCGTCGGCCAGCACCAGGGCCGGCTGCAGCACCAAGGAACGGGCGATGGCCACGCGCTGCTGCATGCCGCCGCTCAGTTCTGAGGGCTTGCGGTCGATCGCCGCGGCCAGGCCCACGCTGGCCAGCAGGCTGCGGCCGCGCTCGCGCATGGCGGCAGTGACGCGGCCGTCGCGTGCCAGTGCCGGCAGGGTCACGTTTTCCAGGGCGCTGAAGGCCGGCAACAGGTGGTGAAACTGGAACACGAAGCCCAGGGTTTCGCGGCGCATGCGGGTCAGGCCGTCGTCGTCCAGGTCTTGCACGGGTGTGCCGGCCAGGGTGTAGCTGCCCGCGCTGGGCCGCTCGAGCAGGCCCAGCAGATTCAGCAGGGTGCTCTTGCCCGAACCCGAAGGCCCGATCAGGGCCACGAATTCGCCGCGCGCCAAGTTCAGGTCGATGCCGTGCAGCACCTCGGCTTCGTTCGGGCGGCCGGCGTTGTAGCTCTTGCAGATGCCGCGCAGGGTGACGAGCGCTTCGCCCACGGCCGCGCCGTTCGTGGCCGACGTCATGCGCGAATGGCCTGCGCCGGGTCCATGCGTGATGCGCGGCGTGCCGGGGCCAGGGCGGCCAGCACACCGGCAACCGTTGCGATGACGGCAATCTGCAGCGCCAGGGCCGGCGTCAGCGTGATGGCGAACAGCGGCGCACCGTCGGCCCCGCGCACAAACCGGGTGAACAGGGCCACCAGCCCCACCGCCAGCCCCACACCCGCCACGCTGCCCAGGCCGCCCACCATCGCACCCTGCAGCAGGAAGACACGCAGCACCTGCCCGCGCGTGGCGCCCATCGCGCGCAGGATGCCGATTTCGCGCTGCTTCTGCACGACAGACACCACCAGCACACTGGCGATACCCAGCACCACCACCAGCATCACCACGACGCGGATGATGGTGGTGCTGACGCTCTGCGCGTTCAGCGCCGACACCAGCTGGCTGTTGGTGTCCTGCCAGCTCTCCACCTTGTAGGGCAGTTGCTGCGCCAGCTGCCGCGACAGGCCTTGCGCGGCCCAGACGTCGGTCAGCGTGACGTCGATCTGCGTGACCCCGCCAGGCAGATCGAACAAGGTCTGCCCCGTGCGCAGTGGCACCAGCAGCGTGCGGCGGTTGAGTTCGCGCACCCCCAGGTCGACCAGGCCGGTCAGGCGCAGCACTTCGCTGCGTGTGCCTGAAGTTCCTGAAGTTCCTGATGTGCCTGAAGCTTCTGACGTCCCTGACGTGCCTGATGTGCCGGTCACCAGGGTGATGCGGTCGCCGACGCGCACGCCCAGGTCGCTGGCCAGGGTGACGCCGGCGATCGCCTCGCCCGGCGCCAAGCGCAGTTCGCCGGCCACCAGCTTGTTGCGCAGGTTGACGACACGCTCGTAGCGCGTGATGTCCACGCCTGCGACCGACACCGCACGCGTGGCCTCGCCGCGTTGCGCCAGACCCGAGCCAGCCACCAGCGGCGACACTGCAGCCACGCCCGGCCGGGCTTCCAGGCTGGCCACGGCCAATGGCCAGTTCGACAGGCTGCGCAGGCGCTGCGCGCGTGGCTGCAGGTCGCTGAAGGGCACCTCGCCTGCTGCGCGCGGCAGCACTGGCGTCACACGCTCGTCCAGCGGGGCCAGCACCACGTGCGCTTGTGCGCCCAGAGTCTTGTTCAGCGTGTTCTGCTGCAGCCCCGTGATCAGGGCCGAGATGTAGGCCACCACGGCCACGCCCGCGGCCACACCGATGATGATCAGCAGGCTCTGGAAGCGGCCTTCGCGCAGAAAGCGCACAGCCACCGTGAGTTCGAAGCCGAGGCCGCGCATGGCTGCGTTGTCGTCGCCGCGCTCAGGGCGCCGCGCGCACGGTCACGCGGGTGCCCGGGGTCAGCTGCGGGTTCAGCAGCAGGGTGTCGCCTGCAGCCAGGCCTTGCGTCACTTCGGCCTGGTCCAGGGTGCGCAGGCCCAGCGTCACGCGGCGTTCGCGGGCACGGCCATCGGTCAGCACCAGAACGGTGGCGGCGTTGTCGCTGGCACTGGCACTGGCACTGGCATTCGGGGTCGAACTCGTACTGGCACCCGTACCCGTACCCGCACTGGCTGTCGAACTCGCACTCTTGCCCGTACTCGCACCCGCACCCGCACCCGCACCCGCACCTGCACCCGCACCCGCACTGGCACCAGCGCGCAGCGCGCTCAGCGGCAGCACCAACGCCTGGGCGCGTTCGCCGGTGATGGCTTCCACCGACAGTGTCATGTCCTCGCGCAGGAAAGCCGGCGCCGCGCCCACGGGTGTGAAGACGACTTCGACTGCGCCGCGGGCTGCGTCCACCCCGGGCGCCACGCGCGCCAGCACGGCGTCGAAGGGCTGCAGCGGGTAGGCATCGGCCAGCACCCGCGCCTTCTGGCCCACGCGCAACTGGCCCAGGAAACGTTCGTCGACCTGGGCCACCAGTTCGGTGGTGCCGGTGACTTGCAGGCTCATCAGCACGCGGCCGGGCTGCACGATCTGGCCTGGTTCGACGCTGCGTGTGATGACGCGCGCCGCTGCCGGTGCGCGCAGCGTCGCCTGTGCCAGGCGGGCACGGGCGGCCTGCACGGCAGCCTCGGACGCCTGGCGCTGGGCTTCGATGCCGGCCAGTTCGGGGCCGTCGGCGCGGTTGGCCCGCGCCTGCGCGCGCGCAGCGTCGCGCTGGGCGCCGGCCACCGTCACGCTGCGTTGTACTTCGTCGAGCCGGGCGCTGCTGACGAAGCCTTGGGCCACCAGCTCGCCCGTGCGCGCCAACTCGCGCTCGGCCGTGGCGAGCGTGGCTTCAGCCTGCAGCAGCGCGGCGTCGGCGCCCGGCCTGGCCACGGCACGCTGGCTATCGCTGCGTGCCTGCGCCTGCCGCAGCGCGGCCTGGGCCTGCTGCAGGCTGGCCGCCAGTTCGTCGGTTTCCAGCTGCAACAGGGCCGCGCCGGCGGCCACGCTGTCGCCTTCGCGCACGGGCACGGCGGCCACGCGGCCGGTCAGCGTGCTGCCCACTTCCACGCGTGCCGGTGTCAGCACCCGGGCGCTGAACTGCAGCGTGCGCTGCAGCGGCTGGGCGCTCAGCGTCAAACCCTCGACGGCCACCGGCCGGGCCCGCCAGACCTGCAGCGCGGCCATCGCCAGCAGCGCCACCAGGCCTGCGGCAATCCAGTTGCTCCAGCGGCGCAAGCCTTGCGGTCCAGCCGGCGCCGGAACGGGCAGTGATGCCGGGACCGGCGGTGACGGCGGCAGGATCGGGGTCGGGGAAGTTTCGGCAGCCAAAGTGAACGTCAACAAGGAACGACAACGAGGAACGACAACAAGGAACGACAACAAGGAACAGCGGGAACAGCGGGAACAGCGGGCGCAGCGGGCGCAGCGAAATGCCCTCGATCATCGCACCGCGGTCCTGGCCGGAGCTTGCACAATGTCGAGATTCACTGGAGACGTCGATGCAAGCCGAACCCCTGGTGCTGTGTGCTAGCGACGCCCGCGGCGTGGTGACGCTCACGCTCAACCGTCCGCAGGCCTACAACGCCTTGAGCGAAGCCATGCTTGAAGCGCTGCAGGCGGCCCTGGACCGCGTGGCGCGCGACGACACCGCGCGTGTGGTGGTGCTGGCCGCTGCCGGGCGCGCCTTCTGCGCCGGGCACGACCTGAAGGAAATGCGCGCCACGCCTGCCCAAGAGATGTACGAACGGCTGTTCGCGCAATGTGGCCGCATGATGATGAGCCTGCAGAAACTGCCCGTGCCCGTGGTGGCGCGCGTGCAGGGCATCGCCACCGCGGCAGGCTGCCAACTGGTGGCGATGTGCGACCTGGCCGTGGCCTCAACCGAAGCGCGCTTTGCCGTCAGCGGCGTCAATCTGGGTCTGTTCTGCAGCACGCCCAGCGTAGCTCTGTCGCGCAACCTGCCGCGCAAGGCGGCCTTCGAGATGTTGGTGACGGGCGACTTCGTCAGCGCCGAACAGGCGCTTGCGCTGGGTCTGGTCAACCGCGTTGCACCGCCCGCCGAACTGGACGCGGCAGTCGCTGCGCTGGTCGAACGCATTGCCGCCAAACCGCGTGTGGCCCTGGCGGTGGGCAAGGCGCTGTTCTACCGGCAGCTGGAAACCGGCATCGAGGCCGCCTATGCCGACGCCGCCCGCACCATGGCCTGCAACATGATGGACGCCAGTGCGCTGGAAGGCGTGCAGGCCTTCATCGACAAGCGCCCGCCGAACTGGCCGCGCTGAAGGCGCTGATCGGGCCCAGGGCCAAACGCCAAGTGCCCGGTGCCAAGGGCCAAGGGCCAAGGGCACTAGCATTGGCGAATGACCCTAACCCCCTTCCTCGACGCCCGCATCCCCGGCCGCCGCCTGCTGCAAAGCCCCGGCCCGACGCCCATTCCTGACGCCGTGCTGCACGCCCTGATGGG
>JBBQAW010000065.1:0-15427 GCA_038316815.1 Burkholderiales bacterium
GTCGATGCGCATCGCTCGCGTGTTCAGCACGCGCTCAGATGCGGCTTCGATGAGTGTCAAGTGAAGCGTATGCCCGTCAGCCACACGCGCGACCCGGCCTCGAATGAGGAATCGAACGCCCAGGGCCTCGCCCAGCGCGGACGGGCTCGCGTGTGACACGAGGGACCGCTCGACAGCAGCCCTCGATGCCACGGAACAACACAGGAATCTATCGGCCTGCGAGGCTTCGGTGGCCTCGAAGGCCGTGCGAGCCAGGGCCTGCGCCGTGGCGTCGTCCGCAGGTGCGTCAAACGGCAGGACAGCAAAGCGCATGCGCCGGGCGGTCGGGGAGGTCACCTCATTTGCCGCTGGGGCGACCACCGGCGACGGACTCGTCGCTGCTGCGCTCACCTCGGGTGCGGGCAATACGGCCTGGCGCACTGCGCGGTAGCCATTCCAATAGCCGGCCAAGCCTCCAAGCACCGTGCCCACCGCAGCGACGCCTAGGATCGGACCCCGAAAGCGTCGCAGTCCGGCCGCCAGCCGATCTGTCCACTTAGCAGTGGGCGGCGTTTCTGACGCTGTATTCACTGTCCCGGAATCATTCATTTCGGCCTTTGCGAAACTTCATGCAGGCGGCTTTTAGTCTATCAAGTACAGCTGCCATGGACAATCGTTTTCTAGACCTCGGAAACACACTCGGTCAGCCAGGCACGAATAGAAGGCCGGACAGCTGCCGTTGGCGAGGGCCCGGTTGTGGCCGTTAGCTGCCGAATAGACCCACTGAGCGGCGCGCTGCTTGGTCCCAGTTCGCGGGCATTCGGTCCGGTCGACCAGAAGCCACTTTGCGCGGACTTCGGCGCAGTTACGGCCTGGTATCGGCTCGTCGCGCAGCGCGTTCGACCTTCCCAGCCGCAGGTCGGCTGCCGCCCTCGGCTGGCCGTGGCAACTTGCGCTCGCCATTGGCAGAACTACGTCGCCAGTCGCAGCTCATCTGGCGTCGCGCGCGTTGGCGTACGCCCGGGTCGCAGGCCTCAAACAGTACGGTCTTCCGACAGGTCAGACCGTTGCGCATCTCAGGCCACCCACCTTCTGGCGTTGCGGAACATGCGCAGCCACGGGCTGGCCGCATCCTGCGGGCCCGGGGTCCAGCTCATCTGCAGGTTGCGCAAGACGCGTTCGGGGTGCGGCATCAGCGCCGTGAAGCGGCCGTCAGGCGTTGTGACGGCGGTCAGGCCCTCAGGGCTGCCGTTGGGGTTGAACGGGTAGGCCTCGGTCGGCACGCCGTGGTTGTCGACGAATCGCATGGCGCGGTGCACGCGCTGGGCGTCGCCGCGTTGGCTGAAGTCGGCGCGGCCTTCGCCGTGGGACACGACGATCGGCAACCGGCTGCCCGCCATGCCCTTGAAAAACAGGCTCGGGCTCTCCAGAACCTCCACCATCGACAGCCGGGCTTCGAACTGCTGGCTGGTGTTGCGCGTGAAGCGCGGCCAGTCCGCGGTGCCGGGGATGATGGGGCTCAGCGCAGCCATCATCTGGCAGCCGTTGCACACCCCCAGCGCCAGGGTGTCGGGGCGGTTGAAGAAGCTGGCAAAAGCTTCGGCCAGCGCCGGGTTGAAAAGGATGCTGCGCGCCCAGCCTTCGCCTGCGCCCAGTGTGTCGCCGTAGCTGAAGCCGCCGCAGGCACTTAGGCCGCGGTAGTCCTGCAGCCGCGTGCGCCCGGCCTGCAGGTCAGTCATGTGCACATCGAAGGTGTCGAAGCCGGCCTGGTCCATGGCCCAGGCCATTTCCAGATGCGAATTGACGCCCTGTTCACGCAAGATGGCCACTTTCGGCCGTGCGGCATGCACCCAGGGCGCTGCCACGTCTTCCAGCGGGTCGAAGCTCAGGTGCTGGTGCAGGCCGGGGTCGCCTGGCGCGCCGGCTGTCGCGTGTTCGGCATCCGCGCAGGCCGGGTTGTCGCGCAGTTGCGCCACGCGCCAGCTGACCTGGTCCCACTGCTGCTGCAACTCTTGCAGCGTGCCGCTGAACTGCAGCCTGGTGTCGCGCCAGACCTCGACCACGCCACGGTCGTGGGTCTTGCCGATGAAGTGCGCATGGCGGCTCAAGCCGTGTTCGCGCAGGGTCTGGATGACCTCGTTTCGAACTGACGTGGGCACCTGGATGACGACCCCCAGTTCTTCGTTGAACAGTGCGCGCAGCATCAGCTCGTTGCGACGTTCGCTGACCTGGCCGGCCCAGTTCTTCGAATCACCGTACTCGGCGCGGCTGTCGCTGATGCCATCGCCTTCGGTGACCAGGATGTCGACATTCAGGCTGAGGCCCACACGTCCGGCAAAGGCCATTTCGCATACCGTCGCCCACATCCCGCCGTCGCTGCGGTCGTGATAGGCCAGCAAGCGCCCCTGCGCACGCAAGGTGTTGATGGCCACGACCAGCGCCTTGATTTGTGCGGCATCTTCGACGTCGGGCACCTCGTGCCCGAACTGGCCCAGCACCTGGGCCAGCATGCTGCCGCCCATGCGCTGGCGGCCCTGGCCCAGGTCGATCAGCACCAGGGTGGTGTCGCCCGGCTGCAACTGCGGCGTCAGCGTGCCGCGCACGTCATCCAGCGTGGCGAAAGCGGTGACGATCAGCGAAACCGGCGCCGTCACCTGCTGCGTCTGGCCCTCCTCAGTCCAGCGGGTGCGCATCGACAGCGAATCCTTGCCCACCGGAATGCCGATGCCCAACGCCGGGCACAGTGCCATGCCGATGGCCTGCACGGTGTCGTAGAGCGCAGCGTCTTCGCCGGGTTCGCCGCAGGCGGCCATCCAGTTGGCACTCAGCTTCACGCGGTCCAGCACGATGGGCGCGGCCAGCAGGTTGGTGATGGCCTCGGCCACCGCCATGCGGCCACTGGCAGGGGCGTTCAGCGCGGCCAGTGGCGTGCGTTCGCCCATGGCCATGGCTTCGCCGCGCACGCCGGCGTGCGCGGCCAGCGTCACTGCGCAGTCCGCTACCGGCACCTGCCAGGGGCCCACCATCGGGTCGCGGTGGCTCAGCCCGCCGACGGTGCGGTCGCCGATGGTGATGAGAAAGCGCTTGCTCGCCACCGTCGGGTGGCGCAATACGTCCAGCGCCACGGTTTCCAGCTTCACGCCGGTCAGGTCGACTGGTGCTTCAGTGCGAATGACGCGCTGCACTTCGCGGTGCATCTTGGGCGGTTTGCCCAGCAGCACATCCATCGGCATGTCGATGACGCGCCGGGTTTTGCCATCAGCGTCCGGGCCGTCTTCCAGAATCAGTTCACGTTCGCTGGTGACCGTGCCGACGACGGCAAACGGGCAGCGTTCACGCGTGCACATCTGCTCGAAGAGCGGCATCAGCGCCGGGGCGATCGCTAGCACGTAACGTTCCTGGCTTTCGTTGCACCAGGCTTCCTTCGGCGCCAGGCCGCTTTCTTCCAGCGGCACCCGGCGCAAATCAAAACGTGCGCCCTGCCCTGCGCCGTCCACCAGTTCCGGGAAGGCATTGCTGATGCCGCCTGCGCCCACGTCATGGATGGCCAGCACGGGGTTGTTGGCCCCCAGCGCCCAGCAGTGGTTGATGACCTCTTGCGCACGGCGCTGGATCTCGGGGTTGCCGCGCTGCACGCTGTCGAAATCCAGTGCGGCGGTGTTCGAACCCGCCGCCATCGAACTGGCCGCACTGCCGCCCATGCCAATGCGCATGCCCGGCCCGCCCAGCTGCACCAGCAGGGTGCCGGCCCCGAAGGACAGCTTGTGCGTCTGCGTGGCGTCGATCTGGCCCAGGCCGCCCGCAATCATGATGGGCTTGTGATAGCCGCGCTGCACGCCCGCCACGGCTTGTTCGAAGACGCGGAAGTAGCCCCCCAGGTTGGGCCGGCCGAATTCGTTGTTGAAGGCCGCACTGCCCAGCGGACCCTCGGTCATGATCTGCAGCGCGCTGGCAATGTGCGCCGGCTTGCCGATGGTGTGCGCTTCCCAGGGCTCGGCCAGGCCGGGCAGGCGCAAGTGGCTGACCGAAAACCCGGTCAGCC
Source organism: Burkholderiales bacterium (assembly GCA_038316815.1). Classification (GTDB taxonomy): domain Bacteria; phylum Pseudomonadota; class Gammaproteobacteria; order Burkholderiales; family Burkholderiaceae_C; genus Rubrivivax. The sequence goes on from JBBQAW010000065.1 coordinate 4,022, forward strand.
CGGCCTTCGGCTGGGCGCCCCGGCCGGTTGCGCCTTCGTCTCGAATCTCGCCGCCCGCGCCTGTGCTGGCTCCCGCGAAGGGGCTGATGGCGGTGGGGTGGTTGTGCGTCTCCACCTTCATCAGCACATGCGTGATGGCCTCAAGTGCCGCGTACTGCGGCGCATTGGTAAAGCCATTCGGCCCCCAGCGCGTGACCGGCCCGCCAACCATCACAGCGGCGTTGTCGCTGTAGGCCACCACGCTGTGCTGGGGGTTGCACTTCTCGGTATGGCGAATCATTTCGAACAGCGTGTGCGGCATGACCTGGCCGTCGATACCGAAGCGGGCGTTGAAGATCTTGTGCCGGCAGTGTTCGCTGTTGGCCTGGGCAAACATCATCAGTTCGACGTCGCTGGGGTTGCGCTTCAGGGTGCCGAAAGCCTGCATCAGGTAGTCGACCTCGTCGTCGGACAAGGCCAGGCCGAATTCGACGTTCGCTTCCAGCAGCGCTTGCCGGCCGCGGCCCAGCACGTCCACATGCACCAAGGGCGGCGCCGATTGCGGCACGAAAAGCTGGGCCGCAGCCCCGCGCTCGAAGGCCACGCTTTCGGTCATGCGGTCGTGCAGCAGGGCCGCGACAGTCTGTCGTTCGTCGTCAGACAGCGGCTTGGCAGCGCTGAACAGCCCGCCCTTCAGCGTCAGCCGGTATTCGGTGACACGTTCCACGCGCCGCACCACCAGCCCGCAGTTGCGTGCAATGTCGCTGGCCTTGCTGGCCCAGGGCGACACGGTGCCCAGGCGCGGCATCACCACAACCAGCGCGCCGTCGTTGGGGCCGGTGTAGGCGTCGCCGTAGGTCAGCAGCGCCTCCAGCCGGTCGTGTTCGGCGCCACCCAGTGCTTCGTCGGTATGCACCCAGTGCACCGAACGCGCTGCCACGCCGCTGATGCGGGGGCATGCTTGCTGCAGGCCCGCCAGCAGCGCCCGGGCGCGAAAGTCGGAGAGTGCGTTGCCGCCCTCGAAAAAAACCGTGGGAGTGGGCATGGGCTTGGAAACGCGTTGCGGGATGGGGCAGCGGGGGCCAGCGAGTGCTGACAGGGGCCAGCGACATGGCAAACAACGATTTTAGGGGCCCGGTGGGATAATGCGGGCATGGCTATTTTGATCAAGACCGCCTCAGACATCGAAGGCATGCGGCTGGCCGGACGCCTGGCGTCCGAGGTGCTGGACATGCTGACTCCCCATGTCAAGCCCGGTGTCACCACCAAAGAAATCGACCGTCTGGCGCATGACTACATGGTGCATGTGCAACGCGGCATCCCGGCCACGCTGGGTTACCAGCCCCAGGGCTACCCGGCTTACCCGGCGTCGCTTTGCACCAGCCTGAACGACGTCGTGTGCCACGGCATTCCGGACGACCGGCCGCTGAAGCACGGCGACATCATCAACATCGACGTCACTGTCATCAAGGACGGCTGGCACGGTGACAACAGCCGCATGTTCCTGGTCGGCGAAAGCAGCATTGCCGCGCGGCGGCTGTGCCAGGTGACATTCGATGCCATGTGGAAGGGCATCGTCAAGGTCAGGCCCGGGGTTCGGCTAGGCGACATCGGCCACGCCATTCAGACCTTTGCCGAGAACGCCGGTTTCAGTGTCGTGCGCGAATTCTGCGGCCATGGCGTGGGCGCGCGCTTCCACGAAGAACCGCAGGTGTTGCATTACGGCCGCCCGGGCACGCTGGAAACGCTGGAGCCCGGCATGATCTTCACGATCGAACCAATGATCAACGCCGGCAGGCGCGACATCAAGGAAGACCGTAAGGGCGCCCGCCCCTACGACGGCTGGACCATCGTCACGCGCGACCGTTCTTTGTCTGCCCAGTGGGAACATAGCGTGCTGGTGACGGACACGGGTTACGAGGTGTTGACAGTTTCGGCCGGCAGCCCTGAAGCGCCTGAGTTCGCCAGTGCTGGCTACGGTTCCAGCGTCGGCCGCGTGCCTTCGGTCACGCTGCAGCCACCGGTGCACAGCCAGCCGGCGCTGGCCACGACCTGAGAGCCTGATGCCTTCTGCACAGCCGGCTGGCGGCTCGGCGCCTGGGTCGGTCGTGGCGTTGCGGGCGTGGTTTCGCGCCGGCAAAGCGGCTTTGCTGGAAGACTTTGGCAGCGCGCGCCCCACGGCGCCCACCGTCGCCAAACTGCTGCGCGGGCTGGCGCGCCATGTCGACGCCACACTCGCCAAGGCCTGGGCAGACGCCATGATGCCGGCCGACGCCAACCTGGTGGCCGTGGGCGGTTATGGGCGCGGCGAGCTGTTTCCGCACAGCGATGTCGACGTGCTGGTATTGCTGCCGAACACCGCAAAAACCCTATCGGCCGCCAACGGCGCGCAGCCTCACGCTGCCCCGCGTGCCGACCGCGGCGGCCCCGGCACGCCAGGCGACGCCTTGCGCCACGCCATCGAACGCTTCGTCACGGCTTGCTGGGACATCGGGCTGGAAGTCGGCTCGTCGGTGCGCAACGTCGATGAATGCGCAGAAGAGTCGCAACGCGACGTGACGGTGCAGACGGCCTTGCTCGAAGCGCGCCGCGTATGCGGTTCGCAGCGCCTGTTCAAACAGCTGCGCGACAGCCAGGCGCAGGCCATGGACCCGCGCGCCTTCCTGCGCGCCAAGACGCTGGAAATGCAGCAGCGCCATACCAAGTACGAAGGCACGCCGTATGCGCTGGAACCGAACTGCAAGGAAAGCCCGGGCGGGCTACGCGACCTGCAGGTCGTCATTTGGGTAGCGCGTGCCGCCGGCTTGGGCCGCACCTGGGCGGAACTGGCCGCCAAGGGCTTGATCACGCCATTCGAAGCGGCGCAGCTGGCCAAGCATGAGGGCACGCTCAAGCTCATCCGCGCGCGGCTGCACACCGTGGCCGGGCGGCGCGAAGACCGGCTGGTGTTCGACCTGCAGACAGCCGTAGCCGAGAGCTTTGGCTACAAAGCCACGAAGGAACAGCGCAGCAGCGAAGTGCTGATGCACCGCTACTACTGGGCCGCCAAGGCAGTGACGCAGCTGAACCAGATCCTGATGCTCAACATCGAAGAACGCGTCACTGGCAGCGAAGACCTGCCGATGCGCCCCATCACCGCGCGCTTCTTCGACCGCGCCGGCATGCTGGAAGTGGCCAGCGACGACCTGTACCTTCAAAACCCGCACGCCATCCTGGAAACGTTTCTGGTCTACCAGCAGACGCCCGGGCTGTCGGGGCTTTCAGCACGCACCTTGCGGGCGCTGTACAACGCGCGCAACGTAATGGGGGCCGACTTCCGCCGCGACCCCATCAACCGTGAGCTGTTCATGGACATTTTGCGGCAGAAGAGCGGCACCACGCATGCCATGCGGCTGATGAACCAGACCAGCGTGCTGGGCCGCTACCTGTGGGTCTTTCGGCGCATCGTCGGGCGCATGCAGCACGACCTGTTTCATGTCTACACCGTTGACCAGCACATCCTGATGGTGGTGCGCAACGTGCGCCGCTTCTTCATTCCCGAACACGCGCACGAATACCCGTTCTGCAGCCAGCTGGCGGCGCAGTGGCCCGAACCCTGGCTCTTGTATGTGGCGGCGATCTTCCATGACGTGGCCAAGGGCCGCGGCGGCGACCATTCAGAACTGGGCGCGGTGGAAGCGCGCCGCTTCTGCCGCGACCACGGCTTGTCGCGCGAAGATACGCAGCTGGTCGAATTCCTGGTCATGCACCACCTGACGATGAGTCGCGTGGCGCAGAAGGAAGACTTGTCGGACCCTGAAGTCATCCAGCGATTGGCCAGCCTGGTGGGCACGCCACGCCGGCTGACGGCGCTGTACCTGCTGACCGTGGCCGACATCCGCGGCACCAGCCCGCGCGTTTGGAACGCCTGGAAGGCCAAGCTGCTGGAAGACCTGTACCGCTACACCCTGCGCGCCCTGGGCGGCGCCAAGCCGAACCTGGACGCCGAGATCGAAGCACGCAAGCAGGAAGCGCGGCAGAACCTGGCCCTGCACTCGGCCCTGCCAGGTACCGAAGAACCCTTGTGGCGCACGCTTGAAGTCAGCTACTTCGCGCGCCACGACGCGGCCGACATCGCCTGGCACGCCCGTTCACTGTGGCGCCATGTGGCCACGAGCACGCCGGTTGTTCAGGCGCGGCCATCCTCCGTCGGCGACGGCCTGCAGGTACTGGTCTACGCCCCCGACCGGCCCGACCTCTTCGCGCGCATCTGCGGCTATTTCGACAGCGCCGGATTCAGCATTCAAGACGCCAAGATCCACACCACGCGCGCTGGTTACGCGCTTGACACCTTCCAGGTCGTCAGCCTGGCGGGCGCTGGGCTGGTGGGCGAGACGCACACGCATGACGTGGCCTACCGTGACCTGATTTCCCTGGTCGAAACCCAGGCCGCCATTGCCCTGGCCAGCGACGGCCCGCTGCCTGAACCCCAGCGCCGGCGCGTGTCGCGGCGCGTCAAGTCTTTCCCGGTCACGCCGCGTGTGTCGTTGAGCCCGGACGAACGCGCGCAGCGCTGGCTGCTGACGGTTTCAGCCAGTGACAGATCGGGCCTGCTCTACGACGTGGCGCGCGTGCTGGCCCGCTACCACGTGAACCTGCAGCTGGCCAAGGTCAGCACGCTGGGCGAACGGGTCGAAGACACCTTTCTGGTCGACGGCGCGGCCCTGCAGCAAAGCAAGGCGCAGCTGATGATCGAGAGCGACCTGCTCGACGCCGTGGCCTCGCCGGCCAACTGAGGGCAAAAACCATGGCCATGCGCATGATGCCCGCCACCGAAGCCCTGGCCAGGATGGACGAATTCGACGCCATCATCGACGCGCGCAGCGAAAGCGAATTTGCTGAAGACCACTTGCCGGGCGCCATCAACTGGCCGACGCTGAACGACGCCGAACGTGCGCGGGTGGGCACCGAATACAAGCAGGTCTCGGCCTTCCACGCGCGCAAGAATGGGGCGGTGCTGGCCGCACGCAACATTGCCAGCCACATAGAACAACACGCTGCGGAACTGCCTCAGGCCTGGCGGCCCTTGGTGTACTGCTGGCGCGGCGGCCAGCGTTCGGGCGCGCTCGGCACGGTGCTGGGCGCCATCGGGTTCAATGTGCAGGTGCTGGAAGGCGGCTATCGCGAATTTCGCCGCGCGGTGGTGGCCGAACTGGACCTTCTGCCCGCGAAGCTGGACTTCCGCGTCTTGTGCGGGCGCACGGGCACGGCCAAGAGCCGGCTGCTTCAGGCCTTGGCGGCCGAAGGCGCCCAGGTGCTGGACCTGGAAGCGCTGGCCGTCCACCGCGGCTCGGTGCTGGGCCCGCTGCCAGGGCAGCCGCAGCCCAGCCAGAAAGCCTTCGAGACCGCAGTCTGGCAAGCTCTGCGGCAGTTGCGCCCAGGTCAGCCGGTGTTTGCTGAAAGCGAAAGCCGCACCATTGGCCGCCTGCGCGTGCCTGGCGTGCTGATGGACAAGCTGCGGTCTGCACCCTGCATCGAAGTTCAGATGGCCTTGCCCGCACGCGTGCAGTTCCTGTTGCAGGACTATGGTCACTTCCTGACTGATAGCGACAGCTTCTGTGAACGTCTGGACGCTCTGCGCGAAGTGCAGGGCCACGCCACCATCGACGGCTGGCAGGCGCAAGCCCGCGCTGGCCAGTGGGCCGAGGTCGTCGAGCAACTGCTGTCGCATCACTACGACCCTGTCTATGCGCGCTCAACCGCCCGCAATTACCTGGGCTTTGGCCAAGCCATGGCGCTGGCGCTGCCTGAAGCCACCGATCAGCGGCTTCAGGCAGCTGCCCAACACCTTATTTCAACAGCCGATGCCGTGCCGGCAGGTGCCACGCCAGCGCCGCCACGCCCAGCAGCAACAGCAAGGCCGAGCCCGGTTCGGGAATGACACTGCCGAAATTGCCGCTGAAGTTGTCGATGATGTAGCGGTCGCCAGCACCTGTGAAGTCGAACAGGCCGTAGCTGGCCGTGCCGGCGAAAGCCAGACTGAGTTCACCCTCGACAAAGGTGCTTGTCCCGCCCCCCGGCAGGCTGAACAAGGCGCCAAGCACACTGGCTGAACCCAGCAACTGATCGCTGCTGTCGTAAAGCGCCAGCGAAGCGCCCGTACCAGGCGCTGCGCCCGAAGTTGACAAGGCAAAGCCGAAAGTCACTGAACCGGTGGCGCCATTGAGGAAGTTCACCCGCAGGTCCGCGCTCAGCACGGTGGTGCCTTCAAGCCCCGGTTCGCTGATGTAAAGCTGCGCCAGCCCCGGGCCAAGGGTGTTAAAGCCGGTCGGGTCGGTGGTGGAGAAGACAACATCGTCGATGCTGTCGCCGTCCCCGTCGAATCCAAAGCTGGTCTGGCCAGTCACCAGGGTGTCGAAGGTGATCGTGGCTACAGCAGACTGGGCTGGCAGGGCCAGCGCAGCCAGCAGGGCCGATGCTGCAAGCGACTTGAGACGAAATGTCATGGAAACTCCCGTTCGGTTGTGATGGCAGCTAAGCGCAATCTGCCGGACGTGACCTTGCCTGCGGAAGCAGCCTGCCGTCAATCCCTAAGCTAACTGCTGGCCCGCGCTTACCGATAAAGCGGCCCCGGACCAAGTGCCCACTCGCAGCGTCGACCTTGAGCTAAGCGCCTTTCGCGTCATTCGCGCCATTTCAGCGCCAGCAACTCACCGATGACCGCGTCGCAGGACATCAGCGACCGATGAACGAGTTGATGCGAATTGCCGATTGATTCGCCGAGGTTCTGCACTCGAGACAACGGAGTGGCAGGTGACTCTCCGCAAGCGGCTGATCTCGCCCAAATGCCAGGCTTCCGCATTCGGCCCGCTGGAGTCGTTCACCGCCCGCGGCTATCCGTCGCATCAAAGATCCGTCTCCGCGCCTGGGTCGACAGGCCAGGCGTCACCTGAAGCGGGAAAAGACTCGCAGGCAGCTAAGACGAGGCAACCGAAAACGGACGATTGCGCCGAATCGACCGGCCTGCGGGCGCGCGGGCCGGCAGGGCTCGTTGCCTGCCCCGCTTCTGCCCATCATTGCCCCAGGCACCACGCCTGAGGTTTTCTGGTCTCGCAGCATGGCAAAACAATCGAACAGCATCGAACGGTTCATGGAGTCGGCCATCTTCGCAAGCCGATGGATCCTGGCGCCGTTCTTCCTTGGCCTGATCATCGCCATGCTGGTGCTGCTGCTGAAGTTTGGCAAGGAACTGGTGTCGCTGCTCATGGGTGTAGTGGGTCTGCACGATCATGACGCGATCATCTCCATCCTCACGCTCGTCGACACGGCGCTGATCGCGGTGTTGCTGCTCATCATTGTGTTCAGCGGGTACGAGAACTTTGTCTCCAAGCTGAGCATCGGTGACCACGAGGACCGGCCTTCCTGGATGGGCAAGGTCAGTTTCTCCGACCTGAAGATGAAGCTCATCAGCGCTATCGGGGCCATCTCCGCTGTGGAACTGCTCAAAGCCTTCCTTGTGAGCACCACGCTCACTGGCGAACAGATCGGCTGGAAGATCGCTATTCATCTGACCTTCGTGTTCTCAGGCCTGTTGTTCGCCGCCTCGGACTGGATCAGCGACAGCCGCAAGAACGCCTGAGCCCGCACTGCACGACAGGTCCCGGGCGTTGCAAGCCGTGTACGTTGCCGCAAGCGAATGCGGATGACAGCGGCGATCGTCGGGGCTAGGCTGGTACCGGCCTTGATTCCGTCTTCGCGCGCCAGCCTCAAACGAACATCATCAGCGCCAGCCAAACGAGGCTTACCGTTGCGGCCACTCGGCTACGCGGAACGGCCCGCCTTACCGCTGCGAACAAGAAGATGTTGTACGGCAGGGGTGCGAAGTGGATGACCGCTGCAGCCCAAGAAGGCGCATCCTGGCTGACCGCCATCAGCGCTGCGAAAGTGGCCAGCATGTTCACAACCGTGCCCCCGCACAGCATGTCTCTCCAGAGCAGGGTGTGCATCGGCACCTCGCCGCGCCAGCGGCGGGCAAAGTAGGAAGGCCAGTGGCTCTGGTTCATTGCAGCCGGATGCAGTAAGGCCCCTGACGGTTCCCTGGCTTAGGGCTCCCCGGCTTTGGAAGGGCGCCGGATCAACACCACCACCAGCGTCACCACGGTCAACGGCACTACAAATCCCAGCATCACCCCCGAGTAGGCTTGAAGCGCGGCGTGCTGCTGCGCCGACAAAATCAGGTAGGCCACATAAGCCACGTAGTAACCCAGGAAGACGCCGCCTTCCCAGCGCGCAATCTCACGGCCAGTCATGAAGACCGGCAGGCACGCCAAAGCCACCGCCAGCATCACCCAGATGTCAAAGGCGAGCAGAGATGGCGCAATCGCCAGCCCCAGGTTCCCCGACACCAGCCCTGACAAGCCCAGGCAGCCCAGGATGTTGAAGGTGTTGCTGCCGACGACGTTGCCCACCGCGATGTCGCGTTCACCCTTGATGGCGGCCGTGATGCTGGTCGCCACTTCTGGCATGCTGGTGCCGGCGGCGACGATGGTCAGGCCGATGATGAGGTCGCTGACGCCCATCGCTTTGGCGAAACTGACCGAGGCCTCCACCAAGTACTCCGAGCCCAGCACCAGCGCCACCAGGCCGGCAGCGATCAGGCCGACCTGCGCCGCCCAGTGGCTGTCCCAGGCCCCGGCCTCAACGGGGGCGACCGCGCCGGCAAACTCGTCCTTCGCCGCCTGCGCCTCACGGCGCGACTGCACGACCAGGAACACGGTGTAGGCCACCAACAGAACGAACAGGAAGCCCCCATCCAGGAACGAGAGTTGGCCGTCCAGCGACAACGCCAGCAGCAGCAGGCTTGCGCCCAGCATGATCGGCACCTCCTGCCGGATCAACTGGATGTTTACCACCAGCGGCGTGATCAGCGCGCTGATGCCCAGGATGAACAGCACATTGAAGATGTTGCTGCCCACCACATTGCCCATGGCGATGTCGGTCTTGCCTTCCAGCACGGCGCCAATGCTTACCGCGACCTCGGGCGCGCTGGTCCCGAACGCAACGATGGTGAGCCCGATCACGAGCGGGCTGATGCCGAATGACATCGCCAGTTTGGAAGCACCTCGAACCAGCGTGCTGGCGCCAAGAACGAGCAAGACCAGACCGCCGACAAATAGAAGTATGTTCATGACCAGAAGATATCTTTGGAAGTGTCCGCTCCGTTGAGAGCGGTTTGCCGGACTGAGGGGTCTTTGCTGGACGCTGAGAAAGAGAGCGCGGAAACCCCTTCGCGGCGATGACCGCTAGCCAGCCTCTTGCACGTGATTCGTGAAGTCAGGCTTGAGACGGATAAGAAAGATTTCCATCTCTGGGGCTCAAATCAAAGCCGCAACAACCGTGCCGGCCGCGAATAGGCTGGCGAGAACCGCAAGTAACACAACGTCACGTCTTTCATTGCCAATTTGCCAAGCGTGGTACGTCACGCCAGTCATGGCTGCAGTCATGATGGTCAAGAGTAAAAAAGCAGTTTTCATAGTCTTGCTCTGAGATACGTGAAGCCATGTATTGTGAATGGTCATGGACGCAGGAAAACCCATTGGAATACATGGACTCAGGTTCGGTTTCTTCGATGAAAGTGCTGCAACAGACTCGGCTGTTGCGTCTGGCCAGCGGTCAGGCGCGACGAAAATCGGCGACTTTGCTGAAGTGCGGAACAAGCCGAACGCTGCCAGTCGCCAAGGAACCGGGGTCAGGAATGGCGCCGCCAGTTGAATCGGGCCGCCGGCCGAGCGAGAGCGCCGGACTCAAGTCATTCGGATGCAGCGCCGATACTTGCCAGTGGCACGGCTTGCCTCTGCACAGCCCACTCTCGCGCCGTGTGGCGCCTCAACTGAATGACAGCTTCCGCGAATGATCAAACCCCAGACGACCGGTTTTTGGCAGCGGCTGCGCATGCAGGTACGCGCATCCATACCGTCCCATGCCGAACTTGCGCAGATCCGCTGGCTGCAGCCGGTGGCGCATCGCCTGACAGACCCTGGGCTTTGGCACGCCAGACCCGAGGCGCTGGCGCGGGGTCTGGCCGTCGGTCTGTTCTGGGCCTTCGTGGTGCCCTTTGGGCAAATCGTCTTCGCTGCGGCGCACTGTGTCTGGTGGCGCGGCAACATTCCGATCGCCGCCGCTGCGACCCTGATCACCAACCCGATCACCATTGGCGGCTGGTTGTACCTTGCCTACCAAGTCGGGGCCTTCTTCATTGGCCCTGCGGGTAGCGCATCGGCGCCGGTCGACGTCGCCGCTGCCAGCGGTTTCCTCGCCACTCTCCAGTCTCTGGGCTGGCCCACCGTACTGGGCATGGCGATTTTCGCGGCGGCCGGGTCTTTGGGCGGCTACGTCTTCATGCGTGCGGGGTCATGGGCCTGGTTCCACTGGCGAGTCGCTCGACGCGCCCGGGGGCGCAGAAGGTGAAGCCACTGAACCCTCTGTCTGCCCTCACGCCGTTGCTGATTGCCCCGGGCGGCCTGCTCGGGTTGCGAGGCAGCCTCTGGGCGCCCTTTTGAAAAACGAAACGGCAGGAACTGAAAGGGTGTCAAGTCCCGCCAGTCGCAGAGTTGTGGCGCGAATCGCAATGGCTTTGGCGCGCTGCGAGCAGACACCCCAGCCGGCGACCCACCGTTCCTTGTCAGCACGGACATGGCATGCTCTGAGCCCAGCGAGATGACCACGAAGCCCCACGCCGCCACCGCGCCCCCAGAAGTCCGCGAGATTGGCCTCGGCCAGCCGCTGGTGTGGCTGCAACGCGGCTGGACCGACCTGCGCGCCTGCCCCGGCCCGGGGCTGCTGCACGGCCTGGCAGCCGCGCTGTTCGGCTGGGTGGTGCTGTACTTCGCGCACGAATACTTCTGGATCATGGCTGGCGCCTTCAGCGGCTTTCTGATCGTCGCACCCATCGTGGCCACTGGGCTGTACGCCATCAGCCGCGGGCTGTTGCAGGGGCGGCGCATGGGGATGGCTGAGGTCTTGCGCGTCTGGCGGTCGCGAGACACGCGGCTGATGCATTTCGGCCTTTTGCTGGGCCTGGCCGGCACCGGCTGGGTCATGACATCGGCAGCCATGATCACCAGCTTTGCCGACCTGCCGGTGCAGCGCCCGCTGGACTTCTTGCGCTACGTCGTGCTGCAGGAAAGCACTTGGGTGTTCGAGGCCTGGCTGCTGCTGGGTGGCGTGCTGGCCGCACCGGTGTTCGCGTCCAGCGTCGTGGCCATTCCGCTGCTGCTGGACCGGCAGGTCGATGTGCTCACTGCCGTACTGACAAGTTGGCGCGTGGTGCTGGCATCACCCGTGCCGTTGGCACTGTGGGCGGGGCTGCTGATGGCCATCACCGCTTTGGGCATGCTCACCGGGCTGCTGGGCCTGATCGTCGTCGTACCCTGGCTGGCTCATGCCAGC
>JBBQAW010000066.1:0-15416 GCA_038316815.1 Burkholderiales bacterium
CAAGTCATGACGGCATATGCTGCAAGTTTGACCCACCCAAAAACCCCGGCGATTCTCAGATCGCCGGGGTTCTTTTTCGTGGGAAGTGACTTGCGCGGTTCTCAGCTGCCGGCGCCGGACCTACACGTTGAGGATTTGCTCACTCAATCCGTCCAGCCGCGCTTTCACGCGCTGCCAGTCTGGCATGTGCCGATCCAGCAAGCGATAGAACTTCTTGCTGTGGTTGTGCTCTCGCAGGTGGCACATCTCATGCAGCAGCACGTAATCGATGCATTCGCGCGGTGCTTTGCTCAGAAGCGCGTGCAGGGTGATGCAGCCCGCTGGAGAGCAACTGCCCCACTGTCGATTCATCAATCGATAACGAACTGGTGGTGCCGCCTTGATCCATGCCAGGTCGGAGGCTAGCACCGCCAAGCGCTGGTCCACGAGCCTTCGCGTGCGCTCGCGGTACCACTGCCCCAGCGCCTGCCGCGCCGCATGGGCATCTTTGTTCGTTGTCCCGATTTCGATGTGACCGCCCTTGAGGCGCACGTCGCTGCCCGCATCAGCAGTGACCAGCTTCAAGGTGTACCTGCGCCCCAGGTACAGGTGCGATTCACCGCTGACGTAGCTGCGCGGCAGCACGTGATGGAGCCGTCGCCGGATGTCTGAGAGATGCTTGCTGATCCAGCGGGCCCGGGCCGCCACCGCATGACGGATGGTATCGGCACCGGCACTCTGCGGGGCGTCCACCAGCACCTGCCCATCCGGTTCCACATGGATGGAGATGCTGGTCTTGCTACGTGCCGCTTGGCGTCGCACCTTGTATGCGATGGTTTCGTCGCCGTACCGAATGGTGCCCGCGATGCTCAGGTGCGCCGAGGCCATCACGTCTTGCTCAGCCCGACACGAACGATCTGCACGACTTGCTCGATGGCCGCCCTGGCCTTGTCCAGGCCCATCAGGCTGAACAACTGAGGCAGCAGGTTCTTCCGGATCTCCGATTCGATGTCCTGCAGGTTCAGCGAATGCTCGGCGACGGCCGTGCGCACCACCCGGTCAATCTCCAACGCCAAGTCGACACAGTTGGCCTGCGCAGGCTGGTCCAGCGCCAGATAGTCTTCTTCGCCCAGCGACAACCGCACCGCACCAAAGTACGCCTTGGCATGGGCGTTGTTGGCCAACTTGTCGGGCACGCCAGGCGTGGCGCGTTCCTGCACCTGTTCCTCGAATGCCTTGAACAGCGCGTACTGCTTGATGGGGTGATCGAACAGTGCCTCGGCTTCGGCGATGGCCTTCTTGAGCAATTCCGCGAACACCTTCTGCGCGTAGGGATCCTGGGCCAATTCCTGCTCGATGGTCTTGCGCAGTCGGGTACGGATGAGATCGGTCTCGTTGCGCGTCTTGTCCTCGGCCCAGGTGGCCGGGTCGACGGCCTTGCCCAACTCGTGAACCAGGTAGACGCCGGCTGGCTCGCGCACCTCCTGGCCGATGACCTGTCGGTCCACCAGGCGCCGCAGCTGTTCTTCGTAGACGCTGTAGTCCACGGTCTCCAGCGCATCTTCACGCACGATCTTGCGCAGGCTGGTGAAGAACCGCAGGTCCTCCTTGTAGCTGCGAATCAGCGGTTCCGGAAAACTGCGGTCCTCAAAGAATCCTCGCGATGACAAGGCTGTCTGCAGGCACAGGCCAAACTGGGTCAGGGCTTCGTAGAAATCGTCGCGCCGCTTGCGGCGTTCATCGAAGCTCTGTCCCTCGCCGTCTACCAAGAGTTTCGGCACCAACAGCTGCCGGTATTGCTCCAGATCCTGCCGGTTCTTCACGGCAGCGAAGAAGTTCCACAGGCGCTCATGCAGCGCGGGCAACTGTTTGTATTCGGTGCTGACGGGCTGGTACAGGCCTTCTAGATCGGCGATGTCAAAGCCGCCCTGCGTGCGTTCCTCCAGGTCCTGGTACGAGCGGATGGCGGTGTCCAGTTCTTTCAGGATGCCGCGGTAGTCCACCAGCAAGCCGTGGCGCTTGGCGTCATGCAGGCGGTTCACGCGCGCCACGGCCTGGATCAGGGTGTGGCCCTTCAACGGCTTGTCGATGTAGAGCACCGTATTGCGCGGTTCGTCGAAGCCGGTCAACAGCCGATCCACCACGATCAGCAGGTCGGGTGAGCCGTCTGAGGCATAGTTCAGCAGCATGTCCCGCTCGTAGGCCTCGGGGGTCATGCCCGGCCGCAGCACGTGCTGCTTCCACCAGGCCTGTACCTCGGGCATGGTGCTTTCATCCACTTCGGTGTTGCCCTCGCGCGTGTCGGGCGCCGAGATGATCACTGCGCTGGTCACCAGCCCGGTCTCGTCGAGTGCCCGCTTGTAGCGGATGGCGTCGAGCTTGCTGTCGGTGGCCACCTGGCCCTTCAGCCCCATGCCGAGTGATTTGACATGCTCGCTGAAGTGCGTCGCAATGTCCCAGGCCACCAATTCGATGCGGTTGGCGGCGCCATAGACCGCGCCACGCTTTGAGAAGCGGCGCTTCAGGTCGGCGCGCTGGGCATCGGCCAGGCCGACCGTGATCTTGTCGAACCAGCGGTTGACGGCCGCCTCGTCGATGGTCAGCTCAGGCACCCGCTCTTCGTACAGCAGCGGCGCCACCGTTTCATCGCTCACCGCGCGCTGCATGCTGTAGGCATGCACGATGGCGCCGAACTTGCTGCGCGTGCCGTCGCCCTTCAACAGCGGTGTGCCGGTGAAGGCCACGTAGGCCGCATTCGGCAGCGCGTGGCGCATGCGCTCGTGCAACTCACCACCATGGCTGCGGTGGCCTTCGTCCACCAGCACGATCAGGTCAGCCGAACGGTTGTGGCACTCGCCATACCGCACAGCGGTGTTGAACTTGTGCACCAGTGTGAAGACGATGCGTTCGGTGCCTCGACCGATGCGCTTGGCCAGATCGCGGCCGGTGGACACCTTGCTGCGCTCACCTTCCTGCTGCGTGGCCACTGCGGACCCAAAGGCGCCGCTGGTCACGAAGTTCTTGGCGAGCTGGTCTTCCAAGTCCACCCGGTCGGTCACCACCAGGAAACGACAGGCGCTCAGCTCGGGCTCCAGCAACAAGGCCTTCGTCAGGAACACCATGGTGAAGCTCTTGCCCGACCCGGTGGTGTGCCAGACCACGCCACCGCGCCGGCTGCCATCGGTGTTCTTGCGGCGCAGTTGATTTTGCAGCGCGCGGATGCCAAAAAACTGATGTGGGCGCGCCACGATCTTGCCGGCGCGCCGGTCGAACAACACAAATCCCCGCACCAGGTCCAGCAGCCTGTGCGGCGCCAGCAGCGCGATCAGCAACCGGTCCTGATCGGTCGGCAACAGGGTGCTGGCCCAGAGCGATTCAAAGTACGCCTGCAGGCGGGCTGGCTTGTTGTCGAGCAAGCGGCGCTGCGCTGTCAAATCGAGCCGGCGGTTCTTGATGGTCGTGAAATCGTCTTCGGTCAGCTCTTCCTCGCGCCAGCGGGCCCAGAACTTGGCCGGCGTGTGCGTGGTGCCGTAGCGCGCGTCGACCTGGTTGATCGACAGCAGCAACTGCGCATAGCCGAACAGCGTGGGGATCTCGTCGTGCCGCTGGTTGCGCAGGTGCTGGCTGATGCCCTCGGTGATCATGGCCTTGTCGGCGTGGCTGGCCTCAGGGCGCTTGGCCTCGATCACCGCCAGCGGAATGCCGTTGACGAAGCACACCAGATCGGGTGTGCGGTGGTTGATGCCCTGGGTGGTGAGCACCACCATCTCTTCGGTCACCTCCCACACATTGGCGCCGGGCCGGTCGTCCCAGGCAATGATCGGGATCGTCGGCTGGTGCTTCTTGCCGTCGGGCATGAACTCGGTGACGGTGACGCCCAGCGTCAACTTGGCGTACATCCGCTCATTGGCGGCCAGCAGGCCGTCGCCCATGGCCAGCGTGGCCACCTCGCGCACGATCTGGTCAACGGCGTTGGGCGAGAGCGGATAAAGCCGGCCCTTGTAGTCGAAGCGCCGGCTGCGCAGCACCTCGATCAGGCGCGGGCGCATCAGCACCTCGCGCGTGCCGCCGCGCAGGGCCAGGCATTCGGCCTTGGGCAGAAAGTGCCAGCCCAGGTTGCACAGCGTGTGCAGCGCCGGCAGATGGGCGCTGTACTGCTCGCGCGTCTGCGGCGCGCCGGTCATGCGGTGGTCTCGGCCGGCTGCGCCGTCAACGGCAGCCGTCGCTTGCCGGAGAGCAGTTGGCCCATCAGGGCACGCTTTTCCTGGCGCAAGGATTCAACTTGACGCTCCAGGTTGCTGATCTCGGCCGAGGCGCAGTCTAGGATTTCAACGATGTGACGTTGCTCGGCCAGCGGCGGCAGGTTGAACGGCCAAGTCAGCCAGCGCTCGGTCTTGAAGATCATCTTCTCCACATGCACGCCGATGCTGGAGTGGAAGCAGGTCTGCTGGAAATACAAGGATTCAGATAGGTAGCGCAGGAACTGCAGGTCCAGTTCGCCGTCGCTGTTGAGCACCGCGTATTCGTTGGAGACGACCGCGCCGTCCAGCTCGGGTGGCACGATGCCGCAGGCGCCGTGCACGATCTGGCGCTTGGAAATCAGGAAGTCGCCCGCCCTGACGTAGAACTGGGACGGCGTCTTGACTTCGGCACCGCGCAGCACGCTGCGAAGCGCGACGCCCCCGCGCGAGCGGCGCACGGTGACGAGCCGGTACTCGTCTCCATCTTGCAGCCTCACGGGGCGACGGTTTTCGGTAAGGTGGCTGCCAAGACTAACCCGACGCCAACCATGGGGAGTCGATGGAAGAGTCGGGACGCCAGGCTGAACCGAGGGCGGATAGGCGCTTCTGCCAGAGTCGACGTCTGGACCATCTGCGCCAACGGGTAGACGCAAGAGCTTAGTCAGCAGGCCGCGAACCTGACCTCTAGCTCCGTCAAGCAGTCGTTCAGTGACACGTACGGCTGATCCCCAGGTTCGGAGTGCTTCTGCAATCTTGCGTTGCTCTGGAAGCGGAGGAATGTGTAGGGAGAAGGAGTCAAGAAGGCCGGTATCGAGCCGCCCCGTCCCATGTCCCGCTGTGTCAACAAGATTAAGGATTTCGTGCTTATTGGCAATGATCTGGTACGCGAGGAACGCTGAGTCGATGCCTGCCTTCGGGAGCAGTGCCTTGATGTCTTGGTTGAAACCCATGTCCCGCTCGGCGAGGCACACCGGCAGATCCTTCATGAGCGTCATTCCGCGTGTCAGTACGAAAACTGCTCCGCGAGGTACAACCGACGCAACGCGCAGGCCTTCATCGGTGAGCGATAGCGACGTGTGGTTCACATTGAGGGACTTCATGTCGCGCGCGGTAAGCCATGGCCAGGAACCGCCCCAATAGGCATCGACCGCTTTACTGGGGGTGCTGCCAGAGGTGAATCTCGCGCACTCGCCGACTGTTCGCCATTGCCATCCGTCAGGAATCATCAGTTCGCCCCTTCGGCTTCTGCGTCTTCTCCAGCCGCTTGGACTTCACGATGGCCTCGGTGAAATGCTGCTCGACAGCACTGGGTTTCATCAACTGCGCCTGTCGAAATTTCTCGTATTCCAGGTGGGCCTTCTTCAGCGCGGCGTCGTTGCTCACGCGCCCCGCGTGGGTCAGGATGTCGCGCTCCGACAACCGCAGAAAGTCGTCCAGCTTGCTCACCCACGACAGCATCGTCATGGGCCGCCGGTTCAGCGCCTGCAGTTCGGCAAATTCAAGGTAGAAGTTGACGATGCGGTTCAGCACGTCCAGCTCGTCGCTGTTCAGGTAGTTCTTGGCCACCTCGACGTCGGCCTTGCGCGGGCGGGCGCCGGGCCAGTTCGTCAGGCCCATGTTGGGCTGGTTGGCGTTGGCCCGTGCCTGGATGATCTCGGCAGCGGTGTGGCCGTGCGCCGCCCAGTGCATCTTGTTCTGCACCGTGGCGAAGAACTGCTGCGAGGTGTCGGCCTGCGGGTTGTAGTCGATGCTGGTGGCGTAGATCTCCAGCACCTTGCGCCAGAACATCTTCTCGGAGCTGCGAATGTCGCGGATGCGCGCCAGCAGCTCTTCGAAGTAGCGACCGCCGCCGGCGGCCTTGAGCCGCTCGTCGTCCATCGTGAAACCCTTGATCAGGTATTCACGCAGACGCTGGGTGGCCCAGATGCGGAATTGCACGCCGCGCTGCGACCTGACCCGGTAGCCCACCGAGATGATCACATCCAGGTTGAAGTGCTCGACCTGGTAGACCTTGCCGTCGGCGGCAGTTGTTGCATGATTTGCAACAACTGAATCCCGGCCAAGTTCGCCCTCGTCGAAGAGGTTTTTCAGGTGGCGCGAGATGACCGATTTGTCGCGGCCGAACAGCTGGCTCAGCTGCAGCAGGCTGAGCCAGACCGACTCGCCGGCCAGGCGCACCTCAACCCGGGTCTGGCCGTCGTCCGACTCGTAGAGCAGGAATTCGGTGGGTGCCAGGGCTGCCGGTCTGGTGTCAGGCGGCTTGCGGCCGCGGGCCGGGCCCTCACTCATAGCCTAGCTCTTTCAGGTAACCGGCCATCTTCACTTCCAGCTGGGCCAGTTCGGCCTTGAGCTGCTCGCGCTCGCGCCGCACGGCCACCAGGTCGATTTCTTCCTGCTCTTCGAAGGTGTCGACGTAGCGCGGGATGTTGAGGTTGAACTCGTTCTCGGCGATCTCGGCGGGGCTGGCCAGGTAGGCGTATTTATCGGCGCTCTGGCGTGCCCGTGCGGTAGCCAGGGCACGCTCCAGGTCTTGCGGGCGCAGCACGTTCTGGTTCTTGCCCGATTCGAAATCGCGGCTGGCGTCGATGAACAGCACCTTGTCGTCGGCTTTGCGCTTGCGAAACACCAGGATGGCCGCGGGGATGCCGGTGCCGTAGAACAGCTTTTCGGGCAGGCCGATCACGGTGTCGAGCAGGTTGTCTTCGATCAGCTGGCGCCGGATGCGGCCTTCGGCCGCGCCGCGGAACAGCACGCCGTGCGGCACCACCACCGCCATGCGCCCGCTGCCGGGCTTCATGGTTTCAACCATGTGCAGGATGAAGGCGTAGTCGCCCTTGGTGCGCGGCGGCAGGCCACGGCGGAAGCGGCTGTGCTGGTCGCGCTCGGCGCTTTCGATGCCCCATTGCTCCAGGCTGAAAGGCGGGTTGGCCACCACGATGTCGAAGTGCTTGAGCGTGCCGTCGTTGTTCAGCAGTTTGGGGTTGCGGATGGTGTCGCCCCACTCGATGCGGTGGTTGTCCTCGCCGTGCAGGAACATGTTCATCTTGGCCAGCGCCCAGGTGCTGCCGATCGCCTCCTGTCCATACAGCGCGTACTTGCGCGAGCCATGCTGCTCGCGCACCAGCCGGCCACACTTCATCAGCAAAGAGCCTGAACCGCAGGCCGGGTCGCTGATCTCGTCGCCCTCGCGCGGCTCCATCAGCATGGCCATCAACTGCGACACCTCGGGCGGGGTGTAGAACTCACCGGCCTTCTTGCCGCTGGTGGAGGCAAAGTTCTTGATCAGGAATTCGTAGGCGTTGCCGATCACGTCGAGCGTGCCGACGCGGCTGGGGCGCAGGTTCAGCTCGGACGTGGAAAACCTGTCCAGCAGGTTGCGCAGGATGTCGTTCTTCTGCTGCTCGTCGCCCAGCTTGTTGGAGTTGAAGCTGATGTCCTGGAACACATCGCGCAACTTGGTGATGTTGGCGTCTTCAATGGCGTGCAGCGCCTTGTCGATGCGCTCGCCGTTGCCTGGCTCGTGCCGCTTCGTATGCAGCGCGTAGAAGCTGGCGTCCTCGGGCAGCACAAAGCGCTCGTTGCGCAGCATCTCCTTGATCAGATCGGGGTGGTCGCCGTACTTTGCCCGGTACTGGTCGTAGTGGTCTTGCCAGACGTCGGAGACGTATTTCAGGAACAACATCGTCAGGACGTAGTCCTTGTAGACGCTGGGGTCGACCGTGCCGCGGAAGGTGTCGCAGGCCGACCAGACGGCGTCGTTGATGCTTTGCTGGCTGATGGAGGTGATGTCGTTCATTCGGCGGCCTTCATGGGTGAGTCGCTCCAAGCATGCGGCGGGCTACGGCCTGCAGTTCTCGCTGACGGGTGTCTATCAGGCCGGTGAGCACATCGCGCTCACGGCGGGCAGCTCGGGCCAGTTCCAGCATCGATTGCTGGGTGGGCAAGGGTGGCACGACGACGGGCAAGGCTTCGAGCACGGCGCGGCGGATGCTGCGCTGATCGGTGCCTTCGGCGTTTTGCTCCAGGTAGCGCTGGGCGGGCTCTTGGTTGATCTGCCAGGCCAGGAATTCGGCCAGCAGCTTTGATTCGGCGGCGAGCCGAAGCAAGAAGAAGTGGAACGAGCTGACGGCGTCACACGGTACGTCGCCCAGGTACACGGCCGGGTTGCGGGCACCGCGCACCAGCACCAGGACATCACCTGCGCGCAGCAGGTCGGGAGGGCGCTTGCCGGGCAGCGCGGTGCTGACGGTGCGGGGCCAGTCAACACCCCCGTTGGCGGCCAAGTCCTTCATCTGCACGACGCGTAAGGGCCCGCCCGGGATCTCGAGCACGGGGCCACGAAACGGATGGCCCCCCGTAACGGCAGCCACTGACACCAACGGCGAACACGAAATTTTTGCACCAATCATAATGATGCAAATTCTGCTTGCATCAGCAGTCGCAAGTCAAGTAACATTCAAAGCATCATTGCAAATGATGCATTTATTGCGATGAAGATTCCCAGCAAGTGGTGGGGGGGTGCTGGAGGTTGGAGCGGGTCTGGCCGGTCGGTTGTGGCCCGTGCACTTCAAAGAGAGCAACTATTCATGTCAAACGAAGCACCAATTGGCCTTCATGGTCAGCAACTACCCGTTGCGATGGACGCAATTCAGGCCATCCGTTATCCACAAAACGGCAAGCTTCGGGCGCGCAAGGTGGTGTCACGGTCAAAGACTCGCAGTTCGGGCAAGTACCCAAGCTGGAAGATGAAGCGGATGCTCCAGTGGGAGTCGCCGCACGAACTGAACGCCTTCAGGTTGTTGGACGCCAACCCCGCGGTCGGGCGGTTCGAGGAGCAACCGCTGGTGGTGAACTATGTGCTTGATGGCATCCAACACGATCACTACCCCGATGTGAGGGTGATGGTGGACGGCGCCCAGGAACTCTGGGAAGTCAAGACGCGCGCCGATGCGCTAGACCCCGAGACGACACGCCGGACCAAACTGATGACCAAGGGCCTGCCGACGTTTGGCTACCGGTACCGCATGGTGATCGCCGAAGACCTGGCGTCGGCACCCCGGTTGACGAACGCGCTGACTCTGCTGCAGTCCGGGCGCGCAGATATCTCGATCGTTGAGCGTGAGCGCCTGCGCCGGTTGCTGGCACAGATCCAGCAGGTCACCTGGGGCGACATCCTGGATGGCGCGCTGGGCGCGCGCAGCAAGGCCAGTGCATGCCGGCTCATGCTGGAAGGCGCGCTTCGCTTCGACATGGGTACGCGCCTGAAAGAAAGCACCGTGATCGTCGTGACCAACTCGGGCGCGTGCCGCCGAAGTGCTTTGGCATGAGCCCACTGAATTCGCCTTGGCAGGCCAAGAGCAACCGCGCTGAAGTGGTCCGCAATGTCTCTTCGGTGTCGATCGTGTTCACCGACCCAGCGCGCCCGGCGCGCATCGGGCAAGTCCAGGCAACGATTCAGATTGAGCCGCATTCGCTTGCCGTCCCGAAGTTCGACGTCCAACCCATCCCCCGGAAGGAATGACATGGGAACCGCTGCATTTCAGAAAAACACCGTCCTGCGTATCGACGGCAAGGAATTCCTGATGCTGCGAAAAGTCAGCGATGACCTTTGGCAGTTGGAGGAAACCAAGACCAAACGAATCCACGAGAAATCGGACGTCGAACTTCGCACCCTGTACGTCACGGGAAAGCTCGAATTCAACCAGAAGGAAATCGCGGCGGAATCACGGAGGGCATTGAAGATCGGCAAACCTAATCTGGATGTGCCGTCGCCGCTGCTGGAGGATGCCAAGGTGCGGCGAGCCTATGCGATCGCGGCGATGGACGGCCCTGCTACGGAAGAGGCCCTCGAAACCACGGCAAAGGCCGTCTGGGCCAAGCTCGGCAAGCCTGCGCAAGTGCCGCACTGGACCACCGTCTACCGCTGGCGCCGGAAACTCATCAATGCAGGTCGCGACATCCACGGCGTGGTGGCCAAGGTGGCGAAGCGCGGCAATCGAAAGCGCCAGTATCCGCAGGAGGTGCTCACAGTCGTCGAGGAAGCGATCGAGTCCGTCTTCCTGACACGAGAGAAGAAGACGATGCAGGACGTGGTCGACAAGGCCAAGGTCGAAATCAATCGCGAAAACAAGCTCAGGCCGGCGGAGTTGCAGCTTCCTCAGCCCACCTTGCGTCTGGTCAGGGGAATGCTCAGTGACATTCCGGCATTCGATCGATGCCTGGCCCGAGAGGGACGCACCGTTGCTGCCCGCCGCTTCAGATCGGTACTCGGACACCGCACCACGGAAGCGCCGCTGCAACGGGCAGAGATCGACCACACCTTGATGGACTTGATGGTCATCGACGACAACTCAGGGTTGCCACTGGGGCGTCCCGTGTTGACTGTTTGCGTCGACGACTACACGCGGTGTGTGCTCGGCATCAATATTGGCTTCGAGCCGCCGAACTTCCTGACCGTGGCCCGGTGCCTGAAGAACGCCTTCATGCCCAAGGCCAACCTGAAGACGCTCTATCCAGAGGTGATCGGCAACTGGGACGCACACGGTGTGATGCGAGAGCTGTCGATGGACAACGGCCCCGAGTTTCATAGCGACAGTCTGGAGGAAGGCTGCCTGACACTTGGCATCGAGATCCACTACTCCCCGCGAAAGACGCCGTGGCACAAAGGGAAGGTCGAGCGATTTCAGGGCACCCTGAACCGGGAGGTCGCCCATGTTTCTCCAGGGACCACCTTTTCGAACATTTTCGAGAAGGACGACTACGACCCGGTCAAGCATGCAGTGGTGCGATTGAGCACGCTCCAGCACATCGTCAGAAAGTGGATTGTCGACGTTTATCACCAGCGGCTGCATCGCACGTTGAAGGTGCCGCCGGCCACGATGTGGAAGTCGAGCATCAACGCGGAGGACATTCAGTTGCCTGAAGATCCCGAAAAGCTCGACGCGATTCTAGGCCGCCGTGAGCGGCGAAAACTGACCCACAAAGGGATCGAGTTCGAGGGGCTCCTGTACAACTCACCCGACATGACGACGCTGCGAATGCAGCTTGGCGAGAAGCTGGACGTCGAGATCTGCGTTGACGACGGCGACATCGGCAAGATCGTGGTGCTGTCGCCTGACAAGAAGAGGCTGTTTGTGGTGCCCGCACTGGCGCAAGCGTATGCGAAGGGCATGACCGCCTGGCAACACAAGATATGCAAGCGCTATGCCACCAAGCAGATGCAGAAGTACGACTCAACGGCATGGCTTGAAGCCAAGGAGCGCATCGCTCAGATGATCCGCGAGGAACTGCTGCACAAGAAGGCCAAGATCAAGTCTCGTACCCGTGTGGCGCGGTATACGGAAGGCGGTAAGCCAGTGCCTGAGCCGAGCCTTCAGGCACCTGCCGAGGCAACTTCCGCGCCTCCAAGGGCGGCTGCGGCTGATGCTCCACAGGCCGTGCAGCCTGGCCCACCGGCTGCAACGGCCGCACCGGTCATGCCAGCGGCGAAGCCTTCAAGCCGGTCACTGCCACCGCCACCTCCGGCGGATGCGGCCGTACTGATCGCGCCTTTGCCTCTTCCTGCGCCGGCGACGCAAAAGCGTCGCTTCGCACCGGTGGTTCGGCAACGCAACCAGAACCTCGATCAACCCCTCTCCTGATTGGATAGTCGCATGGAAGACTCTCGCTTTGTTGTGGAATCGACGCTCGTGCCGCACACCGCCTTCGAGAAGGCAATGCATCGCATCAAGCAGTGCCTGTCCTACAGCCTGAAGTCGCCCGAACCGATTTGCCTAGCCTTGGTCGGTGAGTCGCGAACGGGGAAAAGCCGTGTGCTAGAGGAAACTGAACTGTTGATGCCGCGTAGCCGCACAGCAGAGGGCGTGGTGGTGCCAATCCTCCGAGTGACGGCGCCTTCACGTCCGACGGTGAAGGGAGTCGCTGGACTGATGCTCAAGGCGTTGGGCGATCCGAAATGGGAATCGGGCACCGAGATCAATCGGACAGGACGTCTGGAAGACCAACTGCAGCAATCCCGAACGCTCATGATCATGCTCGATGAGTTTCAGCACTTCTTTGACAAGGGCACGCAGAAGGTCTTCCACGACGCAGCAGATTGGCTCAAAACCATGGTCGACAAGACGAAGGTGACACTGGTTGTGAGTGGCCTGGAAAGCTGCCTGCCGGTGCTATGTCGCAACGAGCAACTTTCCGGACGCTTTCTTGCGCCAGCCTATATGCGCCGATTCAACTGGTTGGATGACACCGGCCGGGAGGACTTCACATCCATTCTGGAGGCCTTCAACGACTCGATGTCGGAGCACTTCAAGATGCCAGAACTGAACAGTCCAGAAATGGCCTTTCGGTTCTGGTGTGCCTCCGGCGGTCTGATGGGCCATCTCACCAAGTTCCTTCGGCAGGCGGTCTGGGACGCATGCGACGCCGGGGAATCGACGGTCACTCTTGAAGGGTTCGCGGCGGCGCACAAGTCCTCGATCTGGGCTGAATCCGGTGTCGTAATTGTTGACTCGCCCTTCGATCGCAAGTTCACGGTCGAACCGACGCAAGAAAACATTGCGAAGGCGCTGAGCGTAGGTCTGCGTGAAGTCGAGACCGAACCGCAGCATCGCCAACGTCGGAGGCCCACAGCGACGGCGACTCCACTGAGTCAAGTCCTGACCCGTACGGGTGCGTAAGTGGCAGGCACACTGTTGCTGAGAACTCCGGACCCCTTGTCGCATGAAGGCATCCTCGGCTATGTCCTGCGTGTCTCCGAAGCGAATGGGTACGACACACCGTGGCATGTATTCCGGCATGCTGGATATGAACAGGGCGAGATGTTCACCGCTGGATTTTCGGTGCAACGACTGGCTTCGATTCTGGGCAAATCCCCGAGCCTTCTCGCACGGCACGCGTATATGGGGCTGGCGGTGGATGGACGCTCGGAGTACAGGCTGAACGGGCACCCGATTGGCCGGGGACTTAACCTATCACCCCTTCGATTGAAACGGCCCGCCATCTGCCCGGCGTGCGTCAGTGAGAGCGGATTCGCCGACGTCTGCTGGGACGCTTCTTCGTTCGTTGCGTGTCCGTCCCACGGGACGCAATTGCTTCATCGCTGCCCAGCCTGCAGCTCCCCGCTGCGATGGTTCAGGCCAGGACTGCTGAAGTGCGGATGCGGCGCCTCTCTTGCCGATGCCGGGACGGAGCCGGCAACGCCAGCGACAATTTCGCTGATGGCAGTCTTGCGCAACAAGGTGCTGGGTGATGCTGCGTCCGAAATCAGCAACACGGGGATCGGCCTTCCCTTGGAGCAGCTCCTGCGAATGTCCTTGGAGTCGCTGCTCCGCTTAATGTCGATCCTTGAGAAGCTGAATAAGGAGGTTGGCTTCTCGCGTGGCGGAACATGGCATGTTTCCGAGGCCCTCGCAGATTGGCCACGCGGATTCCACGGCTATTTGCGTCGAATGGCAGACGATGGAATCGCCGCGGGCGTGCAGGCCATTGGCCTCCGCAAGCGATTCGAGAAGCTGTACTGCGCACTCTTCAAGACCAGGGTCAAGCTGGACGGTATCGATTTCCTGCGCGAAGAATTTGTCCGCTTTGGTCTTGATGAGTGGGGTGAAGCTGTCGTGGACATCAAGTTGCTGCGGGCAGGTCCTTCCAATCCAAGGTTCATCTCCAGCGCGGCTCTGGCGTCGCGCGTCGGGGTCAGGCCCATCACCGTTCGCCGTTGGATCGATCAGGGGGCCATCCCATCAAGGACGGTACAAGTTGGCGACAGTCGGCACTATGTTGTGGATGCTGCAGCAGTAGACCAGCTGCCCCGACGCAACGGCGATCGCCTTCAAGCCCGCGCAGCTGGAAAGATGATCGGTGTCCCGGTCAGCGTACTTCGAGAACTGAAACGCACCGGCCACTATGCCGCTAACCCTATCGCCAACTGCAGGACAGGTTACTGGCCCATGGATCTGAAGCTACTCACAGAACGCTTGCTCGCGACCAAGACGAGGCCGGCCGATAGTGCCGATGACGACTACTCCGACAGTGGAGAGGTCATCTCACTTGATCGGATATTGGGGTTCAAGAAACTGGGCGTAAAGAAGGCCAAAGGTGCCTTTCTGGCCGAGGTCTTGGACGGAAGAATTTTCCCCGTCGGTCACTCGGGTGATACGGTTGCAAGTTTGATGTTTCGCGTCGAGGAGGTAGAGGCCTTCAGGGTCAAGTACGCCGTCTCCTCGGATCGCGAGTTCATCAGCGCTGCCGCTGCAGCCAGCATGCTTGGTACCGGCGTGCATGTTGTTCCTGCACTGGTGGCAGCAGGTCATGTGCTTCGCGATGTGAACTGCAGGACCGGCGTCAGCAAGGCGTCGGTTGAAGACTTCTTGAAGGTATGGCGGCCGCTCAGCGCGTTGGCGAAGGAACTGAGGACATCAACTGTTGCTCTGCTGGCTCAGGCAGAGAGACAAGGCGTGCGCGTCATGCGGCTGGCGTGCAATGCCACGCTGGAGACGCCCTTCCTCGCCGCCGCGGACTTGCAGACATTGCGGATTGCGATTTCCTTGGCGCATCCAACTGCTGAGGTCTGACTTGCAACTCGGTTTCAGTTTGTCACTGGAAGCATGTCGAATGGCGTGATGACGGGAGTTCGCTGCGATGGCCGGCTCGGGGAACTCCTCGCTTCAATCCGGCCAGTCAGGAGATGATCTCGAGCGTCAGCAAAGTGGCGTCGAATTCGTCTTCCGAAGCACCCGGAATCGGCCAGTTGCAGTCTTAGGATTGATCAGGAAATTGGCATGTCAATGACCGGTATCAAAGTACAGCTGTCATAGCGCGACGGCCGATAGAACGCGCCCTTTCTCCAAAGCAGTCACTCATAGTTTGCCTACGCCAATCGGCATCCGATGCAGGCGGTAGGTCAGCAGTTCGATCAGCCGAACGGGCGCTGCCGACCCCGAGCCGCCGGTGGCACTTTTCAGGCCGAGCGGCCGCTCCACTTTGGAAACGGTCGTTCGCGGATCAGGCCGAGAAATCCACACCAAGGCGTAGCTGTCGTTCGCTGCCCGAGCGATCCGGCCAGCACGGGCGCGCGGTTGGACAACTGCCTCTGAAGCCCGCGAACAGGTGCTGCCGACCCGAAGCAAACCCGCTGCCGGGATCATGGGCCACACGCACTTGCAGGTTCCTCAGGCCTTCTTGGCGTAGGCACTACACCAG
>JBBQAW010000067.1:0-15376 GCA_038316815.1 Burkholderiales bacterium
CCATCTGCATGACGACGATGCCTGCCGGCGTCAAGTTGTGGAGTGGACCGGTCGCTCGCCTCAGCGACTTCTGGCCGGCAGCTACAGGCCACCACCGACATCCCCCCGCGCAATCTGGGCGACTGCACCCAGTCTGAAAACTCCAGTCAATACGTTCACTCCCGCCAGGCTCCTGACCCCAAAGGCAGCGCGTTCAACTCAGCCCGCGATTCACGCCATTGCGGCCAGTGGCGGTCAAGGATCGCCACAAACCGGTCGTTGTGGCTGGGCTCCAGCAGATGGGCCATCTCGTGCACCACCACGTACTCCAGCAGGTCCTTGGGCTTCTTCACCAGCTCCGTGTTCAGTCGGATGTGGCCCTTGCCGGGGTTGCAACTGCCCCACTTGGTCTTCATGCGCTGAAGGAAGTAGCCCGAGACGTGCACGCCCAGCTTGCCTTCCCACTTGCTGATCAGGCCGGGCACGGCCGCGTGCAGCAGCGTCTTGTGCCAGTCGTGCATCACCTCGGCACGCTTCTGCGCTGAACTGCCGGGGCGAACTCGTAGGCTCAGGCGTCGGTGGCCCAGCTTCACCCCTGGCTTGTCGTCTTCCTCGGCAATCGACATCAAGTACCGCCGACCCCACACTTGGTGGCTCTCTCGTTCAACGAACTGGCGTTGTTCCTCCCGGGCCTGCGCAGCAAGCTGGGTGCGCTGTTTGCGAATCCAGCCCAGCTTGGTGATCGCGTACGCCCGGGCCACCTCAGTGCGGGTGCCGGGCGGCGCCACCAGCGTCACGCGCCCCGTCGGTGGGTGCACGGTCAGGTGCACATGCTTCACGTCTTTGCGCGTCAGGGCAACGATCACATCACCCAGCTCGATCGTCTCTGTCATCAGTAGCCCGGCTGGTTCTTGATGATGTCGAACAGCGCCTGCGTGGCCTCGCGGTCGCGGTCCAGCAGCGGATAGATCGCGTTCTGCACGGTACGCTCTCTCGTTTCGTCGCCCTTCCACCCGGCGGGCGCACGCTCTCTTACCACCAGGTCCAGCCTCAACGCGAGCGCTGCCTTGTCCTCATCGGCGCTCGGGTAGGCGAAGTCGGAATCGTTGGTGACCAGGCAGAAGGTGTCGGCGCGGTCGTCGAATAGCGCCTCCATGGCGTCCAGGGCCAGCGCGATGTCGGACGTGTTCTTGCCCGAGGCGTACTGGTACTGCAGGCAGGGCGTGAAGGCCAGGCGGACCAGCGCCTCCTGCCACTTGTTGGCCAGTG
Source organism: Burkholderiales bacterium (assembly GCA_038316815.1). GTDB lineage: Bacteria > Pseudomonadota > Gammaproteobacteria > Burkholderiales > Burkholderiaceae_C > Rubrivivax. The sequence continues at coordinate 1,249 of JBBQAW010000067.1, forward strand.
TGGTGTGGTTGCCGTAGCCACGACGCAGAACGACGCGGCCGAACTGGGCGACGACGCGCAGGGCGAACTCCAGAACTTCCGGCGTCGTGTTGTCGCAGTCGACCAGGACGGCGACGCGAGCTTTTATCTGCGCACCAGTTCTGCCTGACATGTCTCTCCCTGTTTTCTCCATTATTACGTTCGGTTTCCCTGGCGCTGAGCGCCGTGGTCACCACACCTGCGACGCTGGCTGGATTCAAGTGCCGAACGCTGCAGTGCATCATGGCGAAGCCAGTGTCTTGACTTCGCCTCAGCCGGGCCTGCGGCCACCGCAGTGTGGCTTCGCTGTCGAGCTGTTACGACACCGTGCCGGCCACCAATCGCGAGATGATCAAGGGTGGCTTCCTATCCTCCCAGCTCCCCTCCGGTTGCATGACGCTCGGTCTGCCGCTCCTTGGCGCAAGCCCGCTTTTGGAGTGGCTACCCGGCGAGACTTTCTTCAGCCTCTGTAGCCGGCATCACCGGTTCTGGGGCTGCTCGACATCTGGGCAATCGGCTCAGGTGTTGTTCGGGGGGCGGCGGATCGGCATGCATCACGACCTGCCCAGCGCGCTGGATGCTTTCGCGCTTCGCACCAATGGCCGCCTTGGCACACCAGACTACCTGGCCCGCGAACGCACGCTGCTGCGCTATTACCGGCCTTTCGTCTCGGCGACGGAGGTTGACGCCGCCGTGAGAGTCATGCGTGGCCTTTCGGTAGCGCACTTGAAGTTCCGGCTTGGGTTGCTCACCAGCAGGTTTCGCGCAAACCATCCACTGAAGGCATGCGCAAGCTGTATGCGGGCCGACCACGATCGCAGCGGATGGGTCTACTGGCACATGCAGCACCAGTACCCTGGCGTCTGGATCTGTCCTTGGCATCGACAGCCGTTGCTGCTGTCGACAGTCAAATCTACCGGGGTCGAGCGGTTTCTTTGGGCGTTACCCGCTGAACACGCCGCGAGCGTTCAAACCGCAGTTGATCCTGATGGACATTCAACTGCCCGGTGTCGACGGTCTGGCGCTGGCGCGGCAGATCAAGGCAGAACCGTCAACCCAGCACATCGTGATCGTTGCGTTCACCGCCTTTGCGATGCGGGGCGACGAAGAGAAGATGCTTGCCGCCGGATGCGGTGGCTACATTTCCAAGCCCATCGACGTCAAAGGCTTTGCAGCCCAGATCCGGTTACTGCTAGGGCCATTGCCAAACGCGTTGAATGCCTCCCCGTGACGGCGGCTGCCCTGCGCAGCAGGGTCGACGGCCGACGTTTCCTCGGATGGCGAGCGGCTGCGCGCCTGTCTGCGTCCGCAGCGAGCCGTTTCAATTTCCGTCAGCCACGATGCGCTGCGCCAGCTGCCAAAGCGCTAGGCGATGCGCCCGTACAAGCGCAGCGGGTGAGGCATCAGCCAGCGGTGATTCCAGCGTCACCTGCCTTTGGTTCGGGGCTGCGCCCGGGCCCTGAAAAGTCCAGCGGGCCTGCAGCCGCAGGCGCGCCTGGGCAGGCTCGGCTTGCAGCGCCATCACTGCCACCCGCAGGCGAAGTGCGGCACCTGCGTCGGCTGGCGCCGGTGCCAGCCAGACCGTGCCCGGGGCTCGCAGCAGCGTCAGATCGTGCAACAGCAGACGCTGCACGGCATCGGCCAGCGGTTCAGCCCAGCGGTCGTTCGGCAGTGCCAACACTTGCCCCTGGCCGGCATCGATCAACAGCTCTTCTCGGTCGAGATAGGCGGGCAGGGCGATGCGCGCTGAGACTTCCCAAGCCTGTGAATTGGCCTGCGCTGGCGGCACGGGAACCGGGGCGTCCGGCACGTCCAGCGGCAAACGGTGCCAGCGCCGTGGCGGCGAACTGGCGCATCCCGCAGCCAGCATGACCAGGGCAGGCAGGCTTGACGCCAGGATGCAGCGACGACGCCGGTCAGGGCTGCTCATCGTCGCGGCCTCTCAACAGGATTTCGGGCTGACGGTCCAGGCTGCGTGCCAGCTCGCGCACGGCACGCGCCGCGCGCGAAACATCTCGCGCGGCCTGTTGCGTTTCTTGCAACAGGGGCGAATCGCCGTCCACCACCTGACGCAAGGCACTGGCGCTGCGCGCCACTTCTTCAGCCGTCAGGTTCAGACGCTGCACCAGCACAGAGTCGGGCGCAAGCAGTGCAGCCGCCTGTTCAGCCGTCTGTTCGATGCGCTGCGCGGCCATGGCCGCGCTGTCGGCCGCAGAGGCGGTGCGTGCCAGCGTTTGCCGGGTGCTGTCAGCGAGCGGGCCCACCTGCGCTTCGATCCGCCGGGCCAGCCTGCCGATGTCAGCCGCTGCTTGCGCGGTATTGCGTACGCCTTCGCGCAGGTCGGGGCCGCCGGCCAGTTCACGAACGCTGCGTGCCGTTTCGGTGATGTCTTGCACCAGGCGCCCGATGTCCAGGCCATCGAGTTGATTCTTCAGGTTCTGGATCGTGGTGTCCTGGGTCGGTATCTCGGGCAGGCCGCCTGACATGCCCAGGGCACGGGCCGGCTTGCCAGGGCGCAGGTCGAGGTCCACATAAAGCTGCCCGGTAACGAAGCTTTGCGTGCCCAACCGGGCGTACAGGCCTCGCTGCAGAAGCGGTGCCAGCACGTTGCCGGTCGGGGCAAGCCTGGGTAAACCGGCAACCCCTTCCACCACCGGCGCCGCACCCAGGCCCAGGCTGCGCAGCACGCCGGCGTCGAGTTCTGCCACTACCGGGATAACGTAATTGGCCAGAGCGTCATCCCAGCGCACGTCGATGCTCGCCACAGTTCCCACCTGCACGCCGCGAAAGACCACTGGCGCGCCGAGTTGCAGGCCGTAGATCGAGCCAGAGAAGTGCATCACGGCGCGTTCCTTGCGTTTGAGCAGGTCCTGCCCGCCCACCGAAAGCAGCAGCAGCACCAGCACGACCACGCCGGCGACCACGAAGCCGCCTATCAGGGTAGGGTTCGCTCGAGATTTCAAGATCCGCCCCCCCGGCTGGCGCTGACGCCTGGGCTGCGGCTGCTGCCGCCGCGGCGCAGGAATTCGCGCACTGCGTCGGGCCCGTTGGCCAGCAGTTCGAGCGGCGGGCCCAAGGCCGTCATCGTGCGTTCGCGTACATCCAAAAAGAGCAGACGGTCGGCAACGGCAAAGATGCTGTCGAGTTCATGCGTGACCATGACGATGCCCGTTCCCAGGTCTCGCAGATGCATCACCAAGGCGTCGAGCCGCGCGCTGCTGATGGGGTCGAGGCCGGCCGACGGTTCGTCCAGAAACACCAGCGGCGGGTCCAACGCCAGTGCTCGGGCAACAGCGGCGCGCTTCTTCATGCCGCCACTGAGGGCTGACGGTGCCAGGTCGAAGGCATCACCCAGCCCCACCGTTGCCAGCTTGAAGCGCGCCACGGCTTCGGCTTCACGCAGCGTGAGCGCCGAGAACAAGCGCAAAGGCAACATCACGTTCTCGCCCACGCTCATCGACGACCAGAGCGCGCCACCCTGGAACATCACGCCGAAGGCTTGACGCAGCCGCGACTGCGTCGCCGTATCGGCAGCATGGAAGTCGGTATCGCCATGCCAGACCTGCCCGGCCATCGGCGTATCGAGCCCGATCAAGGCGCGCAGCAAACTGCTTTTGCCGCAGCCACTGGCACCGGCCACGACCAGCACTTCGCCTGCGACCAGGCTGAAATCCAGACGCTGCTGGATGACGGTGTCCCCATGACCGATGGCCAGGCCGCAAACACGCAACAAGGGCGCTGTTGTGGAAGCCGCAGCCTGCGCCGCTGATGTGGGTGCAAGCGGGGGCCGCGTGGTGCGCGCGGCCGTGCCGCCATTTTCGGCCCGCCGCTGCCTTTCAAGTTCGATGACATCCATCTTTCAACCCCGCTTTCGCATGAAGAGAAACAAGCCCGCGCGCACTACCAATCCAGCTGATGGAAGACCACGGTGGTCGTGGCCGCCGCGATCGACACCCAGACAAGGGCTTGCACCACAGCGTCGGTGGTGGCGCGACCCACGCCGACGGCGCTGCGTTCGGCATGCAGGCCCTGTCGGCACCCGGCCAAACCCACCAGCAACCCGTACAGCAAGCCCTTGAACAGCCCGACAGCCACATGCGTGAGGCTCAACGCGTCCAGGCTGCGCGTCAGATAGTCTTGTGGCGCCACGCCATAGATTCCAACGGCGACAGCGCCGCCAGCCAGCGCACCACAAACCGCGCTCATGGCGGTCAGCAGTGGGGCGGCCATCACCAGGGCCAGCAGCCGCGGCAGTACCAAGTGGTCAACCGGGTCGACGCCCAAAGTGCGAAGGGCATCGATCTCCTCGCTGGCGCGCATGGTGGCCAATTGCGCCGCGTAAGCCGCACCCACGCGTCCAGCCAGCACGATGCCCACCACCAAGGCGGCGATCTCTCGCACCTGGCCGACCGACACCAGGGGGGCGACGAAGGACTGGGCGCCGAACAGTTCCAACTGGGCCCCGCCCATGTAGGCCAGGATCAGCCCGACAAGCGCGCTGACCAACAGCACGATGGGCAAGCTGCGCGGGCCAACCTGTTCCAGCTGCGAAGCCAGGTCTGAGGCCCGGAACGTGCTGCGTATGCCGGGTTGCACGCCGCGTCCGAGCGTGGCCGTGGCCGCCAACATGACCTGGCCGATGAATGTCAGCGTTTGCTGCCGCTGGTGCCACGCCCGGGTTGCAGACAATCCCAGTTGCGCCATCCAGCCGGTTTCACCCGCGCTGGCATGCAATCCGTCTTGATTCGGCGAGACAGGCGACGCCGTATTCGCCGAACCCTTCGCTATCTGCTCAGTTTGCGCAAGCGCCATCTCCAAGCCGGAACGAATGCCGTCGGGCACGTTCTGCAGCACCACGTCAGCGCCGTTGGCGCGGGCAGCCTGCAGCACAGGCCAGAGCCATGCCGCCAGGCGCACGTCGCTGGCATGCAAGGCGTTGCCGTCGACGTCCAGGCGGGCCAACCCGGCCCCCACCGCCATCTGCAGCGGACTTGGGGGTTCAGGCAACTGGACAGACGACCAGTCCCCGGAAACGAGTAGCAGACCGACATCGCCCTGACGTTCGAAATGCGCTTTCGCTCGATAGGGCCGCATCCCGCCAAGCCAAAGTGGCAGGGTGGTTCTCGTGAGCAGCCCGCGCGACGCTCTGGCTCTTGACTGGGGCGCGGGTGCGGGTACGGGCGCGGGTGCGGATGTAGAGGCGGGCACAGCCATGATCGACACGCAGTGGCAATGCCTGGTCAGCTCACCGGTGCACAGGGGTCTTCGCCCTGGGCCGTTTCGCCGCCCAGGTCCAGCAGGGCCAGCAGGGCTGCCGGCGGCGCGGCCGCGCCCAAGGCCAGCGCTGCCGCCACCCGCGTGAGAAGCCGGCGCTGGTCCACGCCCACTTCGGGCGTGGCCAAAGTGCCGCCCACCACCAGCGGTGAGCGCAAGGACAGGGGGCTGAAGTCCTTGGGCTTGACCTCGGCGCGCAGGGCCAGCGACTCGTCTGCCAGGTTCAACTGCCCGGTCACGCGCAAGGTGCTGTCCCGGGTGTCTAGAACAGCATGCTGTGTGCGCACCAGCCCCTGGTGGACGCTGCCCTGGAGCTTGGCGCAGTTCACGGGAAGTGGATCGTCGCCGCGGACGTAAACGCCCAGTGCCTGGGCCACATCCAGCCCGGCCAGTTCAACCATCAGGTGCGACACCGTCCCCTGGCGGAGCGTGGCAGCCACCTGGCCTTGCAGGTTGGCCAGGATGGAGGCGGTCGAATTGCCGACGCCTTGCACCTGCAACCTTGCCGCCATTCGACCGCTCAAGATGGGGGTGCTGTTGCCCTTGGCCTTGGCTTCGGACTGTGCCTTGAGCCGGCGCAACCACTGTTCCACCTGCACGCCAGAAAAGCGCAAATCAGCCTGCCATCGCGCCACGCTGCTGGCTGGGTTGGTGGTCAGGCTGGTACTGCCGCCCATGCGGCCCCCGGCCACCTGCGCCTGAAGATCGGCCAGGTTCAGCAAGCCGCTGCGCAGCGTCAGGTGCGTCGCCAGACTGCGCATGGGCGCGATCACGGCGTTGTCGCCCAGATCGAGCGTGGCAATTGCCACCTGCACGTCGGCGTCCATGGCGTTGAGCGCGCGCAGGTCGAAGCTGCGGTTCGGCAGTACACGGCCCGAGCGGCCAGCGACAACCACTGACGCTGCGCGCGCAGGCGCTGCGAATGGCCCGTCTTCCAACACCGTAGCCAGCGCCGGTGTGTCCGCCGGTGGGCCCGCGCCAATGGCGGGGCCCAGGTCTTTCAAGCGCAACAGTTCACCGCCCAGACGGCCGCTCAGCACAGGGCGGGCAGACCGGGTGTCGAAATTCAGGTTCGCCTGCAGACGGCTGCCGCCAATGCGGGCCTGAGTCGTCAGAATGGTCCAGAGACCGGCATCATGCGTCAAGGCGGCAGCCAGCCGAAACGACGGCGTGCTGGGCAGCGTCACCCCCAGGGCGTCGCCGACGGCAGACAGCGATGGACCCAGTACCAACAGACTGCCACGCAGGGCGCGCGCGCTGAACAGGTCGGCGGCCACGCCGCGGAAGCTGAACTCCGTGGCGCCGATTTGCCCCTGCAGCGCCAACGGCACCACTTCGCCGGCTTCCAGAAGTGCACTGCCGCCGCCGGCCGTGGCTTGCAGGATCAGCGGCCGGTTTCGCCAGCTGCCCTGGGCCTGGGCTGAGAATCGGCTGGCACCGCCATCCAGTTCTTCGCCCTGCACCTTGACATGCATGTCGACGGCGGTGATGGCGTCGCGAACCACGATGTCGCCGTCGTCCAGCCTCAGCAGTGCCACCCGCACGGGCAGCGCGAGAGGCTCAGACATGTTCACATCCGGCTTCGGTGCCGACGGTACGGCCGACCAGCTGCTGCGACCGTCGGCCAGGCGCACGAGTTGGGCCTGCAAACGATGGGCGCTGACTTCGCGCAGCACCCACGGGTGACCTTCTTCATGCGACCAGATGTCGCCCCACCGCCAACGCACGAGCAGTGCCTGGGCGTCGAGCAACCGGTCTACACCGACCCCGGGCACGGCCCCCAGCTGGACCTGTCCGACGGCCAGACTGGGCCGCCACAACAGCTGCAAACGAAACGGTTCCTGCAGCAAGACGGGCGCCTGCAGCCGCTTTTGCAACTGTTGCTGCAGTGGCGCGCGCAGGAAGGGCCAACCAGCCCATTCGGCCAACAGCACGGCCGAAAACAGTATCAACAAGGCGCCACAGAACCAGGCCAGTAAGCGCAATATGAGACGTCGCCGGGGTACAGCGCCGTGAACAGAGCCGCCAAGATCGCCGCCAACAGCCCCGCCAATAGCGCCTCTGCGGTTTTGGGGAACCGCGGGCATGGATGGTGGCGCAGGGGGCAGCGTGGGGGGGCGGGGCGACATGGTTGTCTATCGTGCTGACACACCCTGTTCGCCGCCATCGGCCCCATTCGCCTGGGTACGTAGGCACAGGCCTACACCATTGAAGTCAGACCATCACCAAAATTGCGGGTGAAGCTGTATCGCAGTCGCCCTGGGCGGCGTTGCGAAAAACCGCTTACCCGGCGCTGCGCAACGCACTATGCACAGCACCGGGCCAGGCGAAGCCGCGACATCAAGCCACGCGGATCAGCTTCTTGTTGACGAATTCCTGAATGCCTGCTGCCGACAACTCACGGCCATAGCCCGAGTTCTTGATGCCGCCAAACGGAAGGTCTGGCAGCGACACCGCGGCGGAGTTGATGAACACCATGCCGGTTTCGATGCGGCGTGCCACCCGGCGGCCGCGCTCGACGTCCTGAGTGAACACCGAACCACCCAGTCCGAAGGGCGAATTGTTGGCCAGAGCCACGGCGGCGGCTTCATCAGGCACGCGAAAGAACAGCGCCACCGGCCCGAAGAATTCTTCGCTGAAGACCGGGTTGCTTTCGGTGATGTCGCTCAGGATAGTGGGCTGCATGAAATTGCCCTGCATGCCCGCCACCCGCTGGCCACCCAGCAGCAGCGTGGCACCGTGTTGCACGGCGGCCTGCACTTGCTGCTCGAGCTTGTTCAGCGCATCGGCCGAACTGAGCGGCGCCAAGGTAGTGCGTTCGTCCATCGGGTCACCCGGCTTGAACTGGGCCATCGCCGCCATGAACTGCGCAAGAAAGACATCGGCCACAGCTTCCAGCACGATGAAGCGCTTCGACGCAGTGCAGGCCTGGCCCGCATTGCCCATGCGGCCGCTGACGGCCTGCTTCACGGCGCGCGCCATGTCGGCGTCTTCCAGCACGATGAAGGCGTCGCTGCCGCCCAGTTCCATGGTCGACTTCTTCAGGTTTTGGCCGGCGCGTGCGGCCACCACGGCACCTGCTGCTTCACTGCCGGTCAAGGCCACGCCACGCACGCGCTCGTCGTCGATCAAAGCGGCCACCTGGTCTTTCGATGCGAACAGGTTGGTGTAAGCGCCCCCGGGCAAGCCAGCGTCGTGCAACAGCTGTTCGAAGGCCAGCGCGCACTGCGGCACGTTGGACGCGTGTTTGACCATCACCACGTTGCCGGCCATCAGATTGGGCGCGGCGAAGCGCGCAACTTGGTAGTACGGATAGTTCCACGGCTCCACACCGAACAGCACGCCCAGCGGGTTGCTTTCCACCACGGCCTGGCCCTTGTCGGTTTTCAGTGTCTCAGGCGCCAGAAACGCCTCGGCGTGGTCGGCGTAGTAGTCAATGATGGCGGCGCTGAGCGCTACCTCGCCGGCGCTTTGGCTGATGAGCTTGCCCATCTCCAACGTGGCCAACGCAGCCAGTGCGGGCTGGCGTTCGCGCATCAAGGCCGCTGCGCGCTTGAGCACGGCTTTTCGTTGCGCAAAGCTCTGGCTGCGCCAAACGTTCTCGAAGCAGGATTGGGCGGCTTCCAGCTTGGCTTGCAACTGCACGTCGCTCAGCTCTTCAAAAGACTTCACCACGGTGTTGGTGGCGGGGTTGGTACTGCGGTAGGGCATCGGGCGCTCCTTGGGTCTTTGGGGTTCGGCGGGGTTCGGCGGGGTTCGAATCGGTGTCGAAGGTGTGGATTCGGGCGTCAGTCTTTGCGCAAATCTTTTCGTGGGTCTTTGCGTATGCCTTGACGAGGGTCTGGGCGATAGATCTGGGTACCAAGTTCGGGCGACAGGAATGGGCGTGGCTCGGCGCGTGGGTGCAAGGGTTGGCTGTGGCTTTAAACGTGCCTCAGCGCATGGCTTGGCGGGCCAGCAACGCCCGGGCGGCCGGCGCCGACGACGCTGGGTTCTGGCCGGTGATGAGCGCCCCGTCGGTCACCACGAAAGGCTGCCAGTCGGCGCCCTGGCTGAACACACCGCCGCTTTCTGCCAGCATGTCTTGCACCAGAAACGGCACCACCTGGGTCAGGCCTGCGGCGTCTTCTTCTGAATTGGTGAAGCCTGTCACCCGTTTGCCCTTGACTACCGAAGCACCGTCTGAACCCTTGGCACGCCACAGGACACCCGGTGCGTGACAAACGGCAGCCACGGTTTTGCCGTCTTGCAGCATCTGCTGAATCAACTGCAGCGAATGCGTGTCTTGCGCCAGATCCCACAGCGGGCCATGGCCCCCCGGGTAGAAAACGGCATCGTAATCAGCGGCCCTTACATCGGCCAGCAGGCCGGTGTGGGCCAGCACGCGCTGGGCCTCGGCATCGGCCTTGAAGCGCCCGGTTGCCTCGCTTTGGGCGTCGGGCTCATCGCTTTTCGGGTCGAGCGGCGGCTCGCCACCTTTGGGCGACACCAGCGTCACCTTGGCACCGGCGTCTTTGAATACGTAATACGGGGCGGCAAGTTCTTCTAACCAGAAACCGGTTTTCTTGCCGGTATCGCCGAGTTGGTCATGCGAGGTCAGCACCATCAGAATGTTCATGGGGTCCTTGAGGAAGTGGTGGTCGGCAGGGGTTGCCTGACATCCGCCGGGAGGCAGCACAAGCGCACTGAAGTTGACTGAAGCGGACTAAAGCAGGCAAGCAAGCCGGCAAGCAAGCGGACAGGCGGACAGGCGGGCAAACGGGCAAACCGGCAAGCGGGCAAGCGGGCAAGCAAGCATGTTCAGCAAATGCCTCAGCGCCAAGCCAATCAGTTGCCGCTACCGCCAGTACAAGGTAGCGCGCAGTGGCGCAGCACCCGGTCCGATATCAGCCCAAACGGTTGTAGGACAAGACGACACAGGCACAGCGCCATGCGATATCGGCCTGGGTCAGCGTCAGGCCCGGGAGCAGCCGCACAGCCAGCGCCCTGTCGCATCGGTGTTCACCGGCACAGGTTGAGAATGAACGCTCAATTCGTGATGTCGCAAGAGTGATGGCCAAGCTGTCGAACCCGACTTAAGCAGCGCCCAAACAGCAAGCTGAATACCGACCGGGGAGGGAGGATAGGCTTTTCAAACGCCCTTTTTCCTCCCCGGAACACCCCCCGCCGAGCTGTCGGACACGAACCCAAGTGGTTGTTGCGCGCGGCACCAGCCCGTTGAACACTGATCGCAGCCCCAAAGGGTGTCGTTCGTAGCGCTTGCCTTCAGGTTTTCCCGGGCGACGTGGCCTCAAACCTCGGCCTTGCCAAGCCCAGACGCAGCCGATCTCCGCAGCTCCGGCGTCGGGGCCGCCTGATTGGCGAGGGATCGCGACGGTCAGGCCGCTTGCAGTTGCGGCCCACGGGCTGGCGCGCGTGGCGGCGCCCGGCCCTGCGGGCCGCGCTCGCGCTTGCAAGCGCGAGCCCCTCCAGAGGCGCATGCCCGCGCGCAGGCGCGGTCACACGTCCGCAGTCGGCCTGCAGACCCAGGTGCGTGAGGATCTTCTCGATCACCGACTGTTCCTGGATCGCCGCGATGATCTTCAGCTGGCCACCGCAGTTCGGGCAGTGCGCGATGTCGATCTCGAAGACCCGCTTCAGCAGCTTGGCCCAGCTCAGCCGAACCGGACGGTGGTGCGCGCAGGTCGCCTCGCACTCGGCGGGCGGTGCAGCCTGCGCGGGTGGTTCTGGATCTTGCGGCACCACCTGCGCGCGCCGCTTGGCGTTGGGTGCGAGAACGCCGTGGTTCGCGCAGCGGGGGTCCGCTCACTTCGCGAAGCGAAGTTACGCGGACACCAAACGGATCAGGTGCAGCCTGGGGCGTGGCACCAGGGCCGCCAGCCGCTGCATGAACTCCAGCGGCGACATCACCAGGTGCGTGGTGCCGTCACGCCAGGGCGTCTTGAGCTTTTGAGCACCACTTGCCCGGCGGCGTTGGTTTGCACGCGTTCGTTGGCCAGCGCTGGACGCGTGATGGTGCGGCACAGCTGTTCCAGCGCCTGGCGGTCGTTGGCGTCGCAGCGCACGGCGGCGTGCAGGCTGAAGCCCAGGATGTCGGCGCACAGCTGGTGGCAAACGCGAGTTGATGATCGTCGGCAACGACGAAAAGCAAAGTTGGGACGAAGCCGGCAAACCGGTGCTGAACCCTGCTGGGCGCGACACGCTGTCCATCATCGACATTGGCACCGACCCGCTTTCACCCAAGATCATTGCCAACCTCGCGCTCGACAACACCATCGTCGGCCCGCCGGTGAACTTGGCGATCACGCCCGACGCAGGCCTGGCGCTGGTGGCCAACTCGATGAACATGGTGGAAGAGGGTGGCGTGCGCAAGCTGGTGCCCGACAACCGCCTGTTCGTGATTGACCTGACCACCAACCCGCCCATGCTGATAGACACCGTAGTCGTGGGCAAGCAACCCTCGGGCATGTCGATCAACCGCGCCGGTAACCTGGCGCTGATCGCCAACCGCACCGATAACTCCATCAGCGTGCTGCGCATTGCCGGCAAGAAGGTAACCCTGATTGACACCGTGCCCATGGGCGAGCAGGTGGCGCACGTGCGCTTTACGCCCGACGGCAAGCGCGCGCTGGCGGCCAAGTTCCCCGGCCACAAGATTGCGTTGCTTGAAATTACAGGCGAGAAAGTCACCTACAACAAATACGACATGGCGGTCGGCCTGTGGCCGTACAACGTCGATGTCACACCGACGGCAAGTTGGCGATGTCGGCCCGACAACGGTAATGCCGGCGCAGCCGACGGCAACGTGGACACCGTGAGCATCATCGACCTGGAAGCCACACCGCCGCGCGTGATCGACAAGGTGGTGGTCGGTGACGCGCCGGAAGGCTTTGCCATCAGCCCCACGGGCAAGCTCGCGGTAGCGGTTTTGCTGCGCGGCACCAACGCGCCCAAGATCGCGTTCTTCTACAACCGCAATGCGTTGGTAGTGGCGCTAAAGATCGACGGAAAAAAGGTCACTCGCACCAATGAGGTGGAAGTACGTGGTCTGCCCGAGGGCGCGGTGTTCAGCCAGGACGGCGCGGTCGTGTTCCGGTCATCTCCAACGTTAGAGCTACATAAAGAATATGTCCAACAACCAAGAATGCCGGGACTGCGATGACTACAAGCAGCAAGGTCACAACTACTGCCGTATGTGTGGCTACTACCTTACCAAGGGATACACCCAGAATGCAGGTATAGCTGTGGCGTACTCCACCAACGAAAAGTTTTGCTGTTTCTGTGGTGGTCCCAAAATGACTGCTCGTGTAGAAAACGTGGATAGTTCCAACAAATCGTTCATGGCGGATAGCTTCGTCGCCGCTGAACTCTAAGCTATTGAAAGTCCGCTTTGCGCACTCTACTGGTGGGCCGGATTCGACCAACAGCGGTCATTCGACAAGTTCACCAAAACCGGATATTGGCTGGGTCGCGAACCGACCCAGCAGCGACGTGCAAGAGTTGATGTTGGTGTCCCGCAGGTAGCGCAGCATCAGAGCGCTTCCCGCTCCGGCTGGTGCTGGTCGGCGCGCTCGGGCAGAAAATCGTCACCAACATTGTGGCCGCCTAGGAAGAAGCTGTCCCAGGATTGGCCGAGGGGGCGATGATGCGCTCGTTGCCCCTGACGCGTATTTCTACCTTGTGGACACCCTTTGGAAGGCGCACTTCCACAGGGAGGCGGACGGCCTGGGTGCGATAGTTGACGAAAACAGTGTCGATGACCATACCTGTCTCCGACTCATGAAGATGTTTGGTGATTCTATGTCGCGCTGCAGAGACTCCGATGTTGCCGGCAATGTGGCACAGGGGCAAATTCTCGAGGCCGCTGTCAATCGCAATGGATACGTCGTGGCGGCAGGTTGCTCAATGACTTAGGGGGGAGGTCCGGTACGTGTCATCGCTTGCCAAGGCAGGTTTCTGAAGTCCGAACGTTCGGACCGGACACAATTTCACAGCACCGCTTCATGCATTAGTTCGCCCTGCGGGTTTCGACAACAGCAGACATCGGGGCGTGTTACGGCGACGCTCCGACCGAAAATGGCTTTACACTTCGACCAGCAATATTTTGGCCGCACCTTCGGGCCACTTTTATGACGATATCCCCCGCACATAGTTGGAATATCTCGCGACCTCTGAGGTGTATGTTGCGTCGGGCAACGGAAAGAATCACGTTCCGTGAATGGCGGTGACTTCGGCGGCAAGAAATGCCCGCCACGCCTAGCCTGGCGAGCACAATCTAGAGACTACTTCTCGGGGTCCGAATGTTATTCATGGTCATCGAACGATTCGAGAGCAATAACATGCTTCCTGTCTACGAACGGGTCAAGCAAAACGGTCGAGGTTTGCCAGACGGCCTGAAATACGTCAACAGCTGGGTCGAACCGAACTTCGCACGTTGCTTTCAGCTCATGGAATGCGAAGACCTCAGACTATTTCAGCAATGGGTACTGCACTGGCAGGGAACGGGCGCAATTTTTGAAATTGTCCCTGTCGTCGAGAGCAGCCAAACGCGAGAAGTAGTTGCACCGTTTCTCAGCAAACCATGAGCGGAACCACGCGGTGTCGCTCACTCATTGCTATCGAGCGGCATCGCACCTGCAGGGCGCTTCGCGCACATGCTTGCCGTCATCACGCGACCATTTGCGTACAACTGGATATAGGAACACAACGTGATAGATGGACTCGTAGCCGGCAAGCTCGTCGGTCAAGCGGAGATGCGGGAGGGTAAGAATGCCAGCAAATTTGTGGTGGCAAAAGTCAGGGCGACGGCTGGTGACAGCGACGCGGTTGTCGTCAA
>JBBQAW010000068.1:0-15092 GCA_038316815.1 Burkholderiales bacterium
CACGGCGGGCTGAGCAAAGCCGTCTATGCCTACCCCAGCGAACACTTCGCCTTCTGGCGCACGGTGCGTGCCCAGGCGCAGGTGGGGCTGTGGGACGACCCGGTGCCGCCGGGCCTGATGGGCGAGAACCTGACGCTTTCGGGCATCACCGAAGACAGGCTGTGGATTGGCGACCAGCTCTATATCGGCGGCAGCGCCGACGCGCCGGGCTGCGTGCTGGCAGTCAGCGAGCCGCGCTTTCCCTGCTTCAAATTCAACGCAGCGATGGGCTTCAGGCAAGCGAGCAAGATGATGGTGCAGTCGGGCTACTGCGGTGTGTATCTCGGTGTCATCCTGCCCGGCCAGGTGAACGCTGGTGACAGCGCGACGCTGCAACCTGGCCCGCGTGAAGTGAACCTGCGCGACTTGTTCAAGAGCCGCGCCAGGGTCTGAAGCGGGACTGGGCCAGCGACTGGGGCAGTGACCGGGGGCAGGGACTAAGTCAGGAACCAAGGCGCGGGCGTGGCACCATCGCACCATGCTCGCCTACCGACATGCCTTTCACGCCGGCAACCATGCCGACGTCCTGAAGCACACCGCGCTGGTCGCGGTGCTGCGCTACATGAACCTGAAAGAAAAGGGCTGGCGCCTGGTCGACACCCACGCCGGGGCCGGCGGCTATTCACTGCAGGGTGAATACGCCAGCAAGCGGGCCGAATTCGAACAAGGCATCGGCGCGCTGTGGGGGCGCGACGACCTGCCGCCCCCCGTGGCCGACCTGGTGAGCCTGGTGCGGCAGTTCAACGGCAGCAAGACCCTTGCGCAGTACCCCGGTTCGCCCGCGCTCACGCACATGCTGATGCGCCCGCAAGACCAGCTGCGCCTGCACGAGATGCACCCCACCGACCACAAGATTCTGGCCAGCTACCTGGGCGAACAACCGGGTGTCGAAGTCGCCATGACCGACGGTTTCGCGGCGCTGAAGGGCCACCTGCCACCCAGCACGCGCCGCGGCGTGGTGCTGATCGACCCCAGCTACGAGATCAAGACCGATTACGCCCGCACCCTGGCCGCCCTGCGTGAAGCGCTGGAGCGTTTTGCCGAAGGCGTAATCGTCATCTGGCTGCCACAGCTGCAGTTGCTGGAAGCAGCGCAGTTGCCGCAGCGCCTGAAGGCCAGCGCCGAGAAACTGGGCAAGAAGGGTTGGCTGCACGCGCGGCTGACGGTGGCGCAGGCCGACGAACGCGGCTTCGGCATGCTGGGCAGCAGCGTTTTCATCGCCAACCCGCCGCACACCCTGGTGGCCGAACTGCGGCCCGCCGTGGCCTGGCTGGCGCAGGCCCTGGCGCAATACCCCGGCGCGCATGGCATGGTGGAGGCTTCCTGATGTTCGGTTTTCGTCGTTCGGCCTTCGTGCGCGTGGCGCCGTTCGCCGTCTTCATGGCCTTCCTGGCCTTGCGCGGGGCGGCGCCCACGGATGGGTCCTGGGGATTCGACGTGCGCTGGCTCTACGGTGCCCAGGTTCTGGCCACCGGCGCCTTGCTGGCCCTGTGGTGGCGTGAATACGGCGAGCTGGCGCGCCAGAACCTGCCCAACTTGCGCGAGACCGCCCTGGCTGTGGCCGTGGGGGTGCTGGTGTTCGTGCTGTGGATCAACCTCGACGCCCCCTGGATGCAGCTGACGGCCGGCGGCAGTGCCGAGCCCTATGTGCCACTGAACAGCATCGGCGACCTGCACTGGCCGCTGATCATCACGCGCTTCATCGGCGCGGCGTTGTTGGTGCCGGTGATGGAAGAACTGTTCTGGCGCAGCTTTCTGATGCGCTGGCTGCAGGCCCCGGCTTTTGAGGCCGTTCAGCCCATGCACGTGGGTTTGAAGGCGGTGTTGTTGAGCACCTTCGTCTTCGTGCTGGCGCACACGCTGTGGCTGGCGGCCATCGTGGCTGGCCTGGCCTATGCCTGGATCTACATCCGCACCGGCAAGCTGTGGGTGGCTGTGATGGCGCACGCGGTGACGAATGGCGCGCTGGGCATCTGGGTGGTGATGACGGGGAACTGGCAGTTTTGGTGACGCGCCCGTTGGCGCTTTAGCGGCTGAACTATTCGGGTACGGCTTCGGCTTCCAGCCGGTAACCCAGCCCGCGCACGGTGTGAATGAGCGCTGGCGCGCCATCGACTTCGACCTTGGCGCGCAGCCGGCGGATGTAGACGTCGACGATGTTGGTCAGCGGGTCTTCGCTAGCGCCCCAGACGTTGGCCAGGATGCGCTCGCGGCTGAACAGCCGCCCGGGCGCGGCCATCAGCAGTTCCAGCAGGGCCAGTTCCTTGGCCGTCAACGCCAGCGCCTGCGCGCCGCGTCGGGCCTGCATGCGTTCGCGGTCGAGCACCAGGTCGCCCACGGTCAGTCGCGGGCTCTGCGCCAGCGGCTCGCGCCCGCGCCGGGCCAGCGCTTCCAGACGCGCCAGCAGTTCTTCAAACTCGAAGGGCTTGCACAGGTAGTCGTCGGCGCCCAGCCGCAGGCCGGCGACGCGGTCTTCCAGTGCGCCCTGGGCGGTGAGCATCAGGATGGGCAGTGGCACGCGCGCGGCGCGTAGGGTCTGGCAGATTTCCAGGCCGCTCAAGCCGGGCAGCATCAGGTCCAGCAAGATCAACGACGGTTCGTCGCCGTTGGCGGCGGCGCGGGCGGCGTCCTGCGCCATGGCCAGGCCGCTGGGGCCGTCAGCGGCGTGCAGAACCCGGTGGCCCTCGGCACGCAGGCCGCGCAGCAGGAAGCTGGCGATGCGGGCGTCGTCTTCGACGATCAGGATGTTCATGCCGCCCCCGCCGCCCCCGCCGCCCTTGCCGCACTTGTCGCACTTGCCGCACTTGCCAAACCCACGAGGCTGGCCACGGGCGCGCCCGGCAGCACCAGGCGTGCCAGCGTGCCCTGCCCGTGCGGGCTGTGCAGCTGAACCTGTCCACCATGCGCCTGGGCCAGTGCGCGCGCGATCGGCAGGCCCAGGCCGCTGCCGTCGGGCCGGTGCCGGCGCGCGGCGCTACCCCGGAAGTGGCGTTCGAAGACCTGCGGCAGTTCGTTCGGCGGTATGCCAATGCCTTCGTCCTGCACCTCGATGCACCAGTCATCGCCCTGGGGCCGCAGGCGCACGCCGACGCTGCCCCTGGGCTGGCTGTAGCGGATGGCGTTGTCCAGCAGCACCAGCAGCAGCTGGCGCAGCCGTTGCGCGTCGCCCAGCACCACGCTTTGGCCGAGCGAAGGGTCTTCCACCTGCAGCACGACACCGCGCGCCTGTGCCAGGGCCTGCGCCTGGGCCACTGCTTCGGCAAAGGGCTGGGCCAGGTCGAGCGGGCGCTTGACCAACGAGAGCGCGTCGATGTCGCTGCGCGCCATGGCCAACAGGTCGTCGATGACACCGGCCAGCTGCCGCGACGCATCGACGATGCGGTGCAGCGCGGCGCGGTAGTCGCCGGCTGGCCGGTCGGCGCCGCGCAGCGTGACTTCGGCTTCGCCGCGGATGGCGGTAGTGGGCGTGCGCAGTTCGTGGCTGATGTCGGCAAAAAGCTGGCGCCGCCGGGCTTCGGCCTGCTGCAGTGCCTGCAAGGCCTGGGTGAGCTCTGCCGTGCGCTCGTTGACCTGCGCCTCCAGCCGCTGGCGGTGGCGGGTTTCGCGCTGGCGGTGCTGGTCCAGTTCGGCGGCCATGGCGTTCATGCTGCGCGCGACGGGCGTGAATTCATCTGCGCCCTGTTCTGGAATGCGGTGCTGCAGCTGGCCTTGCTGCAAGGCCAGTGCGCCTTGGCTCAGCTGGTCCAGCGGGCGCCGCAACGCACGCGCGAAGTACACGGCTGCGCCCAGCGCGGCCAGCGCCAGCGTCGCTGCCATGGCCAGCCAGAGCGCGCGCATGCGCACCAGCGCAACATCTGCCGCAGCACGCTCACGGGCCACGGCGGTGGCTTCGCGGCTGCTGCTCTCCGTCAGCAGCGCACGCAGGTCGCGGCCCTGTGCGCGGTCGAACACGGCCGACAGGGCTTGCCAGGCTTGCCCGGCGTCGGCGCCCGGTTGCAGCGGCTGCGCGGTTTCCACGGCGGCTTCCAGGGAGGCCAGGCTTTCGGCCAGCACGGCGAGCGCGTCCTGGCGCTGCAGGTGTTCCTGGCGCGACGCGGCGCTGTCTTCCAGCGCCAGCAGTTCTTCTGAAAGGCTTTGCAGCTGCTTGACCTGCTGGCGCATCTGGGTCTGCAGCTGTTCGCGCAGCGCCGGGCTGGCGTTGGCGCCCTGCTGGTGTTGGGCCACCCAGGTGCGCAGCCGCTGCTTGGTGGCCGACAGATCGCTGAAGCCGAGCTGGATGTCGCTGGCCACGCGGCCGCGGTAGACCTTGTCCTGCGCCACACCCAGCGCGGTGGCCGCGGCCAGACCCTGCAGCACCACGGCGGTGGCCAGCAGCGACAACGCAAGTGTGAGGCGGCGTCTGAACATGGCTTGATTGTGCGAGGCGGTCGCGGCCGCTGCGCTTGTTCATCTGCTGTTCATCCAGCGCTCAGGGCCTGCTCATCGGCGCTTCACAGCGGGTTCAGTGGCGGGGTTTGCAATGCGTGTTGTTGACTTACCTGCCTGACCCAACCCACCCGAACGGAGAAACCCATGAAGAAGCTGACCCTGCTGGCCACCATGGCTACGCTGACTTGCGCGTCCACCCTGCCCGCGGCCGCCAAGAGCCTGGTCGTGAACCAGGCCATCACCGAGGCCGAAGTGCTGGCCGCACAGCAGGCCTGGTGCCAGGCGCTGGTGGGCATCAGCCAGACCCACGCCCGCGACGGCCAGCCGGCCGCCAAGGCGATGGCTGAAAAAGTGATCGACGCCGCCTACGGCTACCAGATGGGCGCGGTGCTGTTCAAGCCCACGCTGACCACGAACCCGCAGACCTTTCGCACCACGCGCGACGGGGCGCTGGCCTACTTCGTCGGCGGCAACAGCGCATTCCCGAAAGACACCGGCTTCGCGTTGAAGGGCTGGAAGCAGTGCCAGGTGGACAACGCTGCGGTCTTCATCAGCGGCGACAGCGCCGCGACCATGGCCAAGGTGCGCATTACCGGCGCGGACAACAAGGTCACCACCGTAGACAAGACCTGGAAGTTCGTCAAGGACGACGCGGGCAAGCTGCGCATCGTCGTGCACCACTCGTCGTTGGAATTCGCAGGTGGCTGATGCACCGATGCCGCGTTTGGCGCCTTCTGCGCTGCGGCAAACGGCTAAAAGCTGACGGCGGACGGCTAAGACACGCCGCGCGAGCGCTCGGCCTTGAACTGCTGGCGGAAAGCCTCGAAGCGTCCTTCGTCCAGCGCGGCCCGCACCTCGCGCATCAGGTTGACGTAGTAGTGCAGGTTGTGAATGCTGGCCAGCATCGGCGCCAGCATCTCGCCGCAGCGTTCCAGATGGTGCAGATAAGCGCGTGAAAAGCCGCCGGCGCAGGCCTGGCAAGTGCAGGTCTCGTCGATCGGGCGCTCGTCGTCCCTGAAGCGTGCATTGCGAATTTTCAGGTCGCCGAAGCGCGTGAACAAGTGACCGTTGCGCGCATTGCGCGTGGGCATGACGCAGTCGAACATGTCCACGCCTCCTGCCACCCCTTCAACCAGGTCTTCAGGCGTGCCCACGCCCATCAGGTAGCGCGGCTTGTTTGCTGGCAGGCGGTGCGGGGTGTGGGCGATGATGGCCAGCATCTCGTCCTTCGGTTCGCCGACACTAACGCCGCCGATGGCGTAGCCGGGCAGGTCCAGCGCCACCAGTTGTTGCAGCGACTCTTCACGCAGGTGCGCAAACATGCCGCCCTGCACGATGCCGAACAAGGCGTTCGGGTTGCCCAGGCGCTGAAATTCGGCCTGGCTGCGTGCGGCCCAGCGCAGGCTCAGTGCCATCGACTGCCGAGCCTGCGCTTCGGTCGTCAGCACGCCGTTGGTTTCATACGGCGTGCATTCGTCGAACTGCATCACGATGTCGGAATTGAGCACGGCTTGTATCTGCATGCTGACTTCGGGCGTGAGGAAGAGCTTGTCGCCGTTGACGGGGTTGGCGAAGTGCACGCCTTGCTCGGTGATCTTGCGGCCTTTGCCGTCCGCGCCGCCCAGGCTCCAGACCTGAAAGCCGCCGCTGTCGGTCAGGATGGGTGCATGCCACTGCTCGAAACGGTGCAGGCCACCGAACTTGGCCAGCACGTCCAGCCCCGGGCGCATCCACAGGTGGAAGGTGTTGCCCAGGATGATCTGCGCGCCCATGTCGCGCAGCGATTGCGGCATCACGCCCTTGACGGTGCCGTAGGTGCCCACGGGCATGAACACGGGCGTTTCGACGACGCCGTGGTTCAGCGTCAGCGTGCCGCGGCGGGCGTGGCCTTCGGTGCGGTGGATGTGGAAATCGAGCATGCGCGGATTGTCGTGCCGGACTGGACACCACCGCACCGCAGCGCAGTGAACTACACCCAAGCCGCTGGCATGGATCCGGCTACTCCGGCCTGCTGCCAGAGCCTTCCTGGGGGGTGGCAACCGCAGGGAGCCTGGGGGCCTTCTCCAGCAGCATGGCGTCGCCGTAACTGAAGAAGCGGTAGCGGCTTTCCACCGCATGCCGGTACAGCGCCATCACTTTTGCATGGCCGCTGAAGGCGCTGACCAGCATCATCAGCGTGCTCTTGGGCAGGTGGAAGTTGGTCACCATCAGGTCGACGACCTGGAAGTCGAAGCCTGGGGTGATGAAGATGTCGGTGTCGCCGCTGTAGGGTGCCAACGCTGGCTGTGGCGATGCCCACGCGGCAGATTCCAGGGCGCGCAGCGTCGTCGTGCCCACGGCCACGATGCGACCGCCGCGCGCTCGCGCCGCGGCGATGGCGGACACCGTTTCAGCGCCGACCTCGAACCATTCGCTGTGCATGCGGTGGTCTGCGATGTTGTCCACGCGCACGGGCTGAAAGGTGCCGGCACCGACGTGCAGGGTGATGGCGGCGGTGGTCACGCCTCCGGCGGCCAGGCCGGCCAGCACGGCGTCGTCGAAGTGCAGCGCAGCGGTAGGCGCGGCCACGGCCCCAGGGCGTCTGGCGAAGATGGTCTGGTAGCGCGCTTCGTCTTCGGCCGTGTCGTCGTGGGTGATGTAGGGCGGCAGCGGCACGTGGCCGTGGCGTGCCAGCAGTACCAGGGGGTCGTCAGGAAAACGCAGGTGGAAAAGCGCGTCTTCGGGTCCGGCGCGGCCCAGCACTTCGGCGTCGAAGGCGTCGGCAAAGCGCACCAGGCCGCCGGCGCGTGGCGATTTGCTGGCGCGCAGGTGGGCCCAGACTTCGTTGCCCGGCAGGATGCGTTCGATCAGCGCCTCGACACTGCCGCCGGTGGGCTTTTCGCCCAGCAGCCGGGCCTTGATGACGCGCGTGTCGTTAAAGACCAGCAAATCGCCGGCGCGCAGCAGGCTGGGCAACTGGCGAAAGATGCGGTCCACCGGCGTGGCGCCCGTGGCGTCGAGCAGGCGCGAGGCGCTGCGTTCGGCGGTGGGGTGCTGGGCGATCAGCTCGGGGGGCAGCACGAAGTCGAAGTCGGCCAAGGTGTGGTGTGCGGGCATGGTGGGGTCTGAGCAAGTCGGCCCCAAAATTGTTCCATGCCCACCGAGTCTTTGCAGCCCCAGACTGCGCCTGGCGCCCTGCCCGCCTTGACAGGGCCGCAGCGTGCCATGCGCAAGCTGGGGCTGGTGCGCGACATCGACCTGGCCCTGCACCTGCCGCTGCGCTACGAAGACGAGACCCGCATCGCCACCATTGCCAGCCTGCGCGACGGCAGCGTGGCCCAGGTGCAGGGCACGGTGGTTGACGCCCGCGTCGAAACGCGCACACGCCGCCAGCTGCTGGTAGTACTGCAAGACGGCAGCGGCGCCGATTTGACTTTGCGGCTGCTGCACTTCTACCCGTCGAACCAGAAGACCCTGGCCGTGGGCGCCGTGGTGCGCGCGCGCGGCGAGGTGCGCGCCGGCTTCTTCGGCCGCGAGATGGTGCATCCCACGTTCAAGGCCGTGGCAGCCGACGCGCCGCTGCCCCAGGCGCTGACCCCCGTCTACCCGGCCAGTGCCCAGCTGCCGCAGGCCTACTTGCGCAAGGCCGTGGCATCGGGCCTGGTGCGGGCCGCGCTGGATGAAGTGCTGCCCACCGGCACGGTGCCTGCGGGCCTGCCCACGCTGCGCGAAGCCCTGCTGGCGCTGCACCAGCCAGCGGCCGGCACGCCGCCTGATGCGCTGGAAGACCACAGCCACCCGGCCTGGCAGCGGCTGAAGTTCGACGAACTGCTGGCGCAGCAGTTGTCCCAGGCGCAAGCCCATGCAGCACGCGCCCTGCTGCGCGCCCCAGCCTTGCCCCCGAGGCCTGACGCGCTGCGCGAGCGCCTGCACGCCGCCCTGCCTTTTGCCCTGACCGCAGCGCAACAGCGCGTGGTGGCCGAAATCGACGCCGACCTGGCGCACCCGCGCCCGATCCCCCGGTGGCTGCTGGGCGAGGTGGGTTCAGGCAAGCGGGTGGGGGCCGCGCGGGCCGCCACCACGGCCATGGACGCCGGCTGGCAGTGCGCACTGATGGCGCCGACCGAGATATTGGCTGAACAGCACTTTCGCAAGCTCGTGGGCTGGTTGGAACCGCTGGGCGTGGGCATCGCCTGGCTCACGGGCAGCCGCAAGGGCCGCGCGCGCAAGGCCATGGTCGAGCGCGTGGCGTCTGGCGAGGCGATGCTGGTCATCGGCACCCACGCGGTCATCCAGGACGACGTGGTCTTCGCCCGGCTGGGCCTGGCCATCGTCGACGAACAGCACCGCTTCGGTGTGGCGCAGCGGCTGGCGCTGCGGGCCAAGCTCGACCAGCAACGGCTAGAACCGCACTTGCTGATGATGTCGGCCACGCCCATTCCGCGCACGCTGGCGATGAGCTACTACGCCGATCTGAACGTCAGCACCATCGACGAACTGCCGCCCGGGCGCACGCCGATCGTCACCAAGGTGTTTGCCGACGGCCGGCGCGACGCCGTGGTGGCGCGCATTCGCCAGGAAGTGACGGCACCGGTCGAGCCGCGGCGCCAGGTGTATTGGGTCTGTCCGCTGGTCGAGGAAAGCGAACACCTGGACCTGCAAAACGCTACCGCCACCCATGCCGAACTGGCCGCGGCGCTGGGCCTGGGTGTGGCGGTCGGTCTGCTGCACGGCCGCATGAAGTCGGCTGAGAAAGCGGCCGTGATGGCGCAGTTCAGCAGCGGGCAATTGCAGGTGCTGGTGGCCACCACCGTCATCGAGGTGGGTGTGGACGTGCCCAATGCCAGCCTGATGGTGATCGAACACGCTGAGCGCTTCGGCCTGGCCCAGCTGCACCAGCTGCGCGGGCGCGTGGGCCGCGGCGCTGCGGCCAGTGCCTGCGTGCTGCTTTACACCGCGCCGCTGTCGGCCACCGGCAAGGCGCGGCTGAAAGCCATGTCAGAGACGAACGACGGTTTCGAGATTGCGCGCCGCGACCTGGACATCCGCGGCCCCGGTGAATTCATGGGCGCGCGCCAGAGTGGCGACGCCTTGCTGCGGTTTGCCGACCTGGCTGAAGACAGCGCCCTGCTGCAACAGGCGCGCGCGTTGGCGCCGCAGCTGTTGCGCGAGCACCCTGAAGCCGCAGCCCAGCACGTGGTGCGCTGGCTGGGCGTTCGAAGCGACTACCTGAAGGCGTGAACCTGTAGAGGTTTGGGTTTGAAGCTGTGAAGGCTTGATGCCGGCCGGCCGGCGGATCAAGCAAATCAAGCCACTTTGCGCTATGGCGCCAGCCAACTGCCGCGCAGGCGCAACAGTTCGCGCAGGGTCTCGTCGGGCAGAGCCGACAGGGTCAGCGCCTGCACGTCCAGCCCGGCCCCCAGTTCCAGCGTCGAGATCATGTAGCCGGTGTTGGCAGGTTCGACAGCCAACAGCCGCGCGGGCAGGCTGGGGGCGATGGCGGTGGTCAACAGGGCGGGTGTCATGGGCAACGGGGTGTTTTCACTAAGGGTGCTTGCTTATTGAAACGTGCGCCGAATGTGTACGCCCCATACCCTCGTCGGGGCAAGGTCGCAAAACCGGGCTTGCCCCCGCAATCGGGGGGTGCCCTCAAGCTGCGTTCTGTCTAACGTCGCTACATCAATTTGGTGGAGACCCCATGCAAGCACTTGCCCGAAATCTTCTGACTGCCACGTTGGCGGGTCTCGTCCTGGCTGCCCCCGCCGCGCATGCCACGACGGTTCTCAACTTCGAAGGCGCCGCGCTCACGGGCTTATACCTGCCGGGCGACAGCCAGACGCTGGATGGCTTCGTTCTGACGACACAGGGCGACTTCGGCATCGTCGACCTCGCTTCTGCGCTGGGCGCGCTGGCCCCCAGCGGCAACGCGACGCAGTTCTATTTCAATTCCAACGACGGCCGCATCGTGCTGACGCGCAACGATGCGCTGCCGTTCAGCCTGGACGGTTTCGCGGCCGCCTTTGTCCCGCAGGATCCGCCGTCCGCGCAGCCCACCGTGCTGGTCGCTGTCGGCACGCGCGCTGACAGCAGCACCGTGACAGCGTGGTGGAACTTCGCCCCCAGCTTGTCCAGCAACTTTCCGTTTCCTTTCGCGAATTACAGCGGCACCAGCTTCGCGTCGCTGGGCAACCTGAGGCAGCTCGAGATCAAGGCCTGCAGCTTCGTGGGCGGCCTGACGTGCACGCTGCCGACGCTGAACAACGGCCAGTTCGCGATCGACAACCTGACGGTCACGCCGGTGCCCGAGCCGGGCCCGGCCGCACTGCTGGGCATGGGCCTGGCCGTAATGGCCTGGCGCCGCCGCCGTGCGATGGCCGGCGCAGCACTGTCGGCGGTGGCATTGACCACCACCTCGGTGGGCGCCAGCGCGCAGACCAGGGAAGCCGCCGGGTCTGAGACCCGCGCACGGGTGACCTACATCGTGCAGCTGGCCGGCGCCCCGCTGGCCAGCTACGACGGCCGCGTGGCCGGCCTGGCCGCCACGCGCCCGGCCGCCGGGGCCCGGCTTGCCGCCGGCAGCAACAACGCCCGCGCCTACCTCTCCCACCTGGACCAGCGCCGGGCCGCCGTTTTGGCGCGCGTGCCCGGCATCCGGCCGCTGCACACCTACAGCGTCACTTTCAACGGCTTCGCCGCGCAGCTGACCCCCGCACAGATTTCCGCGCTGCTGGCCAGCGCGGACGTGGTCTCGGTCGTGCCTTCAGAAGTGCGCCAGCTCGACACCGTCTACACCGCCGACTTCCTGGGCCTGACGCAGCCCGGTGGGTTGCACACACAACTCGACACGCAGTCGAACGCCGTGAAGGGCGAGAACGTCATCATCGGCGTGCTCGACAGCGGCATCTGGCCCGAAAGCCCGGCCTTTGGCGACAAGGTTGATGCCAACGGCCGCGCGGTGGGCTACAACCAGCCCGGCACCCAGGTCTACGGCCCGCCCCCAGCGCAATGGAACGGCGCCTGCGACGCCGGCCAGGGTTTCAACCCGGCGACGATGTGCAGCAACAAGCTCATCGGCGCGCGCTTCTTCAGCGCCGACTTCGCCGCCTCGGGCGCGGTGCGCGCAGCGCTGGAATACCTTTCGCCGCGTGACGGCGCGAACAGCGGCCACGGCACGCACACCGCGTCGACGGCTGGCGGCAACGCGCAGCAGGCCATCACCGCTGCCAGCGGCGTGGTCACCAACCTGATGACCGGCATCGCGCCGCGCGCGCGGATAGCCGCTTACAAGGTGTGCTGGACGGCCACCGTCGCCGCGCAGACCGGCTGCTACACCGCCGACATGCTGGCGGCTGTGGACGCGGCGGTGTCTGACGGCGTGGACGTCATCAACTTCTCGATCAGCGGCACGCAGCTGTTCTTCAACGACCCGATCGAGATGGCGTTCCTGAACGCCAGCACAGCCGGCGTGTTCGTCGCTGCCTCGGCCGGCAACAGCGGGCCGGGCAACGAGGTTGCGCACATGAGCCCGTGGCTGGCCACCGTGGGCGCGTCGACGCACGACCGCAGCCAGGGCGGCTACCTGACGCTGGGCAACACCGCCGTTTACAGCGGCGGGTCGACCAACTTCTTCGGCGTCGTCAACGGCAACATGGTGCCCTCGACGGCCGTGGCCGCCGCTGGCCAGGCCACTGGCGCGGTGACCTGCGCCGCCAACAGCCTGGACCCGGCGCTGGCCGCAGGCCGAATCATCGTCTGCGACGTCAGCAGCAACACCGCAGCCACCCGGCTGGCCAGCAGCGCCGAGGTGCAGCGCGCCGGTGGCCTGGGTGCGGTGCTTACCAACACTGCCAGTGCGACGATTGCCAACGACGCGCACACGCTGCCGACGATCCACATTTCCAACGCCTCGCGCACGGTCATCCGCGACTACCTCGCCAGCGCCGGCGCCGCAGCGGCCGGCACGGTGGGCCTGTCGACCAACATTCCCGGCGTCAACGCACCCGTGATGGCCGGTTTCTCGTCGCGCGGCCCGAACAAGGCCGACGCGAACATCCTGAAGCCGGACATCACCGCGCCTGGCGTGGCCATCGTGGCCTCGAACCGCCCTTCGCTGTCTGCCGCCCAGCGCGATGCAGTCGCGGCCGGCACGCTGACGCCGCCTTGGTCTTCGGGCTCGCTGCAGGGCACATCGATGTCTTCACCGCACATCGCGGGCTCAGCTGCGCTGCTAAAACAGCTGTACCCAGGCTGGTCGCCAGCGGCCATCAAGTCTGCTTTGATGACCACGACGTCCGTTGTCCGGCTGGCAGGCAGCGGTGCCACCGACACCAACCGCTGGGGCTATGGCGCAGGCCACGTGCTGCCCAACGGCGCTGCGGTGCCAAGCCTGGTGTACGACGCGGGCGTGGCCGACTACGGCCGCTTCCTGTGCGGCGTTCAGCTGGCACCACCGGCCGGCCAGGGTGGCTGCGGAACCTTGGGTGTGATCAAGCCCTGGAACTTGAACCTCTCGTCGCTGACGGCGGCACGGGTGGTCGTGTCGCGTACGCTGGAGCGAACGGTGAAGAACGTCGGTCCTTCGACGGCAACCTTCGCTTCAAGCGCCAGCCTGCCGGGCTGGGACGTGGTCGTCACGCCGGCCAGCCTGACGCTGGCACCGGGGGCCAGCGCCAGCTTCACGGCCAGGATCACCCGCACCAGCGCCACGCTGGGCGCCTGGACCTTCGGCAACCTGAGCTGGAGCGATGGCGTTCGAACCATCACCAGCCCGCTCTCTGCGCAGCCGCTGGCCTTCTCGTCGCCGGTCGAGGTCGGCGCGCAGCGCAGCGGCTCGCGTGGCAGCCGCATCTTCACGGTCGAGTCAAGCTTCACCGGCACGTTGGCGTTGCAGCGGTTGGGCCTGGTGCCGGCCGTCACGAACAGCGCCACGGTGGCCACCGGCGCTGCGCAGTGTTACAGCTTCACTGTCCCGGGCGGCACCGCGTTCGCGCGCTGGCAGCTGTTCAACGCCGACACGCAGGGCGGGGTGACGACCGATCTGGACCTGGACGTCTACCAGACGGCCAACTGCACCGGCACGCCGATTGGCACCAGTGCCGTCGGCGGCAGCGACGAGGTCGTGACGCGTGAGAACCCGGCGGCTGCCACCTATTCGGCCAGGGTCACCGGTTACGCCACGCCGGCGGGTGGCGCGGCGTACACGTTGTCGACCTGGATCGTTGGCACCGGCGGCACGCCGACGCTGAACGCTGTGGGCCCGAGCGCCGTCTACGCTGGCGGCAGCGCTTCGGTGGCGCTGTCGTGGAGCGTGCCGGCCGGCGCCCGCTACATGGGGCAGGTGAACTTCCTCGACAGTTCGGCTGCGGTCATCTCCACCACTAAGGTGCTGGTCGACAACCGCTGACCTGCTGTTCTGGCCCCCTGTTTTGACTCGGTACCTCTGACTTGGTCATCGCGCGGCACCTGCGGGGGCCGCGCTGCATGGTGCGGGCCATTCGTGAGCGCCGCGCGCGGGATTGGCCACAATCGGCAGCATGACCCTGACCGAGCTCAAATACATCGTCGCCGTCGCGCGAGAAAGGCACTTCGGTCGTGCCGCCGAAGCCTGCTTTGTGAGCCAGCCGACGCTGAGCGTGGCGATCAAGAAGCTGGAAGAAGAACTGGACGTCAAGCTCTTCGAGCGCGGCGCCAGCGAAGTCAGCGTCACGCGCCTGGGCGAAGAGATCGTGCGCCAGGCGCAGCACGTCATCGAACAGGCGGCTGCCATCAAGGAGATGGCCAAGCGCGGCAAAGACCCGGTCTCGGGCCCGTTGCGCCTGGGCATCATCTACACCATCGGGCCCTACCTTTTGCCCGACCTGGTGCGCCAGGCCATTGCGCGGGTGCCGCAGATGCCTTTGATGCTGCAGGAGAACTTCACCAGCAAACTGCTGGACATGCTGCGCTCCGGAGAACTGGACTGCGCCATCATGGCCGAGCCGTTTCCGGACACCGGCCTGGCCATCGCCCCGCTGTACGACGAACCCTTCCAGGCCGCAGTGCCGGCCGCGCACCCCTTTGCGCAGCGCGACAAGATCAGCGCCGAAGAACTGAAGAACGAAACCATGCTGCTGCTGGGCACGGGGCACTGCTTTCGCGACCACGTGCTCGAGGTCTGCCCCGAATACGCGCGTTTTGCCAGCCCGAATTCAAACGCCGGTGAAGGCTTTCGCAAGAGCTTCGAAGGCAGCAGCCTGGAGACCATCAAGTACATGGTGGCCAGCGGCATGGGCGTGACCGTGGTGCCGCAACTGAGCGTGCCTTCAGAGATTCAGACACATGTGCGCTACATCCCGTTCAGCGACCCCGTGCCCACGCGGCGCGTGGTGCTGGCCTGGCGGCGCACCTTTCCGCGCTTTGAAGCCATCGCCGCGCTGCGCAACTGCATCTACGCCTGCCCGCTGCCCGGTGTCAAGCGGCTGACAGACTGAAGAGTGGGGGGTGCTTCCAGTAGAGTGCTGAGATATCCACCACGCCGCAGGAGCACCCCCATGGCAAAAGGCAAGAAGGCCGCCCCCTTGATCTCTGCTGTCACCGCTACTGCCGCGGTGGCCGCTATGGCCGCGACCGACTCAGCCAGCAGCGCCGGGCTGACCGTCAACATCGGC
>JBBQAW010000069.1:0-14812 GCA_038316815.1 Burkholderiales bacterium
AAGACCGTACATCCTCCAGCGTCAAATACTCGCCGGTACGCAGCAGCTTCTTTCAGCGCCTACGAGCTTCAGCCTCGAAGTCCTGCCGGCGTTCCACGCGCTCAGTGACTTCGGCGATGGCCTCCAGCATGAAGGTATATATGGACGAGCCGCGCGCCGCAGCCACTGTTTCGATGCGTGCCCGAAGTTCGGCAGGCAGACGGATGGTCATGGTGCTCATGTGAAGGCGAGCGAGGTGCAGAGATGAGAGCAACTTAGCGCGCTTGTGCCACGCACCCCTTCGCCCGCGGTTCAACAGGCGGCAAATATCGGACGAAATCAACCGCCTGCGTCGGGAGGTTGAGACACCGGCGGACCACTCTCCTGAGAAGTCGGCACTTCAGCCCACAGGGC
Source organism: Burkholderiales bacterium (assembly GCA_038316815.1). Lineage (GTDB taxonomy): Bacteria > Pseudomonadota > Gammaproteobacteria > Burkholderiales > Burkholderiaceae_C > Rubrivivax. The sequence continues at coordinate 394 of JBBQAW010000069.1, forward strand.
TTTGGCACTCAGATTCAGGTCTATCGACTGCAACAGCACGGCGTCTTCAGCGCCGCAGGGGTGCAGCACCCAAAGCCCGTCTTCGCCGCGACGGAACAGGTCGCAGCGGCGTGAATCGGTGTCGATGAACAGCACTTCTTGCAGGCCAGACAAGCTGCGGTAGGCCGCGAACTTGTCGCCCCGGTCGTAGGCCGCGGTCGAAGGCGACAGCACTTCCACCAGCAGCACCGGGTCGTGCTTGATCAGCGGGCTGCCCGCATCGGCAGCGCTGCAGCACACCATGACGTCGGGATAGAAATAAGCATCGGCGGCTTCCACGCGTAGCTTCATGTCGGTGATGAAGGTGCGGCAGGGGCTGCCTTGCAGATGCTGGCGCAGGGCCACGTAGACGTTGCCAGCCACGGTGACATGTGCTTCGCTGGCGCCGGCCATCGCGAAGACTTCGCCACCGACGAATTCGTGGCGCAGGGTCTGGGTGGCGTCCCAGATCATGAAGTCCTGAGATGTCATCTGCAGCTGGATGGCGGCCTGGCCCATGGGCGTTCTCCGGTGGTTTGCTGCCAGTTTAGGCCGTCAGGCGTCCACCAGCAGGTCGCCGTGCCGGTGCGCCGCGCCCTGGGCGACCAGTTCGTCCACCCTTGCCTGGCACCAGCCGTCTGCCGCCGGCGCGTCAACGCCGCTCTGCCCTGCCAACAAGCCGGCCGGCAAGCGCGTGGCGCGGGCCCAAGGCAGAACATCGGCCTCGGGCAAGCTGCCCAGCTCCATCAGGTGGTACTTCACCAGCACCTTGAAGGCGTAGCGGGCGTGGCGTTCGGGGCGGGCGCGAAAGGCGGCCAGGCGTGAACGCGCGCGGTCCAGAGCCGCGTCCACATCCGTAAAAGGCGCGCCGTGCCCCGGTACCACCACACGCACAGGCAGGCTGGCGATGAGTTCAAGCACCGCGGCCACATCGTCGAAGCCGGGTTCGCCTTCCACTTCAGGGAAAACGACGCCGAAGCCATTGCCCCACAAGGCGTCGGCCGACAGCAGCACCCCGGCGTCGGCGTCGAACAGCATCAGGCTGTGCGGGTCGTGCCCGGGTGCAGCCAGCACTTGCCAACTGCGCCCGCCGGCACGCAGCGGCTGCCCGGGCGCCAGCACCTCCTGCGCTGCGAAACGGTCCACTCGCTGGCCGGTGGCGCGGTAGCTCAGCGCGTCTTCGTCCCAGGTGTGCACGGCGTGGGCGTGCCCGGGCGGTATGGCCAGCGGCGCCGAGAAGGCCCGCTGCAAGGTGGCGTTGCCGCCGCAGTGGTCGGAATGCAGGTGCGTGTTGACGATGCTGCGCAGCGGCTGCCCAGCCAGCGCGTGCTGCACCAGGGCCAGTGTCTGGGCGGCATGGTTGACATGGCCCGTATCGACCAGCACCGCGCCCGCTTCGCCCGGGCCGGCGTGGATGAGGATGTTGTTTGACGACAGCCAGCCACGTTCCAGCACGGTCAGGCCTTGCAGCGCGGTGTGTTCCATCCGCTGATTGTTGGTCAGGCCCGCGTGTGCTGCACAGCGCTGGCCTGTTCACGGCGCGCGGCTTCCCACACTTGCCAGGCGGCGTCGGCATTCATCGCGGCAATGCCCAGCCCCACGATGAGGTCGGGCCAGCCGGACGCCGTGAACCAGGTGGCTGCCGCCGCGCCGATGATGGCCAGGTTGGCGTATGCGTCGTTGCGCGCCGACAGAAACGCTGCGCGTGTCAGGCTGCCCCCTTGCTGGCGAAAGCGCACCAGCAGGGCTGCACAGAACAGGTTGACGACCAGCGCGCCGGTGGCTGCAGCCGACAGCGCCCAGGCTGCCGGTGGCACAGGCGCGTTGAACTTCTGCCAGGCCATCCACAGCGTGGCGAGCCCCGGCAGCAACAGCAGCAAGGCCATCAGCATGCCCACGCGCGAACGCGCGGCCAGGCTCCAGCCCAGCGCCAATGCGATAAGCAGGTTGAGCGAGGCGTCTTCTAGGAAATCGATGCTGTCGGCCAGCAGGCTGACCGACCCGATGCTGCGCGCGACCGTGAATTCAATGAAGAAGTAGCCGAGGTTCAGGACAGCGACGATGAGCACGACGCGCCGAAGCGTAGCGTCGCGGGTGGAAGGGGCAGCCACTGGCATCGCGGCATCATCGCAGCATGGCCCGCACCCCAACCCTGGACGAACTGAAGCGGCACGCCGTCGCCCGTTCTCTGTTCACGCCCACGACTCTGCCCCGGGCCATTGCCAGGCTGGGCTTCGTGCAGGCCGACCCCATCCGTGCCCCGGCCCGGGCGCAAGACCTGGTGCTGCGCCACCGCGTGGCCGGCTACCGCGCGGGCGACCTGGAAAGCCGCTACCACCGGCTGCCTGTCGAAGAAGACTTCTTCGTCAACTACGGCTTCCTGCCGCGCGCCACGCAGGCCTTGTTGCACCCGCGTACCCCGCGCACGGTCTGGCCGGCCGAGCGCTGGGCGCAGGCCCACGCGGTGCTGGCTTTCGTGCGTGAACGCGGCGTCGTGCACCCGCGCGAGGTAGACGCGCAGTTCCAGCACGGCCGGGCGAAGAACTGGTTCGGCGGCAACAGCAATGTCAGCACGCAACTGCTGGACGGCATGCACTACCGCGGCCTGCTGCGCGTGGCACGGCGCGAAGGCGGCACGCGTGTGTATGCCGCGCGGGCACCGCATGAGCCTTCACACGCAGGCTTGGCCGCAGACGCCGCCCGCATGCTGGACCGTCTGGTGGACGTGATCGTGGCCAAGTACGCGCCGCTGCCAGAACGTTCGCTGGGTGAATTGGTCAACCACCTGCGCGGCGCCGTGCCGCAATGGGCCGATGGCCGGCGCGACGCGTTCGCGCGCGCTCGGGCGCGGCTGCCGTCTTGCCAGGTCGAGGGCCTGCGTTGGTTCTGGCCGGCAGGCGAAGACCCGGCGTCACGCCGCCACGCAGTGCCCGATGCCGTGCGCCTGCTGGCCCCTTTCGACCCCGTCGTCTGGGACCGCCGCCGCTTCGAAGCCTTCTGGGGCTGGGCTTACCGCTTCGAGGCCTACACCCCGGCGCCAAAGCGCGTGCGCGGCTACTACGCCCTGCCCTTGCTCTGGCGCGATCAGGTCATCGGTTGGGGCAATCTCGCCTGGCGTGATGGGCAACTGTTGCCTGAGCTCGGGTATGTCAGCGGACGAGCCCCGCGCGAAGCCGCCTTCCGGCAGGCGCTCGACGACGAGTTGCAAAGCATCAGCAACTTTCTGCTGCCGCGCTGAGCCTGGCAGCCAGCAGGGACGCGGCCACTTCGGCGAATCCTGCGCCGCGTTCAGCCTGGGTGATGTAGGCCGGCCAGTGCTGCAGCTGCGCCGCGAAGTGCTGCAGGTTGGCCACCCCCACGCTGAGCGGGAAGTGCTGGAACATCAGCTGGTCGTTGGGGGAGTCGCCCACATAGACCCAGTGCGGCAGTTCGCTGACCAGGTCGCGCCCGTACAAGCGCTGCAGCATCCAGTGCGCCGCCGTCAGCTTGCTGTGGCTGCCGAACCAGCCATTGATATGGATAGAGCTGACGGTGGCCCACATGCCTTCGCTGCGCATCAGGGCCAGGACACGGGCGATGGCTGCATCGTCCAGGTGCGCGAATTCGCTGTGGTCGATGGCGATGTCGGTGGCGCGGCCGGGGCTGTCGCGGGCCAGGCTGGCGCCGGGTACCGCGGCCAGCACGCGGGCGGCTGCAGCTTGCAGGCTGCGCGCGTTGGTGGCACGCGTGGCTTCGTTCTGCGCGAATTCGGTCAGCAGTTTGCCGCCTTCGCGCACCATGGCCACGGCGCCGTTTTCCGCCACGATGGCGGCCACCGGCCAGGCCCTTGCGAAAGGCTGGCTCCAGCCCAGCGGGCGGCCCGTGATGGCCACCACCGGCAGGCCGGCGGCAGCCAGGGCTTGCAACGCCGACAGGGCAGCAGCTTCGATGTCGCCGTCTCGCGTCAACGTGTCGTCGATGTCGGTGAAGACCCCACGCACGGCCGCCAAGTCTGCGCGGGGGCACAGGTGCCAGGGCCGCGTTCGTGCAACAACACCGTTCATGGCGGGCAGTGTGGCATGCAGAAAACCAGAGGCTCCGCTACACTGCGAGGCTTCCGAGGAGCGTTGCAACCTTCATTCTTGAAGGCCAGGCTCGGAACCTCAATTGCAACCGCGCTCACCTGCACGCAATCCGTCGTGGGTGAGTCGAATTTCTCCCCCCACGTCGTGTGCGCGCAGGTCCTTCTACTGAATGGAGCCTGTCAATGAACGCCGTCCTCAAGCCCGTCAACAACACCGACTATCACGTCGCCGATCTTTCCCTGGCCGCCTGGGGCCGCAAAGAGATCAAGGTCGCCGAGACCGAAATGCCTGGCCTGATGGCCATGCGCGAAGAGTTCGCCGCCACGCAGCCGCTGAAGGGCGCGCGCGTTACCGGCAGCATCCACATGACGATCCAGACCGCCGTGCTGGTCGAGACCCTGCAAGCCCTCGGCGCCGAAGTGCGTTGGGCCAGCTGCAACATCTACAGCACCCAGGACCACGCCGCAGCGGCCCTGGTGGTAGCCGGCACGCCGGTCTTCGCCTACAAGGGCGAAACGCTGAAGGACTACTGGGACTACACCCACAGCATCTTCGAATTCGGCGCCAAGGGTTCAATGCACGAAGGCCCGAACATGATCCTGGACGACGGCGGCGACGCGACGCTGCTGATGCACCTTGGCAAGAAGGCCGAGACCGACCCGAGCGTGCTGAACCACCCGCACAGCGAGGAAGAGACCTGCCTGTATGCCGCCATCAAGGCCAAGCTGGCCATCGACTCCACCTGGTACAGCCGCAAGGGCGCCGAGATCATCGGCGTGACCGAGGAAACCACCACCGGCGTGCTGCGCCTGAACGAGATGAGCGCCAAGGGCACGCTCATGTTCCGCGCCATCAATGTCAACGACAGCGTGACCAAGAGCAAGTTCGACAACCTGTACGGCTGCCGCGAAAGCCTGGTCGATTCGATCAAGCGCGCCACCGACGTGATGATCGCCGGCAAGGTTGCTGTTGTCGCCGGTTACGGTGACGTGGGCAAGGGCAGCGCCCAGGCCTTGCGTGCCCTGTCGGCGCAAGTGTGGGTGACCGAGATCGACCCCATCAACGCCCTGCAGGCGGCGATGGAAGGCTACAAGGTCGTGACGATGGAATACGCCGCCGACAAGGCCGACATCTTCGTCAGCGCCACCGGCAACCTGAGCGTCATCACGCGCAAGCACATGGAAGCGATGAAGGACGAGGCCATCGTCTGCAACATCGGTCACTTCGACAACGAGATCGACGTTGCCGCGCTGGCCGATTGCGAGTGGGACGAGATCAAGCCGCAGGTCGACCACATCACCTTCCCCGACGGCAAGAAGATCACCCTGCTGGCCAAGGGCCGCCTGGTGAACCTGGGCTGCGCCACCGGCCACCCCAGCTTCGTGATGAGCGCGTCTTTTGCCAACCAGACCATCGCCCAGATCGAGTTGTTCAAGTACCAGGACAAGTACGAAAACGGCAAGGTCTACGTGCTGCCCAAGCACCTGGACGAGAAGGTGGCACGCCTGCATCTGAAGAAGGTGGGCGCGATGTTGACCGAGCTGAGCGACGCGCAAGCGGCGTACATCGGCGTGGCCAAGAGCGGCCCGTACAAGGCTGACACGTACCGCTACTGATCGGACAGTGCGTCCGTGCAAATCAGCTCCATAATGGAGCTGATTTGCCAAATGGAGGCGGTATGGATGTCAATCTGTCCATCAAGGCGGTTCCGCAAGAACTGGCCGAGCGGTTGCGCAGGCGCGCAGAGCGGCATCATCGTTCGCTGCAAGGCGAATTGATGGCCATCATCGAGGCTGCGGCTGCAGAAGAAGTTGACGCAGGCGCGGGCTCCAGCGTGGGCCAGAGCACAAGCACAAGCGCAGGCCCAATCACAGGCCCAATCACAGGCGCAGTCGCAATTGGGCGCAGTGAAGCCCCTCGGGCTGCCGCGCCGAATGCTGCGGCGCCGTCACCCGCGTCGCCCGGCACGCAGGTGCAGGGCTGGAAGACGGTGGAGCAATTGCTGGCCGAACGTCGCGCCCGGGGCTGGAAGCCACATCCATCGTTGGCCGGCACGCCCCAGGCTGTGGACATCACCCGCGCCGACCGCGACAGCCGATGAGCGACGCTGTCACCCGGGTGCTTTATGTCGCAGAGCCTCCAGCCCTGTGGCGGCAGCGGCAACCCGTGGTGGTGGATTGCAGTGTGCTTGCCGCCATGCTGTTTGCCGAACCCGATGGCGGCAATGCCGCTGCGATGCTGGTTGACAGGCGCCTGCATGCGCCAGCCTTGCTGCCTTTCGAGATCACCAACGTCGCCCGCACCAAGCTGCGCGGTGGCGCCCTGCCCGCGGCGGTGAACGACATGCTGGACGAATTCGCCGAGATGCGCATCGAGCTGCACTCCATACCACCGCGCCCGCTGCTGGCCTTGGCCAGCGACTATTCCCTGACTGCCTATGACGCAGCCTACCTGTGGCTGGCCGGTGAACTGCAAGCTGTGCTCGCCACTTTCGACCGTCGGCTGGCTGAAGCAGCGCAGAAACACCTGGGCCTCTGAATCGAGACCAAAACGTGCACCCTACTCCCGTACCCATCAGTTTCGAGTTCTTTCCCCCCAACACCCCCGTCGGCGCTGAAAAGCTGCGCACCGTGGTGCAAGACCTGTCCATAGTGAACCCCGAATTCTTCAGCGTCACCTATGGCGCCGGCGGCGCCACGCGCGAGAAGACCCTGGCCACCGTGCAAGACATCGCCGGCATGGGCCATGAGGCCGCGCCGCACTTGTCATGTGTAGGCAGCACGCGTGAAAACATCGCCGAAATCCTGGCCACCTACCGCGCCCAGGGCATCCGCCGCATCGTCGCGCTGCGTGGCGACCTGCCCAGCGGCACGGCCACCGCCGGTGAATTCCGCTACGCCAACGAACTGGTCGAATTCATCCGCGAAACCCAGGGTGCCGACTGGCACATCGAAGTTGCTGCCTACCCTGAATACCACCCGCAGCAGCGCTATGCCAAGCGCGACATCGAACACTTCGCGACCAAGATGAAAGCGGGCGCCGACAGCGCCATCACGCAATTCTTCTTCAATCCCGACGCCTACTTCCACTTCGTCGACGAAGCGCGCAAGCTGGGTGTGACCCAGCCCATCGTGCCGGGCATCATGCCCATCCACAGCTACGCCAAGATTGCGCAATTCGCGGCCCGCGACGGCATCGAGATCCCGCGCTGGGTGGCCTTGAAGATGGAAGGCTTCATGGACGACGCGGCCAGCGTGCGCGCCTTTGGCGTCGAGGTGGTGGCCCGGCTGTGCCAGCGGCTGATTGCCGGCGGGGCGCCCAGCATCCACTTCTACACACTGAACCAGAGCGGACTGAGCCTGGAAGTCTGCCGCCAGTTGCAAAGCGCCTGACGCGTTGCAGAGCCGGGCCAAGGTCCACGCTGGCAGCAGCAGCGCGGTACCTTCGGTCAGGGCCTGTCCCGGCCGGGCTTTCCCACCGTGAACGAGGTCCAGGCCATCCTGTCCTTCTCCATCACATCGGTCGACTGGCACATGCCCAAACTTTCGTAGAAGGGCAGCGCTTCTTCATTGGCGCAGCAGAACTGCAGGATATTGCGTTCGCCACCTGCCAGTTCATGGGCCAGCACCAACTTGCCGCCAATGCCCTGGCGTTCGTAGCGGCGGCCCACGCCCAGGTCGGTGATGAACAGCCAGTACGCGAAGTCTGTCAACCTGAAACACATGGCCACGATCTGGCCGGTCGAGCTGCGCACCACCAGGCTGATCTGAAGGTTGCGCAGCAGGGCCTCGATCCTGGCCGCGAAGTGTTCTTGCGGGTACTGCTCACCCAGGTTGGTGCGTGCCAGGAATTCGATGTATCCGCCGGCTTGCAGCGTCTCGTTGCGGATGCGGAATTCGCCTTCATCCAGGTGCAGCGGCGTTTCAAATTGAAGGGGCGACATGGTGGGCTGGCCGGAACACTAAAGCAGTACTGAAGCAAGCCTGAAGCGGCACTGATGCGGCACTGACGCGGCACTGAAGCAAAAATGGTCGCCGACCATGCTGCCAGCGACCGGCTAAAGCGCCGACCAGGCCAGGCCTTCGTCGCTCAAGATCACGTCCAGCGGGACGTCGTGCGCCTCGGCCTTCAGCCAGGGCAAAAAGCCTTGCGAATAGGCCAGGCCGACGGTAATGGGCCGCGGCTGCAGGCTGGCCAAGGTGCGGTCGTAGAAGCCGCCGCCGTACCCCAGGCGCACGCCGCGCGGGCCGTAGCCCACGTAGGGCACCAGCAGCAGGGTGGGCTCGAAGATGGGGGTGTCCTTGGGCTTGGGGATGCCGTAGGCGTCTTCCTCCATTTCGCAACCCGGGTACCAGACGTGGAAGGCCAGATGCTTGGTTTGCTTGTTCATCACCGGCAGGCCAATACGGCGGCTGGCGTCGGCCTCGCTCCAGCGGTAAAGCGCCGGCAGCGCGTCGAATTCACCTTTGATGGGCCAGTAAGCGCCAATGCTGGCTTCCTGGCGGGCCACCAGCCACACGCGCAGCACTTCCTGCAGGTGCATGGACCGCTGGTGGCGGTCGATCAGGCTCTGGCGTTCTTCCTGCAACTGGCGACGCAGGGTTTTCTTGTCTTGCGATGGCTCCAGGGGCGGCAGTGGCAAATTCATGAGAGTGGCTCGCTGCAGTGCGGGTGAATCATATTGTCAGGCCTTCACCGGCGCACGCAGATGCGGCCGCGTCATGAACAGGGGCGCGCGAGTCCGCTAAATTCGACCCATGACAACTCGGTTCAGCCCTAACCTGTCCTGCATGGACAACACCCTGATTCTGCTGCGCCGGCTCGGTGCAGTCGCCATGCTGGCCGCGCTGGCCTGGGCCGTGCCTGGGCGTGCCCAGACGACTGCCCAGGCGATTGCCCAGACAAACGCCCCAACAAGCGCCCAAACAAGCACCCAGACCGCCAACGCCACAAGCACCGCCGCCAGCGGCCTGAACGACACCGTCGTGCAAGCACGCGAAGCGCTGCGGCAGCGCAACGGCGCCCGCCTGGTGGCAGCGCGCGACAGCCTGGCCGCTGCCCGCCATCCGCTGGCGAGCTGGGCCGACTACTGGGAACTGGGCAACCGGTTGGGCCAGGCCCAGCAGCCCGACCTGGAAGCCTTCTACGCGCGTTGGCCCGGCACCTATGTCGAAGACCGTCTGCGCAACGACTGGCTGCTGGAACTGGGCAAGCGCCGTGACTGGGCGAACTTGCGCGTGGAGTTCCCGCGCTTCAGGATGAACGACGACCGCGAGGTCACCTGCTACGCGCTGCTGGCGCGCCACCTGGAAGGCGCCGACGTTCGCGCTGCCGCGCTGCCCGCCTGGCGTGCACAGCGCGACAGCGACGACGGCTGCCCGCTGCTGGGCCGCACGCTGATGGAAGCCGGCGTCTTCAAGGCCGAAGACGCCTGGGAAACCTCCCGTGTGGCGGTCGAGAACAATCGCCTTCGCGCCGCCAGCGCCACGGTGGCGCTGATCAGCCCCGCTGCCACCGCGGCCATGGCCGACATGCTGCGCGACCCGGCGCGTTTTTTGAACCAGCGCGGCGGCGTGGCCCTGCGGCGCGACGTTGCGCTGCTGGGCTTGATGCGCCTGGCCGTCGGCGACCCCGATGCTGCCGCCGCGCAGCTGGAAGGCGGCTGGCAACAGGACCTGAACCCCACGCAGGCAGCCACCGCCTGGGCCCATGTGGCGCGCCGGGCGGCACAGCGCCTGCAACCAGACGCCGCGCCCTGGGCCGAACAGGCCTGGAAACTGCGCGGCCAGGGTGAACGCACCGGGCACGACATCGCCTGGTCTGACGAACTGCTGGCCTGGCATGTGCGCGCCGGGCTGCGCCTGCCGGCCGCCGACAGCACGCGCTGGCCGCTGGTTGCGCGCGCCATCAGCGCGATGAGCGCCGACGAACAGCGCGACAGCGCCTGGGTCTACTGGCGCGCTCGCGCCGTGCTGGGCATGGCGCCCGCAGATGGCACTGGCGACGAAGCCCGCGCTGTGGCCCGTGGCGCCTTGCAGGGACTGGCCCGCCAGACGGGCTTCTACCCCAAGCTGGCGACCGAAGACCTGGGCCTGAGTGTGGCCCTGCCACCGGCACCCGCGCCATTGGCTGCAACCGAACGCCTGGCCGCGCGCCAGCACCCGGGCTTGTCGCGGGCGCTGCAGATGATTGAACTGGACCTGCGCAGCGAAGGCGTGCGCGAATGGAACTTCTCGCTGCGCGGCATGAGCGAACGCGAACTGCTGGCCGCTGCCCAGCGCGCCTGCGACGGCGAAGTCTGGGACCGCTGTATCAACACCAGCGAACGCACGCGCGCTGAAATCGACATGGCCCAGCGCTTCCCCACCCCGCACCGCAATGCCCTGCGCCAGACGGCCAGCCAGGTGGGGCTGGAACCCGCGCTGATGTACGGGCTGATACGGCAAGAGTCGCGCTTCATCGACAACGCGCGTTCGCATGTGGGCGCATCGGGGCTGATGCAGTTGATGCCGGCCACGGCCAGCTGGACGGCCAAACGCATCGGCCTGAAATACGACCGCAGCATGATCAACGACCGCGATGTCAACCTGCGCCTGGGCGCCACCTACCTGAAGATGGTGTTGGACGACTTTGGTGGTTCGCAGGCCATGGCCACGGCCGCCTACAACGCCGGCCCGGGCCGCCCGCGCCGCTGGCGCGAAGGCCCGCCCATCGAAGCAGCGGCCTGGGCCGAGAGCATTCCCTTTGCCGAGACGCGCGACTACGTCCAGAAGGTGCTTTCCAACGCCGTCTACTACACCCTGGTGATGAACCCGAAGGCCACAGCGGCCACGCCCGGCACGTCGCTGAGAACCCGCCTGGGCCCCGCCGTGGGCCCGCGCGAAACCACGGTTCCGGCCAGCAACACCCAACTGCCCTGAAGAACCGACGAACTGGCGAACTGGCGAACCAACACAATGAACAAAATTCTGGTCCTGGGTGGCACTGGCTTTGTGGGCCGATCGGTGTGCGAAAGACTGGTCGAGCGCGGCGCAGGTGCTGGTGTGGTGCGCGTGCCGACCCGGCGTTTACTCCACGGTCAGCGCGTGCAGGCCCTGCCCACGGTCGAGCTGGTCGAAGCCGATGTGCACGACGCAGCGCAGCTGCAACGCCTGATGGTGGGGGTGGACGCGGTCATCAACCTGGTGGCCATCCTGCATGGCAGCGCAGCGGCCTTCGAGCGCGCCCACGTCACCTTGCCGCAGACGCTGGCGCGCGCCTGCCAGGCCGCAGGTGTGCCGCGGCTGGTGCATGTCAGCGCCTTGGGCGTGGGGCCGCAGGCGCCTTCGAACTACCTGCGCAGCAAAACGCAAGGCGAAGCCGTGCTGCAGGCTGCCGGGCTGCAGCTGACGATGCTGCGGCCTTCGGTCATCTTCGGTACCGAAGACAAATTCCTCAACGTCTTTGCCAGCCTGCAGCGGCTGGCGCCGGTGCTGCCTCTGGCCGGAAGCGGCGCGCGTTTCCAGCCGGTATGGGTGGAAGACGTGGCGAGCGCCATCGTGCGCTGCCTGGACCAGCCCGCCAGCATCGGCCAGGTCATCGAATGCTGCGGGCCGGCCGAATACACGCTGTCGCAGCTGGTGCGTCTGGCCGGGCGCTGGTCGGGCAACGAACGACCGCAGATTCCGCTGCCTGAATTCGTCGGCATGGCCCAGGCCCTGGTGATGGAAATGCTGCCGGGCGAACCGCTGATGTCGCGCGACAACGTGGCGTCGATGCGTCAGCCCAATGTCGCCACCGGCTCGCTGCCAGGGCTGCCTTCGCTGGGCATCACGCCCACGTCGCTGGAGGCCGTGGCCCCGGGTTATCTGGGCAGCCAGTTCGGGCGCGGACGGCTGGACCGCTGGCGCGCCGGGGCACGGCGCGGATGATGATTTCTTCCGGAAGTTGAAGGCTGCCTGCGGCGACTGGTGCAGTGTTCGATGCTGTGTGGAGCTTCAGAAAACCGATAAATTGGGTTGTCTGCATAGGCGCAAACCACAGCGATGCTCTTTTGCATCGCGCGCATTTCGCAACGACGCCAGGCGACCCGAGACGCGGTTTTATGTTCCAAATAGCGTCGAACACAGCACTAGCATCCCAGCTTGATCGACCACGCCAACCCGGAAACGACCATGGCCCTGCAGCTCATCATCGGCAACAAGAACTACTCTTCCTGGTCGATGCGGCCCTGGGTGCTGATGCAGCAGCTGGGCATCCCCTTCCTGGAGAAAAAGCTGCGCTTCGACTTCAGCGAAGGCTCGGCCTACCGCCTAGAGGTGGCGCGCTACACCGCCAGCGGCCTGGTGCCGGTGTTGATGGACGAAGGCCTGGCGGTCTGGGACAGCCTGGCCATTGCCGAATACCTGCACGAACAATTTCCGCAGGCCGGCATCTGGCCCACCGAAACCGCCGCCCGCGCCCGTGCCCGCTGCCTGGCCGCCGAGATGCACAGCGGCTTCGGCGCCTTGCGCAGCCATTGCCCGATGAACATCGAAGCCTCTCTGCCCGACATTGGCGCGCGCATCTGGGCTGAACAGGCCGACGTGCGCGCCAACGTGGCACGCATCGAAGCCGCCTGGGCTGAAGCGCTGCAAGCGCATGGCGGGCCGTTCCTGTTCGGCGCCTTCAGCGCCGCGGACGCCATGTTCGCGCCGGTCTGCATGCGCGTACTTACCTACGCCCTGCCGCTGTCAGACACCAGCCGCGCCTATGTGCAGCGCGTGGCATCGGCACCCGGCGTGATGGCCTGGGTGGCCGAGGCGATGGCCGAGCAGGACTTCCTGGACTTCGAAGAGCCCTACCGCAAGCACCGCGGCCCCTGAAGCACGCGCAAGGGGCAGAACCGGCATGGCTGCACAGTTCTACGTTGTCGGTGGCGCCGTGCGCGACGCCCTGCTGGGCCAGCCATCGTCAGACCGCGACTGGGTGGTGGTGGGCGCCACACCCGACGAACTGCGCGCCGCCGGCTACCGGCCCGTGGGCAAGGACTTTCCGGTCTTCCTGCACCCCCAAACGAACGAAGAAGTGGCCCTGGCGCGCACTGAACGCAAGTCGGGCGTTGGTTATCACGGCTTTGTCTTCCACGCCGACGAACACGTCACGCTGGAACAAGACCTGGGCCGGCGCGACCTGAGCATCAACGCCATCGCCCAAGGCGCCGACGGCCAACTGATCGACCCCTATGGCGGGCAGCGCGACCTGGCGGCCCGCGTACTGCGGCATGTATCTGACGCCTTCGTCGAAGACCCGGTGCGGCTGCTGCGCCTGGCCCGGTTGGCGGCGCGTTTCCACGACTTCAGCATCGCGCCTGAAACGCAGCTGCTGCTGCGCCGCATGGTCACTGAAGGCGAAGTCGACGCCCTGGTGCCAGAACGCGTGTGGCAGGAACTCTCGCGCGGGCTGATGCAGGCCCGGCCCAGCCGCATGTTCGAAGTCCTGCGCGACTGCGGCGCCCTGGCGCGGCTGCTGCCCGAGGTCGACCGCCTGTGGGGTGTGCCCCAGCCCCCAGCCCATCACCCCGAGATCGACACCGGCGTGCACCTGATGCTGGTGCTGGACTGGGCCGCCCGCATCAACGCCCCCCTGCCCGTGCGCTGGGCCTGTCTGGTGCACGATTTGGGCAAGGGCACCACGCCGCCCGCCGAATGGCCCCAGCACCACGGCCACGAACAGCGCAGCGCGAAACTGGCCAAGGCCGTGGCCGACCGCCTGCGCGTGCCCAGCGACTGCCGCGAACTGGCCGACACCGTGGCGCGCGAACACGGCAACGTGCACCGCAGTGACGGCCTGGGCGCAGCGGCACTGATGCGCCTGTTCGAGCGCTGCGACGCCATCCGCAGACCCGAACGTTTTCCGCTGCTGCTGCAGGCCTGCGAATGCGACGCCCGCGGCCGCACCGGGCTGGAAGACCGCGCGTACACCCCCGCCACGCGCTTGCCACCGCTGCTGCGGGCGGCGCTGGGCATCGACACCGCGGCCGTGGCGAGCGCAGCCGCAGCACGCGGACTGAAGGGTGCTGGCATTGGCGACGAAGTGCGGGCCGCGCGTGTGGTGGCGGTGCAGGCGGCGCTGTAGGCGGTGGTGAAGGCGGTGGTGAAGGCGGTGGCGCAGGCGGCGCTATCAGCGTAGCCGGCGCAGTCGGCACTCTCGGTGCAGTCGGTGCAGTCGGTGCAGCAGCGCAGTCAACGCCGCTGTGAGCAGCTCATCAAAGAAACGACCCGATCATCATCATCAGCACGCTCAGCACCACCGAACTGGCCAGCGGAATATGCCATTCACGGCCACGAAAGCGGAAGCTGAAGTCGCCAGGCAGCCGG
>JBBQAW010000070.1:0-14657 GCA_038316815.1 Burkholderiales bacterium
CCCCGCCCATAGGGCGAGGATGCCCGGAATATCACTTGTTGTAGGCGGTTTCGCCGTGGGAACTGATGTCCAGGCCTTCGCGTTCTTCTTCTTCGGGCACACGCAGACCGATCGTCATGTCAACGATCTTGTAGGCGATGAAGGCCACCACACCCGAGACGACCATGGTGATGAGTACACCTTCGGCCTGGATCAAGACCTGGCCACCAATCGAAAAGCTGGGGTCGGTCTTGATGCCACCCAAGGAACCCGCCGAGAACACACCCGTCAGCAACGCGCCGATGATCCCGCCCAGCCCGTGAATGCCGAACACGTCGAGCGAGTCGTCCGCGCCCAGCATTTTCTTCAGTCCGGTGACGCCCCACAGGCAGGCAAAGCCCGAGACCGCACCGATGACGATGCCACCCATCACGCCCACGCTGCCGCAGGCCGGGGTAATGGCCACGAGACCGGCCACCGCACCCGAGGCTGCACCCAGCATCGATGCCTTGCCCTTGAGCAGCGCCTCACCCAGACACCAAGCCAGCACCGCCGCAGCGGTGGCAAACAGGGTATTGATGAAGGCCAGGGCCGCGCCGCTGTTGGCTTCCAGATTCGAACCCGCGTTGAAGCCGAACCAGCCCACCCACAGCATGCAGGCACCGACCATGGTCAGCGTCAGGCTGTGCGGGGCCATCGATTCCTTGCCGTAACCGATGCGCTTGCCCAGCAGATAGGCGCCCACCAGACCGGCCACACCGGCATTGATGTGCACGACAGTGCCGCCAGCAAAGTCAAGCGCACCCTTGTCGAGCAGGTAGCCGCCAGCGCCCCAGACCATGTGGGCAATGGGCAGGTAGCTGAAGGTGAACCACAGCACGCTGAACAGCAGCACGGCGCTGAACTTCATACGTTCGGCGAACGAACCGACGATCAGCGCGCAGGTGAGGCCCGCAAAGGTGGCCTGGAAAGCGACGAAGACGTATTCCGGCAATTTCACGTCGGCCGTGAAGGTATCTGCCAGGCTGTCAATCGTGACGCCCGACAGGAACACCTTGTCCAGGTTGCCAATGATCAGACCAGACCCGCCGAAGGCCAGCGAATAGCCGTAGACCGCCCACAGCACGCAAATCAGCGAAAACACCACCATCACCTGCATCAGGACAGACAGCATGTTCTTGCTGCGCACCAGGCCGCCGTAGAACAGCGCCAGGCCGGGCACGGCCATGAAGATAACGAGCAGGGTGGCCGTCATCATCCAGGCCACGTCGCCCTTGTTGACGGTCGGGGTGGGTGCAGCCGCAGCCGGGGCCTCTGCCACAACGGCTGGCGCGACAGCGATAGCCTCGACGGCCGAAGCAGCCGCTTCAGCCATGGGCGCCGAGGCGGCGGGGTCCTGCGCCCAGACGGCGCCGGCAAAGCCCAGGGCCAAAAGGCCGCAGGCAAGGGAAGTGATCAGTTTCTTCATTTAGTGTTCTCTTCGAAGGTCTGCGGCTGGCGTCAGAGCGCGTCTTTGCCGGTTTCGCCGGTGCGGATGCGCACCACCTGTTCAAGGGTGGTGACGAAGATCTTTCCGTCGCCGATCTTTCCGGTTCGGGCTGCAGCCTCGACGGCCTCGATCACGCGGTCGACGATGTCGTCGTCCACGGCCGCTTCGATCTTCACCTTGGGCAGGAAGTCGACCACGTACTCGGCGCCGCGGTACAGCTCCGTGTGGCCTTTCTGGCGGCCGAAGCCCTTGACTTCAGTCACCGTGATGCCTTGAACGCCAATGCCGCTCAAGGCCTCACGCACTTCATCAAGCTTGAATGGCTTGACGATGGCGGTCACCATCTTCATGGTCTTCTCCTACGGTCAAAAAGTTTTGCACTCGGGATTGCGCAAGCAGCCCGGCCTGGCCTGCGCGCTTGCAGACTCGGTTTGCAGCTTCTGTGCCACGCCTGCCCGCAGCCAGGGCGCACAAGGAAAGGCCCGCCCTGGCCGGCCCCACCTGAACTGCCGTTGACGGTCTGGGAATGCACCAAAGGCGTGCACCCGTTCAGGGGCCCCCGCCTTGGTGCGGTGCAGAACCTGGTCGCCTGCCCAGAATGCGCCGCAGGAGGAACCCCCATGTCACTGGCCACTGTCGGCAGCCGCGCGCTGCTGGGCTTCGACGCCCCACCCGTGCATGTAGAAGTGCAATTGGCCAACGGCCTGCCCAGTTTCACGCTGGTGGGCCTGGCCGACACCGAAGTGAAGGAAGCGCGCGAACGCGTGCGTGCGGCCTTGCAGCAAAGCGGCTTCGCCTTTCCGCACAACCAGCGCGTCACTGTCAGCCTGGCGCCCGCCGACCTGCCCAAAGAGTCAGGCCGCTTCGACCTGCCCATTGCGCTGGGCATCCTGGCCGCGGGCGGCCTGCTGGACCCGGCGCGCCTGGCAGCAGCTGAATTTGCGGGCGAACTGTCACTGGCCGGCGAACTGCGCCCGGTGCGTGGCGCGTTGGCACTGGCACTGGCCGCGCGCCGGGGCATGGCAGACGGCAGCAGCCCCGTGCGGCAGCTGGTGCTGCCCTGCACCAGCGCCCGCACCGCTGCCCAGGTGCCGGGGCTGGACGTGCGCGGGGCGCGCACCCTGGCCGAAGTGGTGCTGTCGCTCTTGCCGGGCGATGCAGCCGTGCCCCTGCCGGCTGCGCAGCCCTGGCCCAGCCCACCACCAGACCCCGGCCCCGACCTGCGCGACGTGAAGGGCCAGGCCGGCGCCAAGCGCGCACTGGAAATCGCCGCGGCTGGCGCCCACAGCCTGCTGCTGGTGGGCCCACCGGGCACGGGCAAGTCGATGCTGGCCCAGCGACTGGCTGGCCTCTTGCCGCCGCTGGACCCCGACCAGGCTCTCGCCACAGCCGCCCTGCAGGGGCTGGCCAGCAGCAGCGAAAACTCGGTCGCCGCAGGCCGGCGGCCATGGCGCGCGCCACATCACACCGCCAGCGCGGTGGCCCTGGTGGGCGGCGGTTCACCGCCCAAGCCAGGCGAAATCTCGCTCGCGCACGGCGGGTTGCTTTTCCTGGACGAAACACCGGAATTCCCGCGTGCCGCGCTCGAAGCCCTGCGCGAACCGCTGGAAACCGGGCGCATCACCATCTCGCGGGCAGCGCGCCAGGCCAGCTTTCCGGCCCGCTTTCAACTGGTGGCGGCCATGAACCCCTGCCCCTGCGGCTGGCGCGGCGCGCCGCCCGGTGGCGGCCGCGCCTGCCGCTGCACACCCGATGTCGTGTCGCGCTACCAAGGCAAGCTCTCAGGCCCCCTTCTGGACCGCATCGACCTGCAGGTGGAAGTGCTGGCCGCCAGCCCGGCTGAACTGCTGGCCGCCCCGGCCGGCGAATCCAGCGCCGTGGTCGCCGCACGGGTGGCTGCCGCGCACGACTGCGCGCTGCAGCGCCAGGGCCAGCCCAACGGCAACCTGACTCCCGGCGACATCGACCGTTACGTGGTGCTGGACGAACCCGCTGCGCGCTTCCTGCGTCAGGCCGCCGACCGGCTGGGCTGGTCTGGCCGCCGCCTGCACCGCGTGATGAAGGTCGCGCGCACCATCGCAGACCTGGCAGGTGCCCCGCAAGTGAGCACCTTGCATGTGGCCGAGGCGCTGCAATTGCAGCGTGTGCTGGCGGGGTGAACTGAATAGCGGCGGGCTGAGAGGCTGAGCGTCTTTCATTCATGCCCGCTTATCACGCCAAAAGACGCCCGCTCGTCGTTGCAAATGCGCGCCACAGCCCGAGCTTTGGCTGTGCTTTGCGCCTAAGTCGGACGCCTTTTGACGCGCTGCTCGGCCACGCTCGAAAAACTCTCAGCCTCTGAGGCCGGGTGTCGTCAAATGACCAGCGGGTCCACGTCCACCGCCCAGCGCAACAGGCCCTTGTGGCCGGCGCGCAGGGCCCCAAGCTCGGGCAACCAGGCTGAAAGCATGCGCTGCAAAGCGCCTCGGCCGGGGCTTTCAACCAGCATCTGCAGGCGTTCGACATTGGCCACGCGCGCCACATGCGGGGGCACGGCCGGGTAGACCGTGACGCCGGCGTGCTGGCGCGCCAGTTCGGTGGCGTCGGCCAGAAAGCCGGCCGCGGCTTCGACCGTGCGCGCTTCGGCGCGCAGCAGGGCCAGGCTGGCAAAGGGCGGCAGGCCGGCCCCCTGGCGGTCGGCCAGCTGGCTGGCGGCGAAGGCCTCGAAATCGTGCGCGCGCAGCGCCGCGTAAAGCGGGTGCTGGGGGTGCCATGTCTGGATCCACATTTCGCTGGCAGCGGCCTGCGCCGCGTCGCGCCCGGCGCGACCGCCGGCCTGCATGAGCAGGGCGAACAGCCGTTCAGGGGCGCGAAAGTCGCTGCTGAACAGCGCCCCGTCGGGGTTCACGGCCACAACCAGGGTGATACGCCGGAAGTCGTGCCCCTTGGCCACCATCTGGGTGCCCACCAGCACGTCGACTTCGCCCGCATGCACGGCGGCCAGCTGGCTTTCCAGCGCACCCACGCCGCGCGTGGTGTCGGCGTCGATGCGCGCGATGCGCGCTGCCGGCAACAGGATGGCCAGTTGCTCTTGCAGTTTTTCGGTGCCGCGCCCGATGGGGGCGATGTCGAGGTTGCCGCAATCCGGGCAGGCGCGCGGCACGCGTTCGGCAAAGCCGCAATGGTGGCAGCGCAGCGTGCGGTCGACCTTGTGGAAGACGCGCCAGGCGCTGCAATGCGGGCAGCCGCTTTTCCAGCCGCAGGCGCCGCAGTGCAGCACGGGCGCGAAGCCGCGGCGGTTCAGCAGCACCAGGCTTTGTTCGCCGCGTGCAATGCGGGCTTCGATGGCCGCCATCACCGGCAGCGCCAGCACCCGTTCAACACCTTCCTGGCGCGGCAGCCCGTTCATGTCGACGATGCGCACCCGCGGCATCGCCCCGCCACCCACGCGCGCTGGCAGGGCCAGGCGGCGGTAACGGCCTTCCTGCACGCGTTGCCAGGTTTCCAGCGAGGGCGTGGCCGAACCCAGCAGCACCAGAACGCCGGCCTGGTGGGCGCGCCAGACGGCCAGGTCGCGCGCCGAATAGCGCGCGCCTTCCTGCTGCTTGAAAGAAGGGTCGTGTTCCTCGTCCACCACCACCAGGCCCAAGCGCGGCAGGCTGGCAAAGACGGCCAGGCGCGTGCCCAGCACCAGGTCGGCCTGCCCACTGTGCGCCAGCAACCAATGGCGCAGGCGCTGGGCCGGCGTCAAGGCGCTGTGCAGGCTGACCAGCACGCGCCCGGGAAAGCGCGCGGCAAAGCGTGCTTCCAGCTGCGGGGTGAGGTTGATCTCGGGCACCAGCACCAGAGCCTGCTGGCCGCGGTCCAGCGCGGCGGCGGCAGCGCGCAGGTAGACCTCGGTCTTGCCGCTGCCGGTGACGCCGTGCAGCAGCACTGGCGGCGGCGGGCGGCCGGCGGCGGCGGCTTGCTGCAGTTCGGCCAGATCGGTCAGCGCCTGGGCCTGCTGGTCGCTCAACGCGGGCAAATCCGGGGCTGACCCGCGGTCTTCTCCCAGGCCCGACCCTGACCCTGACCCTGACCCTGACCCTGAATCCTGCCCGGCCTGCGCCAGCGCCAACGCGGCAGGCAAGCGCGCCATGCGTCGGGCCAACTGGGTGTCGTCGAGCTTGCGCAGTTCAGGCGGCAGCACCGACAGCGCCAGTTCGCCCACGCCGCGCTGGTAATACTGCGCCGCGAAATCGATCAAGGCGCGCCAGGGCGCACCCAGCGGCGGCAGCGCGGTCAGGGCGCTGGTGACGGGGCGCAGTTCGACATCGTCGGCCACATCTTCACCTTGCCGGTGCCAGACGATGCCCGGCACCTGGCGCCGGCCCAGCGGCACAGACACCAGCGTGCCGGCGGGCAAGGCTTCGGTATGCGTGTAGTGCAGCAGCCCGCCAACGCCAGAATGTCGCGGCGTTTCAACGGCCACCGGCACCAACTGGCCCGACAGCGGGGGCTTGGGGGACTCCGTCACGGACACCCCGAACACTTTTGCAGGTTCACTTGCGCGACACACCCAGTTTCCACCTCAAGGAAACGCGGCAAGTCCATGATTGGCAATGACTTTTCCAGCTGTGCACCGAAACTGTGGATAACTTTGTGGGGAAACTGCGGCCAGCGTCGCCAAGTGCTTGATTCTGCGGGGCTTGGCTTGCGTTGCACGTTTTCGCGGCAGCCCGAGTCGGTCATAAAAATCAAGGACTTAGCACAGTTTGCGGGATTTCCCGAGGCTTGACAGAAGACAAGTCACACGCAACGGGCTGCAGCATCGAAAATGGGGATAAGTCAAGCCCTGAGCGTTCACTCACTAACGAAGTTTGGGGGTGCCTGCAGGCCGAGCGGGCGCACCCACCCCTTCTGCAAAGAAGCCGCCGCGCTGGGCGCGAAAGCACGCCAAACCCGGGGGCCCAGCCCCTGTTCATGGCACTGGGGCCGGCTCGGCCTGGTTTTCAGCGGCGGCGCAAGGTGCGCGAATGCGCGTGAACGGCTTCCACCAAGGCCGCGACGTGTTCGGGCGGGGTGTACTGGCTGATGCCGTGGCCCAGGTTGAAGACATGGCCGTCCCAGCTGCCGTCGGGCCGCTGCGGCGGGCCGAAGCTGTCCAGCACGGCAGCGGCTTCACGCGCCACCACTTCGGGCGGCGCGAAAAGCACATTCGGGTCGATGTTGCCCTGCAGGGCCACGCGGTCGCAGGCCAGCTTGCGCGCTGCGCCCAGGTTGACGGTCCAGTCCAGGCCCACGACGTCGGCGCCGATGCCGGCGATCTCGTCCAGCCACGGCCCGCCGCCTTTGGTGAAGACGATGACCGGTACACGCGTTGTCACACCGTTGTCGGTGCGTTCACGCTTCAGCCCGGCGACGACGCGGCGCGTGTAGTCCAGGCTGAAGCGCTGGAAGTTGCCGTCGGCCAGCACGCCACCCCAGCTGTCGAACACCATCACGGCCTGCGCGCCGGCGTCGATCTGCGCGTTCAGGTAGGCCGTCACGGCCTGCGCGTTGATGTCCAGGATGCGGTGCATCAGGTCGGGTCGCGCGTACATCATGGTCTTGACCAGGCGGTAATCGTCCGAGCCCGCGCCTTCGACCATGTAGCAGCCCAGGGTCCAGGGGCTGCCCGAAAACCCGATCAGCGGCACGCGCCCGTTCAGCGCCTTGCGAATGGAGGTGACGGCGTCGAAGACGTAGCGCAGCTTGTCCAGATCGGGCACCTGCAGCGCCATGACGGCGGCTTCGTCGCGCAGCGGGTGGGCGAAGCGCGGGCCTTCGCCAGCGCCGAAGCTCAGGCCCAGGCCCATGGCGTCGGGCACGGTCAGGATGTCGCTGAACAGGATGGCCGCGTCCAGCGGAAAGCGGTCCAGCGGCTGCAACGTCACTTCGGTCGCATAGTCGACGTTGGTGGCCAGGGCCATGAAGCTGTTGCCGGCCTTCACGCGCGTGGCCTTGTACTCGGGCAGGTAACGCCCGGCCTGGCGCATCAGCCACAGGGGGGTGTACTCGGTGGGTTGGCGCAGGCACGCGCGCAGGAAGGTGTCGTTGATCAGGGGTGCGTTCATGCGCGGATTATCAGTGGCCGCCCAGGCTCTGCACCGGCCTGCGTGGCGCTTGCGTCGCGTTCGCACCGCAGGGAGAACCCGGCCCTGCAGCCAGCCTGCAGCGCTGCCGGGCCAGGCCCCACGCGACTGCCGCTCGGTCTGGCACGTTGCGGTTGCACGAACCGTGAACCGGTCGACAGCGACGGCTCCGCAGCATTCAGGCGACGTGAGGGTGGCACATCGACCGACAGCAGGCATGGCGCAGATCGCCAGCGGGGTACAGTGCGGCGAACACCTTCTGGGGAGCGACGATGGCAATGCAAGGCGCAATACTTCGGCGGCTGCTGGCCGCTTTCACCCTGCTGGCCACCCTGCTGCTGGGCGGCTGCGGCTACAACGACTTCCAGAAGCTGGACGAACAGGTCAAGTCCAGCTGGGGCGAGGTGCTGAACCAGTACCAGCGGCGGGCCGACCTGATTCCGAACATCGTCAGCACCGTCAAGGGTGAAGCCAATTTCGAACAGGAAACGCTGACCAGGGTGATCGAGGCCCGCGCCCGGGCCACCGGCATCCAGGCCACGCCCGAGCTGATCAACAACCCCGAAGCCTTTGCCAAGTTTCAGGCAGCGCAAGGCGAAGTGACGGGCGCTCTCAGCCGCTTGCTGGTGACGGTGGAGCAGTACCCGAACCTGAAGGCCAACCAAGGCTTCCAGGACTTGCGGGTGCAGCTGGAAGGCACCGAGAACCGCATTACCGTGGCGCGCAACCGCTACATCCAGACCGTGGCCGAGTACAACGTGAAGGTGCGCAGCGTACCTACCAACTTCACCGCCATGATCTTCGGCTACGCCATCAAGCCCAGCTTCACGGTGCAAGACGAAGCCACCATCTCGGCCCCGCCTGCAGTCAGCTTCGACAAGCCCGCCGCGCCTGCGGCAGCGGCGTCGAGGTAGGTTGAAACGCCTGCCATGACGACGCGCCCGCCGGCGCTGCGGCTTCTTCTGGCCGCCTGGCTGCTGTGCGGCGCTGTAGCGGCGCAGCCGGGCGGGCTGGCCGCGCAGGCGGGTGCGCCAGGCCCGGCGGCGTCGGCCGCCATTGCGATACCCGCGTTGGCAATACCCGGCTTGGCCATACCCGGCTTGGCATCACCCGCCGTGGTATCACCCGCTGCGACATCACCCGCCGTGGCAAACCCGGCAGCACAGGCAGCACCCGCGGCCCCGCCCGCAGCAGCCACCCGCGACGGCCTGGTAGCGGTGCCGCCGCTGAGCGCCCGCGTTACCGACCTGACCGGCACGCTGAGCCCCGCGCAAATGGCCGCGCTGGAAGCCAAGCTGGCCGCTTTCGAAGCCCAGGCTGGCCCGCAGATCGTGGTGCTGATGCTGCCCAGCACAGCGCCAGAAGACATCACCGACTACACCCAGCGCCTGGGTGACGCCTGGAAGCTGGGGCGGCGTGATGTGGGCGACGGCCTGCTGCTGGTGGTGGCCAAGAACGACCGCAAGCTGCGCATTGCGCCGGCCAAGGCGCTGGAAGGCGCGGTGCCCGACCTGGCAGCGCGGCAGATCATCGACCGGCAGATCGGCCCGGCTTTCAGGAACAACGACTACGCCGGCGGGCTGAATGCAGGCGTCGACGCGCTGATGGCGCGCATCAACGGCGAAGGCCTGCCAGCGCCCGATTCACGGGCAGCGCGGTCCGGCGCGCGGCAAGGCCTGCAGTTCGAAGAGCTGCTGATGTTCTTCTTCATCGGCGTGCCGGTGCTGGGCAGTGTGCTGACAGGCGTCTTAGGGCGCAAGTTCGGGTCGGTGGTGACCGCTGGCGCCGCGGGTGGCCTAGGCTGGTGGCTGACGGCCAGTGTGCTGGTGGCGGCAGGCGCCGGGCTGGTGTCGCTTTTCGTGGTGGGCTTGATGGGCGTGGGCTCGGCCTTGAGCCGCAGCACACGCGGGCGCAGCAGCCTGCCGCACATTGGCGGCTGGGGCGGCGGTTGGGGCGCCGGCAGCGGGGGTGGCAGTTGGGGCGGCGGGGGCGGCGGTGGCTTTTCATCCGGCGGCGGCGGCAACTTCGGTGGCGGCGGCTCTTCAGGCAGCTGGTAAGGGGACCAACACATGCCAAGCCTGACAAGAATCATCAAGCACCGCTGGCTGGACGAAACCGACAGCGCCCGGGCCTTGAACGAAGCGGCGCTGTCGCGCCTGGAAGCCCAGGTGGCGGCCAGCGAAAGCCACCACAGCGGCGAAATCCGCCTGTGTGTCGAAGCCGGGTTGCCCTTGTCCTATCTGTGGCGCGACGCCACGGCGCGCCAGCGCGCCATCACGATGTTCGGCAAGCTGCGCGTCTGGGACACCGAGCACAACAACGGCGTGTTGATCTACCTGCTGCTGGCCGAACATGCCATCGAGATCGTGGCCGACCGGGGCCTGTCGCGCCATGTGCCGCAGGCGCAGTGGGACAGCGTTCTTGCGGACATGCGCGAAGCGTTTCGCGCCCAACGCTTCGAGGCCGGGCTGAACCAGGCCATATCGGCGGTCGACGCGCTGCTGCTGCAGCACTTTGCGCTGGCCGAAGGCCAGACCAACCCGAACGAACTGCCCGACCGCGCGACACGGCGTTGAGGACGGGCGCCTGGCGCCTGGCGCTTGGCGTCTGGCGTCTGGCGTCTGGCGCCTTGCGCCTTGCGTGTAGCGTCTGGCGTGTAGCGTGTGGCGTGTGGCGGAGGGCGTGTTACGTATGGCGTGCAGCGCGCCCAGGTCACATCAAGCGCTGAGCTTGCACGCGGTTTCTGACCGGCTCCAGTCCGCCAGACTGCCGTCCAGCGCCATGCCGCTGCGCACCGCTGTCATTTCGGCCAGGATCGACAGGGCAATTTCTGGCGGCGTGCGGCCACCCAGGTTCAGGCCCACCGGGCCGTGCAGCACGGCGCTTTCGGCATCGCTGACGTCGAATTCGCGCAGCCGCAGGCGACGTGCGTCGTTGTTGCGGCGCGAACCCAGCGCGCCGACATAGAAGGCCGGCGTCTTCAGCGCTTCCATCAAGGCCAGGTCGTCAAGCTTCGGGTCGTGCGTGACAGCCACGACGGCGCTGCGCGCGTCCAGGTTCATCGCAATCACCAGGTCGTCGGGCATCAGGCGGCTGAGCGTCACGCCTTCCATGGTTGCCACCGGGCCGCCGCCATGCTGTTGCGCCCCTGCGGGTGTACGCGGCTTACCCGCAATCTGGGGGCTCCAGTCACCCCAGCCCTCGTGATATTCCTCGCGCGGGTCACAGACCGTCACGCCATAGTCCAGCATCACGGCCATGCTGGCCAGATAGCGGCTGAGCTGGCCGCCACCGATGATCAACAGGCGCAGGCGCGGGCCGTGCACCGTTTGCAGTGTCTGGCCATCGAACTGCACCATGTCGCCGTCGGCGCTGGCGCTCAGGCCCACCAGGCCCACCAGTCCGGTCGCCATCTCGAGCCGCCGGCGTGTGACGCGGTGCTGTTCGATGGCGGCCAACAGTTCGCGCAGCATCGAACCGGCATGCAGCGGTTCCAGAACAATCTGCACCGTGCCGCCACAGGGCAGGCCGAAACGCTGCGCTTCTTCGGCCGTGGCGCCGTAAACCACCGGCTGTGGCAGGCGCGGCGCCAGTTCACCGCGCTTGACGCGGTCGATCAGGTCATCTTCGATGCAACCGCCCGACAGCGAACCCGCCACTTGTCCGTCGTCGCGGATGATCATCAAACTGCCCGGCGGGCGCGGGCTGCTGCCCCAGGTGCGCACCACTGTGCCCATGACGACGCGCTGGCCCCTGTTCATCCAGTCCATCGCGCTGCGGATGACTTCGACGTCCATGCTGTTCATGCGGAACTCCGTTTCAATTGCCCGGGGGCGGCCCCGGCGCGGCAGGATGCCACAGTGCGGCGAGCGGCGGGCGGGGGTGACATCTGAGGCTGGTCTGTGCCAGCCAGGAACAGCCGCCCCGAGCCCGCTAGATCGGCTTGAAAGGGGCCCTCAGGCTTTCCTTCAGCGGGTCATGGCTCAACAGCGGCACCTGGACCCGATGTTCGGGCAGCTTGTGCTCGGGGACGGCGGCGAGCAGGTGGCGAATCAGCGCCAGCCGGCCGCGGCGCTGGTCGTTGAAGTCGACCAGGGTCCAGGGCGCAGCCTTGGTGTGCGTGGCCTTGAGCATGCGGTCGCGGGCGTGGCCGTAGTCGGCATACCGTTCGC
The DNA here is from genome assembly GCA_038316815.1 of Burkholderiales bacterium. GTDB lineage: Bacteria > Pseudomonadota > Gammaproteobacteria > Burkholderiales > Burkholderiaceae_C > Rubrivivax. The sequence continues at coordinate 11,733 of JBBQAW010000070.1, forward strand.
GCGCCTGCAGGTCGATGGGGCTCAGCTTCCAGCGCTTCAGCGGGTCGGCCATGCGCTCGGCGATGCGCTCTTCCTGCAGCGCCTGGTCCACGGTCAGCCAATACTTGAACAGCAGGATGCCGTCGTCCACCAGCATCTGCTCGAACACCGGCGCAGCCTTCAGGAAGACGTCGGTCTCGGTTTTGGTGCAGTAGCCCATCACGCGTTCGACACCGGCGCGGTTGTACCAGCTGCGGTCGAACAGCACGATCTCGCCGGCTGCAGGCAGGTGCTGCACATAGCGCTGGAAGTACCACTGCGTCATTTCGCGCTCTGTCGGCTTGGGCAGGGCCACATTGCGGGTGGTGCGCGGGTTCAGGCTGCCGGCAATGGCACTGATTACACCGCCCTTGCCGGCAGTGTCACGCCCTTCGACCACCACCACCACGCGCTTGCCGGTGTGCTGAAGCCAGCGTGCGACGTCATTGAGTTCCAGCTCCAGTGCGCCCAGCTTTTCCAGGTATTCGGCCTTGCCGACCTTGGCCGGCTTGCTGCTGCTTTGGGTGTCTTGGCTGTCCTTGGACTTATTGCTCATTTTCGTGCTCTCCCCGTTCGGCACCGCCCCAAAAACGAAAAACCCGCCGGGTGGCAGCCACCGGGCGGGTTGCATCGGCAGAGCTGAAGCTTATGACTTTCGGCGCAGCTTTTGAATCGCAGCCAGCTGCGCCGCCATGGCGGCAAATTCGCCTTGCGCTGCGGCCAGGTCGATATCGCTCTTGGCATTGCGCATGCCTTCTTCAGCCAGCCGCTTGGCCTCGGTCGCCTTGGCCTCGTCCAGATCGTTCCCGCGGATGGCGGTATCGGCCAGCACGGTGACCGTCCCCGGCTGCACTTCCAGAATGCCGCCGGCGACGAAGACGAATTCTTCTTCCTTGGTATCGGCACGCATGATGCGCACCGCGCCGGGCTTGATGCGGGTGATCAGCGGCGTGTGCCGCGGCAGGATGCCCAGTTCACCGTTCTCGCCCGGCAAAGCCACGAAGGTGGCTTCGCCCGAAAAGATCAGCTCTTCGGCGCTGACGACGTCGACGTGCAATGTGGCCATGGTGATGCGTCCGTTCAGTTTTCAAGAAGGTGAAAGAAGCAAGCAGTCGGGTCGCGGGCGAGGAGCGCAACGACGCCCCCGGCCAGAATGTGCCGCTTATTGCATCTTCTTGGCTTTTTCGAAGACCTCGTCGATGGTCCCCACCATGTAGAACGCCTGCTCAGGCAAATGGTCGCATTCGCCATTGACGATCATCTTGAAGCCGCGAATCGTTTCCTTCAGCGGCACATACTTGCCCGGGCTGCCGGTGAACACTTCGGCCACGAAGAACGGCTGGCTCAGGTAACGCTGAATCTTGCGCGCCCGGCTCACGGCCAGCTTGTCTTCCGGGCTCAGTTCGTCCATGCCCAGAATGGCGATGATGTCGCGCAGTTCCTTGTAGCGTTGCAGCGTTTCCTGCACCGCGCGCGTGGTGCGGTAGTGCTCTTCGCCGACCACGTTCGGGTCCATCTGGCGGCTGGTGCTGTCCAGCGGGTCGACCGCAGGGTAGATGCCCAGCGAAGCAATTTCACGCGACAACGCCACGGTTGAATCGAGGTGGGCAAACGTGGTGGCCGGGGACGGGTCGGTGTAGTCGTCCGCGGGCACATACACGGCCTGGATCGAGGTGATCGAGCCGACCTTGGTGGACGTGATGCGTTCCTGCAGCCGGCCCATTTCTTCGGCCAGCGTCGGCTGGTAACCCACGGCTGAAGGCATGCGGCCCAACAGCGCCGAGACCTCGGTGCCGGCGAGCGTGTAGCGGTAGATGTTGTCGACGAAGAACAGCACGTCACGGCCTTCGTCGCGGAACGATTCGGCGATGGTCAGGCCAGTCAGCGCCACACGCAGGCGGTTGCCCGGGGGCTCGTTCATCTGGCCGTAGACCATGGCCACTTTCGACTCTTCCAGGTGCTCGAGGTTGACCACGCCCGAATCGGCCATCTCGTGATAGAAGTCGTTGCCCTCGCGCGTGCGTTCGCCCACGCCTGCAAACACGCTTAAGCCGCTGTGCGCCTTGGCAATGTTGTTGATGAGCTCCATCATGTTCACGGTCTTGCCCACGCCGGCGCCACCGAACAGACCCACCTTGCCGCCCTTGGCGAAAGGGCAGATCAGGTCGATGACCTTGATGCCCGTTTCGAGCAGTTCCTGCGAAGGCGAAAGCTCATCGTAGGCCGGGGCCTTACGGTGGATGGGGGCCGTCAGCGTCTGGTCGACGGGGCCACGTTCGTCGATGGGGTTGCCCAACACGTCCATGATGCGGCCCAGCGTGGCCTTGCCCACCGGCACCGTGATGTTGGCGCCGGTGTTGCTGACCAACAGGCCTCGGCGAAGGCCGTCACTGGAGCCCAGCGCGATGGTGCGCACGACGCCATCGCCCAGCTGCTGCTGAACTTCCAGCGTCAGCGCGGTGCCTTCGAGCTTGAGCGCGTCATAAATCTTGGGCATGCGGTCGCGTGGGAACTCGACGTCCACCACCGCGCCGATGCACTGAACAATCTTGCCTTGGGCTTGTGTATTCGACATTTGGAAATCCTATGGTCAATATTCAATCGAAAGTTCAGTGCTCAGCGGCAACCCAGCCAAGCAAGAAGCAAGGGTCCGGCTTTGCCGGCCCGAAGCGGAGCGCCCCCTCGGGGGGCAGCGAACGACAATGAGCGTGGGGGCTTCATTCCACAAGGGTCCGGCTCCGCCGGCCCGAAGCGGAGCACCCCCTAGGGGGGCAGCGAACGACAGTGAGCGTGGGGGCGTCATTCACCCACCAATGGCAGCGGCGCCGCTGACGATCTCGGACAGTTCCTTGGTGATCGAGGCTTGGCGCGACTTGTTGTAGATCAGCTTCAGCTCGCCAATCAGCG
>JBBQAW010000071.1:0-14533 GCA_038316815.1 Burkholderiales bacterium
AGCAAGCCATTCCCGCCGCACTGGCCGGGCGCGACCTGATGGTCAGCAGCAACACCGGCAGCGGCAAGACCGCCAGCTTCGTGTTGCCGGCGCTGATGAAGATCATGGCCGCACGCGACGCCTGGACCGAAGCCAACAAGATGGCCGATAAGAACCAGGGCACGCGCCCGAATCGCGCAGCCAACATGGGCCCGCGCGTGCTGGTGCTGACACCCACGCGTGAACTCGCCATGCAAGTGGCCAAGGCCGTGGCCGACTACGGCCGCCATGTCAGCAACTTGCGCGTGGCCACCATCGTTGGCGGCGTGCCTTACGGCGCGCAACTGAAGGCGCTGCGCGGTCCGTTGGACGTGCTGATTGCCACCCCGGGCCGCCTGATCGACCACATGGAGTCCGGCAAGGCCATCCTGGCCAACATCGACATCCTGGTGCTCGACGAAGCCGACCGCATGCTGGACATGGGCTTCATCGACCCCATCCACCACATTGCCGCTGCCACCCCGCCCACACGGCAGACGGTGATGTACAGCGCCACCTTCGGCGGCCATGTCGGCCGTCTGGCGCAAGAGCTGCTGAACAACCCGCTGCGCATCGAGATCAGTTCGCAGACTGCCGCGCATGCCGACATCGAACAGCGCCTGCACTGGGCCGACGACTTCGAGCACAAGAACGCCTTGCTCGACAGCATCCTGACGACCAAGGACATGGAACAAGCCTTGGTCTTCACCAGCACACAGCGCGATGCCGACTGGCTGGCCGACCGCCTGGCCGACATGGGCCACCACGTTGCCAGCCTGCACGGCGGGCACCCGCAAGGCCGCCGCACCCGCGTGCTGCAAGGCCTGCGCAGCAAGCAGCTGAAGATTCTGGTTGCCACCGACGTGGCCGCGCGCGGCATCGACGTGCCCAGCATCAGCCACGTCATCAACTTCGGCCTGCCGATGAAGGAAGAGGACTACGTCCACCGCATCGGCCGCACCGGCCGCGCCGGCCGTTCAGGCCTGGCCGTGACGCTGGCAGAACGCCGCGACACCGGCATGGTGCAACGCATCCAGCGCTTCACCACGCAGCGCATTCCGGCCACGGTGATTGAAGGCCTGGAACCCAAGCGGCCTGAGCCGAAGCCGGCACCGCGTCCGTTCGTCAAGCATGGCGGTGGCAGTAATTTCGGTGGCAACTTCGCAGGCCCCGGCAACGGCGGCAACTTCGCCGGCCCGGGCTCACGCCCGGCAGGCCAGCGTCCTTTCGCGCGCCCGGGTGCGCCTGCTGGCAAGACCTTCAAGCCGGCCGGCAAGACCTTTTCCAAGGGCGGTCCGCGCCCGGTGCGCTGATCTGCAGACGCGTCAACATCCATGACAAACGGGCCCCGCGGGGCCCGTTTTTTTTGGTGCCGATGTCGATCAGGCCTTGACCAGGTCGACCTCAAAGACCAGGGTCGCGTTCGGCGGAATCACGCCACCGGCGCCGCGTGCGCCATAGCCCAGTTCGGGCGGGATGGTCAGCACGCGCGTTCCGCCTTCCAGCATGCCCTGCACGCCTTCGTCCCAGCCACCGATGACTTCGCCGCCGCCCAGGTGAAAGGCGAAAGGCTGGCCGCGGTCTTTGCTGGAATCGAACTTCTTGCCGCGGCTGTTGGCGGCCGTGGGGTCGTACAGCCAGCCGGTGTAATGCACTTGCACGCGGCGGCCAGCGGTGGCGGCAGCGCCGGTGCCGGGCGTGGTGTCTTCGTAACTCAGGCCGGATGGCGTGGTGGGCATGTCGGATTCCTTGGTGTGATGTGAAAAGCGATGTGAATGGCGAGATGAATGGCGCGATGAACAGCGAGATGAAAGCGCAAGCGAAAAACCGCGCCGATCATGCCAGGGGTTTGCGCACCATTTCCAGCACCTTGCCGGCGTCCAGGGTTCGCGCCTGCTGCTGAATCTGCGGCAGCGCCTGTTGCTGCATCTGGCGCGCATTGCCCAGCAGGTCTTGGTAGGTCTGCTTCAGCACCGCCGTGTTCATCTGGCGGCCGCCGCCGTAGTAGCGCACAGCCAGTTGGCCCAGCGCGTAGGTGGTGGCAAAGCTCATGGCCATGCCCGTGCCGACGCTGCCCACGCCGCGGCCCAGACCGCCCATCACCGAACCCAGCAGACCACCCACCAGCTTGCGGCCGAACTGTTCCAGGTATTGCCCGGTCAGGCCCACGCCGGCGGTGGCGATGAATTCCTTCACCATACCGGCGTCCATGCTCACGCCGTGGGCCTGCGCGATGCCGTGCACCAGTTTCACCTGCAGCGGAATGATGGCCACGCTGGCCCAGCTTTGCGGCAGCAACTCAAGTGCGCCGCAGAGCACGGAGCGGTTGAAGATGCTCTTGTCCAGGGCCGTGCGGTCCACGGTCATCGTGGGCACGGGTGCACTCGCATTGGCACCGGGGCTCGCACTGACACTGGCGACAGTGCCCACGGCAGCGGTACCAACAGCGATGGCAGCAGCACTGGCAGCAGCACTTGCAGCCAAAGGCGCATCGGTTTCGCGCGCCAGACCATCGGCCTGGACTTCGAAAACCGTGTCGAGGGTGCCGCCGAGTTCGGCCTTCAGGCTGGCCAGGAACTGGCGCTCCAGTGGCGTCTGCACGCCATCGGTATCGCACACACACACTGCCAGTTCATAGGCCAGCTGGCGCTGTTCTGGCGCCTTCAGCGGGGCTACGGCCTCGCGCAGGCCCAGGCGCTTGAGCAGAATGTCCTGCATCAGCGCGGGCACGTTCAGGGCGGCAGACTGCCCGCCCAGGTTGCTGGCAATGCGCTTGACTTCATCGCGTTCGGCTTCTGACTTGTTGCCGTCGGCAAAGGCCGCCAGCAAGGCTACAGCCAGCATGGCGCGTTGTTCTTCGGTATTCATGGGTTCTCCTTGGGTGACGGCAGGCGTCAGGTGGGCTTAGATGCAGATTGTGCTCAGCCCATGCATGGGCTGGCGATGTCCCCACTGGGCAACAGCCTGCGCCAGCAGCTCTGGCAGTGCCAGGTGAATCGGTAACGCCAAGCCCAGCACAGCCAGTGCGCTGTGCACAGCGGCGGCCGGGTTGTGCAGGTCCAGCGCAACAGCGCCATTTTGCTTGCTTAGCTTGTGACCATCGGGCGCCAGCACCAGGGGCGTGTGCAGATAGCGCGGCAGCGGCAGGCCCAGGGCGCGTTGCAGCACGACCTGGCGCGCGCTGTTGTCAGCCAGGTCTTCACCGCGCACGATGTCGGTCACGCCCTGCGCAGCGTCGTCCACCACCGCGGCCAGTTGATAGGCCCACAGACCGTCGGCGCGCTTCAGAACGAAGTCGCCCACCTCGGCGGCCACGTCTTGCTGCTGCGCGCCCAGCCGGCGGTCTTGCCAGTGCACCACGCCCGCGGGCACCCGCAGCCGCCAGGCACGTGCCGCACGGCCGTTCAGGCCTGCGCGGCAGGTGCCGGGATACACGCGCTCGGCGTCGCGCGAGCGCGGCACCCCTCGGGCCGCGCCTTGCGCCAGCAAGGCGCCATCGATCTCGCGCCGCGTGCACGCGCAGGGGTAGGCCAGGCCGGCGGCGACCAGCCGGTTCAATGCCTCGACGTAGGCGTTCTCGCGCGCCGATTGCCACCACACCGGCACGTCGGGCACCAGGCCGCAGCGGGCCAATTGCGACAGCACGATGTCGCTCATGCCCGGCGGGCAGCGTGGGCGGTCGGCATCTTCGATGCGCACCAGCCATTGCCCGCCAGCAGCGCGCGCGTCCAGCCAGCTGGCCAGGGCCGCGACCAGGGAACCCGCGTGCAGCGGCCCGGTGGGCGAAGGCGCAAAGCGCCCGACATAGGCTGGCATGCCGAACAACGCCCTGCCGTCAGTCCAGCGGTCCGGCGTGGCGTTCCAGCAGCGCCCGGCGCGTCACCGGGCTGTCCAGCTGCTGCAGCCACCACTGCAAGGCCCGCCCCAGGCCCATGGCCCCGGGATCGTTGCGTTCGCCACGCCAGGCGTAGTGCAAGCGTGCCCCGAAAGGCCCGCGCGCGGTGGGGCGCGACACCAGATGCCCAGCCATCAGATGCGGGCGCGCCAGTGGCTCGGGCACATAGCCGCAGCCCAGGTTGCGCAGCAGCGCTTCGAGCTTGGCGCGCATGTTCGGCACGGTCAGCACGTCTTGGCCGGGGAGCAGGTTCACCGTCATCGGCGTGGTGCGCTGCGCTGTGTCGGCCACGGCCACGGCACGGTGGTGCACCAGTTGCGCGTCGACCAGTGGCCCTTCAGTCTGCGCCAGCGGATGGTGCGGGGCCATGCAATAGACGAAAGGCACTTCGCCCAGCGGACGCAGTTCAATGCCGCCGGGGTTGGCGTGCTCTTCGCTGACGCCTATGGCCAGGTCGGCTTGGCCCGAGACCAGGGCTTCCCAGGTGCCAGCCAGCACGTCGGTGCGCAGCCGCAGCCGCGTGGCCGGGCCGGCTTCGGCGGGTGTGCCCTGTTCAGCGCTGTTTGTTCTGTTTGCGCTTTGGCCGTCGTCACGTACGGTGCAAAAGGCCTGCACCAGTTCGAAGATCGTCGGCATCGACAGGATGTCTTCAACGCTGATGCACAGCTGCGTTTCCCAGCCGCTGGCCACCCGGCGCACGCGGTTGGCCACTGCGTCCATTTCCTGCAGCAGGCGCCGCCCTTCGAACAGCAGTTCACGCCCGGCGGCTGTCAGCTGGGCCTGGCGCGAACTGCGGTCGAACAGCAGCACGTCCAGCGCGTCCTCGAGTTGGCGCACGCTGTAGGTCAGGGCCGACGGCACCTTGCCCAGTTCACGTGCCGCGGCGGCAAAGCTGCCCGTGCGCGCGATGGTGTCCATCATCAAAAGGGCGTCGGGTGTCAGCGCTTGGCGGCGGTCGGTGCGTTCAGGCATGGCTTCATCTTATTTGAACGGCTTCATCAAGGCCGCGCCACCGCTGCCAGCACGGCCGTGCCTACAGTGGTGGCCACGGGAAGTACACCGCGCCCCGCTTGAAGGAGACCCGCCATGCTGACCTTGCGTAAATCCGCTGAACGCGGCTATGCCGACCACGGCTGGTTGAAGAGCTTTCACAGCTTCTCGTTTGCCGACTACCACGACCCGGCCCACATGGGCGTGGGCAACCTGCGCGTCATCAACGAAGACCGCATCGCCCCGGGTACGGGCTTCGGCACCCACGGCCACCGCGACATGGAAATCATCAGCTACGTGCTGGAAGGCGCGCTGGCGCACCAGGACAGCATGGGCAATGGCCGCGGCGACCACGCCAAGGCCGATGGCGTCATGCGCCCCGGCGACGTGCAGCGCATGAGCGCCGGCACCGGTGTACGCCACAGCGAGTTCAACCATTCGCAGGACCTGGGGGCGCACTTCCTGCAAATCTGGTTGCTGCCAAGCCAGGGCGGCATCGCGCCCAGCTACGAGCAAAGGCACTTCGACAACGCAGCCAAGCGCGGGCGCCTGGCACTGGTGGCTTCGCCCAGCGGCGCCGAAGGTTCAGTCACTGTGCATGCCGATGCGTCCATCCGCGCCGGGCTGTTCAACGGCGATGAGCGCACCGCACTCGCCCTCGACCCACAGCGCGTGGTCTACGTGCACCTGGTGCGCGGCAAGCTGCGCGTGAACGACCACCCACTGCATGCCGGCGACGCGGCCAGCATCAGCGCTGAGAGCCGCCTGGTGCTGGAAGGCGGCGAAGACGCCGAGGTGCTGGTCTTCGACCTGGCGATCTGAAATCGAACAAGCTGCAAGCGCATCAAGAAAACGGCTGCGAAATTCGCCTGGTCAAGGAATCATTTCGCGCCCTGCCTTCAATCGACTGGCGGCTCTTCGCGCAACAGCTTCCAGGCCGCCAGCAGCCCGAAGCCCACGTTCATCAGCGCGATCAAGGCCAGCAGCAGCAGGCCCACCATGTTCAGAGGCAAGACCCGCATCGCCCAGGTGCATACGGACGACAGGACGTTGAAGGCCACCATCATCCAGAACAAACCCCTGCGGGGCTGCCAAAGGCGACTCCATTGCATCGCGCTTCAGCCCCCGGCGGCGGCCAGGCGCTGATCGGCCAGCCGGGCACCTGCTACCAGCGCTGCCAGCTTGGCTTCGGCCACAGCGCGCGGCATCGGCGCCAGGTCACAGTGGGTGCAGGCAATCAGGTTCTGGCGCGGCACGAACTGCAGCGCGCGGCCGATGGTGTCTGCCACCGAATGCGCGCGCAGGAAGCGCGCCTCGGTGCCGTCTACCCGGCCGGTCAACGACAGAGGGGCCACAACCTGGGGCAACATGGCCTTGTAGCGGTCGTGGCGGATGCCCATCTCGACCTGGTGTTCGAAGTCGATGCCGGCCACCTGTTCGAGGAAGCCAGGCACGAAGTGCTGGCGGCTCTCTTCGCCGTCGCCGATGACGGACAGACCAGCGTCTTCCTGGGCCTTGATCCACAGCAGCGTGGCGTCCAGCTTGGCATGGTCGAGGGCAGCGCCTTCGGCCTGCCACTTCGGCCACAGCTTGCCGGTTTCTGCCAGCCAGGCGGGCTTGGGCAGGCTGCCCGCAATGGCGGTGGCGAACATGGGGTGTCTCCTGGTCTGGGGTTGTGATCGACGGCGCAAGAGGTTACTGCACCGGCTGCCATGGCGCCGGGTTTGGGCTGAACGATGCCGCCGCGCCCCGTCTTTGGCCCGGCGTGCTGCGCGCGCTTGAAGGCCTTCGTCGAAGCTGCTTGCACTTGTCTGCATCTGAATCTGCATCTGCATCTGCATCTGCATCTGCAGCGGCAGCCGCAGCGGCAGCGGCAGCGGCAGCGGCAGGCCAAGGGACCGCAAGTTAAGCGGGCCCACACCTGGCGTTTTAACCCGATGTCAGGGCCGCTGTGGCCCCATACTTTCGGCATGTACCGTACCAGCGGGCCCACGCGCCCCAGCTTGCAGCTACAGCCGCCGGCCAAGGACTGGCTGGACGCCGTGGCCGTGCCCCTGCTGCAGCTCTCGCCCACCGGCTGCTTGCTGCGGGCCAATGCCGCTGCACAAGCACTGTGGCCTGCAGGCGGCGACTGGGCGGGCTGGCTGGCCGGGCTCCAGCCCCTGCTCGGCGCCGAGCATGCCCTTCTGGAACTGCCGCTGCCCGCAGGTGCCAGCGCGAACTTCGTGCAAGCCCAGGCCCGCGCGCTGCCCGAAGGCGGCTGGCTGCTGACCCTGCAGCCCGTGGACACCCTGCGCGCCGCCCAGGAAGAAGCCGCCAACCTGCATGAAATGCTCGACCTGGCGCGGGACTTCGGCCGCCTGGGCCTGTGGGCACGCGACGCGCGCACGCTCGAAGGCACCTGGGACCGCCAGGTACTGAAGTTCCGCGGGCTGCCTGCCGACCAGCCAGCGATGAGCTTCGAGGACAGCCTGCGCCAGGTGGCGGTGGCCGACCGCGCTGCGCTGGACAAGGCGTTTCGTGCGTCGCTGCACAAGCCCGGCGCCTACAGCCATCGCTTCAGTCTGCGCACTGACGAGGGCGGCCTGCGGCGGGTGCATTCGCAGTGGATCGTCAAGACCGGGCCCGACGGCCAACCCAGCCGTGCCATCGGCCTGCTGCTTGACGATACCGAAATCCTGGCTCTGGCCGCCGTGTCGAGCGAGACCGAATCGCAGTTGGCGCTGGCCGTTGACATGGGGCGCATCGCCATCTGGCGCCACGACCTGCAGACCCAGCGCATGCAATACAACGCCCATGCCTGGGCCGTACTGGACATCGCGCCGCGCCCTGAAGGGCTGCACATCGACGAGGTGCGGGCCTTCATCCACCCCGACGACCTGCCGGCCGTTCAGGCTTCGGCCCGGCTGGCGCTGGCCAGCGACCAACCCAGAGACATGGAAGCCCGCTACCGCCGGCGCGACGGCAGCTGGCGCCAGGTGTTGACCCGCCGCGTCGTGCAGCGAGACGAGCAGGGTCAAGCTCTGGCCTTCATGGGCGTGGCCATCGACGTGACCGAACGCCGCGATGCTGAACTGGCATTGCGCAGCGCCGCCGAACGTGTCGCCCTGGTCACCCGCGCCGCCGGCCTGGGCACCTGGGAAGTGGACTTGCGCGACGAGAGCACGTTTTGGGACGAACAGATGTGGGTGCTGCGCGGTCTGCAGCCCCAGTCAAAGGCCATGACAGCCGATGAGCGCATGGCCCTGGTTCACCCCGGCGACAAGGAACGTGTCATGGCCCAGCACCAGGCGGCCATGGCCACACAGGCGCCGGCGGAGTTCGAGTTCCGCATCGTCTGGCCCGACGGCCAGGTGCGCTGGCTGGCCACGCGTTCGCAATCCCTGCGCGACGAACAGGGCCAGCCAGTGCGCCGCATTGGCGTGAACTGGGATGTCACCGATGCCCGCAGCACCGCTGCCATGCGCCAGGAACGCGAAATCGCGCGCCGGGAGAGCGCCGCCAAGAGCCAGTTCATGGCCCGCATGAGCCACGAATTGCGCACACCTTTGAATGCGGTGCTTGGCTTCACACAGCTGCTTCTGGCCGAAGAAGATGCGGCGAGCGAACACTCGGACGACGCGTCGATGCCTGCCCGCCGGCGACGGCTGATGCATGTGCAGGCCGCGGGGCAGCACCTGCTGACCTTGATCAACGACGTTCTCGACCTGGCCAGCCTGGACAGCGGCGAACTGCGTATCGCCTTGATGCCTGTGGCCCTGGCGCCGCTGCTGCAAGGCACCGTGCCGATGCTGGACCCGCTGCTCAAGGCCCATGCCGTGACCCTGCACACCCAGCTACCACCACTGACCGTGCTAGCCGACGCCACCCGGCTGCGCCAGGTGCTGCTGAACCTGCTGAGCAATGCCATCAAGTACAACCGCCCCGGCGGCCGGGTTGAAGTCAGCGCCTGGCACACCCAGGCCACCGACGGCGACCGCGTGCATGTGCGCGTGGCCGACACCGGGCGCGGCATGACGGCAGAACAAGTGCAGCACTTGTTCGAGCCTTTCAACCGGCTGGGCGCGGAAAGCTCAGCCATCGAGGGCTCGGGCATTGGCTTGACGATTGCCCGGTCGCTGGCAGAACGCATGGGCGGCCGGCTGCAGGTGCAAAGCGAGCCCGGCAGCGGCACCGTGTTCGAACTCGAACTCGCCGCACCTGCGAACCAGGCCGGTGACGCCACGCAGGACCGAACAACCGACAGCGTCGACATGCCCGCTGCGGCAACCCCTGCCGCCCACCCCATGCCCCCTTCGCTGACGGGAGTGACGGCTGCGAAGGCCAAGCGGCAGGTGCTGTATGTCGAAGACAACCCGGTGAACGCCTTGATCATTGCCGAGTTGCTGGCGCGCCGACCCGACCTGGTGCTGCACCTGGCCACTGACGGCGAAAGCGGCGTGGCCCAGGCGCGGGCCCTGCGGCCAGACCTGGTGCTGCTTGACATGCAGTTGCCCGACATCAACGGCCTGGAAGTGATGCGCCGGCTTCAGGCGTGGCCCGAGACCGCACGCATCCCGTGCATCGCGCTGTCGGCCAATGCCATGCCCGAAGACATCGAAAGTGCCTTGCGCGCGGGCGCATCCGACTACTGGACCAAGCCGCTGGACTTCCGCGCCTTCATGGCCGCCCTAGACACGCTGTTCGGCAGGCCTGCGGGCTGAAACGAAGCGAGCCCGAGCCGGGTGGCCACGGCCGGTCAGCAGGTCAAGCAGGTCAAGCAGTTCGGGCAGCTCAAGCCGGCTCTTCCGCCAGCAAGCCGCGCTTCTTCAGCAGCGGCTGAACCGTCGCCTCTCGGCCGCGGAAGGCGGCGTAGGCCGCCCCTGGTGCCACGCTGTTGCCGCTGGCATAGATGTGGCGCAGCAGGCGCTGGGCTACCGCCGGGTCGAAGGCGCTGCCGGCTTCGGTGAAGGCGTCGAAGCCGTCTGCGTCCAGCACTTCGGCCCACAGGTAGACGTAGTAGCCCGCGGCATAGCTGCTACCGGCAAACAGGTGCTGGAAGTGCACCAGCCGGTGGTTCAGACCCACGGCGGGCGGCAGGCCGGCCTGGCGCAGCAGATCGGCTTCGAACTGGCACAGGTCAGCGGGCGGCTCGGCATCAGTGAGCGCATGCACGGCCATGTCGACCATGGCGCTGGCGGTGTAGCGCACCGTCTCGTAGCCCTGGTTGAAGTGCTGCGCGCGTTGCAACCGGGCCACCAGTTCGTCCGGGATGGCCTGGCCCGTCTGCCAGTGGCGGGCATGACGCTGCAGCACTTCGGGCAGGGTGATCCAGTGCTCGAAAATCTGCGATGGCAACTCGACGAAATCGCGCAGCACTTGGGTGCCCGACAAGCGCCTGTACGTGACATCGCTCAGCAGCCCGTGCAGGCCATGGCCGAATTCGTGGAAGAGCGTGCGCGCGTCGTCCATCGACAGCAGCGTGGGCTGGTCACCGCCGGGCCCGTCACCGCTGCCGCCCTTGGCGAAATTGTTGTTGTTCAGGATCACTGGCAGGCTGCGTTCGGCACCCGGCGGGCCGTTGCGGCTTTGCCAGCGCAGCGAACTCATCCAGGCCCCGCTGCGCTTGCCGGGGCGCGCGAAGTTGTCCTGCAGGAAGATGCCCATGACCTGGCCATCGGCCTGGCGCACCTCGTAAGCCCGCACGTCGGGGTGATAGACCGGCAGGTCGGTGCGCAGCGTGAACTGCAACCCGAACAGCCGGGCAGCGCAGTCGAACGCGGCTTGCACCATGTTCTCGAGCCGGAAGTAGGGCTTGACCTCGGCGTCGTCGATGGCAAAGCGTTCACTGCGCACCTTCTCGGCATAAAAGCGCCAGTCCCAGGGCTGCAGGTCTTGTGCAGCGCGGTCTGCGGGCGGCATCATTTCCAGCACGGCCTGGCGCTCACGCTCGACCGCTGCCAATGCGCGGGGCCAGACTTCGCCCAGCAGGCCCTGCACGGCGGTACGCGTGCCGGCCATGGTGTCGGTCAGGGCATGGTCGGCAAAACAGGCATGGCCGTGCAATTGCGCCTGTTCGTTGCGAAGCCGCAGGATGTCGCGCGCCACTTCACGGTTGTCGTGTTCGCCCGCGGTTTCGCCCCGGCCTACCCAGGCACGCCAGGCGGTTTCACGCAGGTCGCGCCGCTGGCTGAAGGTGAGAAAGGGCACGACGAGCGAACGCGAGAGCGTGATCAGATGGCCTGGCTGCCCGCGCTCGGCTGCGGCTTGGCGCGCGGCGGCGCGTACGAAGTCGGGCAGGCCGGCCAGCGCGGCTTCTTCGGGCAGGGGCAGCGACCAATGGCTTTCGTCGTGCAGCACGTTCTGCGCAAAACGGGTCGTCAGTGCCGCCAATTGCTCCATCACCTGGGCATAGCGCAGTTGGCTGGCGGCCGGCATACGCGCGCCGCTGCGCACGAAGTCCAGATGCACGCGTTCTGTCAAACGCAATGCCTCGGGCGTCAGGCCCAGGGCATGGCGGGCCTCGTGCACTGCGTCCACGCGCGCGAACAAGGCCGCGTCCATGTAGACCGCGCTGCTGTGCGCGGCCATCGGTGCGGCCATCGTGCGCTGCACCGCCTGCAGTTCGGCACTGGTGGCCGAGCTGGTCAAGTTGTAAAAGACTGCGGCCACGCGGTCCAGCAAGCGGCCCGTGCGGTCGAAGGCGGCGATGGTGTTGCTGAAGTCTGGCGCTTCGGTCTGGGCGGCCAGCGCCCCGAGTTCAGCACGGTGCTGGCGCATGCCGTCGCGCAAGGCAGGTTCGAAGTGCGCGGGCTGCAGGCTGGCAAAGGGCGGCAGGCCATAGGGGGCACGCCAGTCTTGCAGCAAAGGATTGGGGTTTTCGCTCATATCTGTTCCGTGTCGCCGCAGTTCCGCGCCTGGTGCTACTTGCCGGCCTTGATGGCCGTTTCGTCGTCTTCGCGGTAGCGGCGGTTCGAACAGGTTGCCACCCAGTCCTTGCGTTCGGCCTCCACGCCCTGGGCGCTGTCGTTGAACTTGGCGTTGCGGGTGTTCCAGTCGGCAACACGCCGGTCGACCGCCTGGGCGCGTTCGTTGTACGTTTCTACACCAGTCTTGAGCTTGACGCCGATCTCGTTCTTCTCGGCTTCCAGCGCCACGCGTTCCGTTTCCAGGTCAGTGCGCTCCTTGTTCAAGATGACGCGTTGGCGATCGGCAGCGTTGCCAGACTTTCCGGCTTCGTTGAACGCAGCAACGCGGGCGTTCGAGGCCTCGACCTTGTCAGCAAAGGCCTTGAACTTGGTACTCAGAGCCTGGCTTGTCTCTTTCTGGCTGACTTCCATGACAGCGCGTTCGTCACGCATGGCCTGCTGATCCAGACCCAGCTGAGTCTTCTGGCCTTCCAGGGGCGCGCGCTGCGTTTCCAGCGCTTCCACTTCGGTGCGGATTCTGGCCTCGTCGGCCAGGCAGGCGCGTAACTCGTCGCGCGTCATGATGCCTCGGCGCACGCCACCGGCAGCACCATCGGCAGGGTTGGCTGATCCGCCCAGGCTCAGGGTCTTGCCACCGCCGTCCCCAGCGGCAGGGGTCGTCTGGGCCGGCTTGCCCGCCGGCTTGGGTGCGGGCTTGGGTGCAGGCTTGGGCGCGGGAGTGATCGAAGGCGCTGTCTGGGCCTGGGCGTTGGACACCCAAGCTCCCGCAGGAGAAAGCGACAGACCCAACAAGGCGGCAGCGGCCAGCGTGGCCGCGGATGGAAACTTCATGCTTGTCCTCGAATACGGTGTGGGGCGCCGGGCCGGCCCGGCAGGGCGACAATGATGCCACCGCCTACCGTCCCCAAGCTGCCCACCTGCGGCAGCACCTTCATGGCCATCAAGTCCACCATCTTCAAGGCCGCCCTGCAGATTGCCGACATGGACCGCGCCCTTTACGCCGACCATGCCTTGACTCTGGCCCGTCACCCTTCAGAAACCGATGAACGCCTGATGGCGCGCGTGCTGGCTTTCGCGCTGAACGTGCCCGCCAACGACCATGACGGCGCCCTGGCGTTCGCCCGCGGGCTGTCCGACGGCGACGAACCCGACCTCTGGCAGCACAGCCTGGCCGGCGTGCTGCGGCACTGGGTGGAAGTGGGCCAGCCCGCCGACGAACGCCGCATCACCAAGGCCTGCGCCCGTGCCGAACGCGTCACGCTGTACTGCTACGCCCAGGCCGCGCCCCTCTGGTGGGCTGCCATCGCGCCGAAGCTCATCCGCGTTCGCAACCTGCAGGTCTGGCAGATTCCGGCCGACGAAAGCCAGGCCCTGGCCCGGCTGGCCGAGCGTTCGATGCAGTTGCAGGTGACGGTGCAGGAAGGCCAGATCTGGGTCGGGAACCAGACAGACAGCGTCGAAGTCCACCTCCATTCCTTGCAAGCCCCCACGCCATGACCAAGACCCCCGCTATTCCTGCGTCCATGCGACGCCGCCAGATGCTGCAGACCAGCGCGGCGCTGGCCGCCAGCACTTCCCCTTTCTTTACCGCCAGCAACGCCATGTCCCAGACCACCGCCCCCGCCCCCGCCCCCGCCACCGCCCCCGCCACCGACCCCTACCTGTGGCTTGAAGAAGTTCAGGGTGAACGCGCCCTGGCCTGGGTGCGTGAACGCAATGCCACGAGCGAAGCCGAACTGCAGGCACGCCCAGGCTTCGAGCAAATGCGCAGCGACATCCGCGCCGTGCTCGATTCGAAAGAACAGATTCCTTACGTCCAGCGCCGCGGCGACTTCTTCTACAACCTGTGGAAAGACGCCGCCAACCCGCGCGGCCTGTGGCGCCGCACCAGCCTGGTGGAATACCGCAAGCCGCAGCCAGCCTGGGAAACCGTGCTCGACATCGACACCCTGGGCAAGGCGGAGAAAGAAAACTGGGTCTGGGGCGGCGCCACCTGGCTGGGGCCAGACGACAAGGGCGTGCATACCCGCTGCCTGGTGGCGCTGTCGCGTGGCGGTGCCGACGCCAGCGTGATGCGCGAATTCGACGTCGTCGCCAAGAGCTTCGTGAACAACGGCTTCGTGTTGCCCGAAGCCAAGAGCAGCGTTGAATGGATCGACGTCGACCATGTCTATGTGGCAACCGACTTCGGCTCGGGCTCGATGACCGAATCAGGTTACCCGCGGATCGTCAAGCGCTGGCAGCGCGGCCTGCCGCTGACCACCGCACGCACGGTGTTCGAGGCCGAGGTCAAGGACGTCTACGCCTATGCCTCGGTCGACAAGACCCCGGGCTACGAACGCACGCTGTTCGTGCGCGCGCTGGACTTCTACAACAACCGCATGCAGTTGCTGCAGGGCGACCGCGTGGTGCCGATCGACAAGCCCAGCGACGCACAGTTGAGCTTCTGGCGTGAACGTGTGCTGGTCGAACTGCGCAGCGACTGGAAGCTGGGCGAAACCACCTGGCCACGCGGCAGCCTGCTGGTAGGCGACGCCGCAGCTTTCCTGAAGGGCGAACGCAAGTTCACGGCCCTGTTCACGCCCACGGCGGCGCGTTCGCTGGCCGCGTTCACAGCCACGCGCAGCACTTTGCTGCTGACGATTTCAGACAACGTCTCGAGCCGCCTGGAAGAGTGGCTGCCCCAGGCCGGCCGCTGGACGAAGCGCGAAGTGCAGGCGCC
>JBBQAW010000072.1:0-14479 GCA_038316815.1 Burkholderiales bacterium
CCGCCACTGCCATCGCTTCATAGAGAACGGCTTGGACCACGCGACGAGTTCTCGGTTTCATGACGGCTTTTCGTTGGCGTCAGCGTGGGTGTCAGCGGACGTGTCAGCGTCGTTGTCTACGCTGTTGTCTGCGCTGTTGTCTGCGTCAGTGCGGGGTTCGGGCTTCAAAGGGCAGCTTACTTTTTGACTGCGGCCACGGCCGGCGGGGCGTCGACCACGCGCACGGTGTCGCCGTCGCCCAGGAAGGCTGCGCCGCTGGCCACCACGCGTGCGCTGGCTTCCAGGCCGCCGGTGATTTCGATGCGTTCGCCCAGCCGGCGGCCCACCGTCACCTTGATCTGGCGGACCTTGTTGTCAGCGCCCAGCTGGAAGACGTAGCTGAAGCCGTCGCGCAGCAGCACGGCTGGCTGCGGCAGGGTGAGTGCAGGCGAACGGCCAATTTCGAATTCACCGCGCGCGAACATGCCTGCACGCGCCGTGCCGGGCTGGGGCAGGTCGACATAGACCAGGCCGTTGCGTGTGGCCGCGTCGACCGTTGGCGCCACCATGCGCAGCTTGCCGATGACGGGCTGGCCACCGGCCGGCGTCACGCGCACGGGCATGCCGGGCTGCAGCGCGGCCAGTTCTGAACTGGCGACTTCGGCACGCCATTCCAGCCGGCCCTGACGGATGAGCCGAAACAGTTCCTGCCCCTGGCCGACGACCGCACCCACGGTGGCCAGACGCGCACTGATGACGCCGTCGTCGGGCGCCAGCACCTGGGTTTGGGCCAGGCGCAGTTCCTGCGTCTTGAACAGCGCGCGCTGGGCTTGCAGGCGGGCATCGGCCGTGCGTTCTGCGGTCAGAAACTGGTTGATCTGCTGGGCGCTGAGCGCGCCGCTGGCCTGCAGTTCACGCGCGCGCTGGGCGTTGGCGCCGGCTTCGGCCAGGGTGGCTTCGGCTTCGGCCACGGCAGCGCGCGCCTGGGCCAGGTCGGCCTGGGGCAGGGCGGCGGCGAAGGTGGCGAGCACCTGGCCGCGGCGCACGCGGTCGCCGACATTCACGCGCACCTCGGCCAGGCGCAAGCTGGCGGCTTCGGCACCAACGATGGCTTCCTGCCAGGCCGCGACGCTGCCGTTGGCCGCCACCGACAGCGGCAGTTCAGCGCGCTGCGGGCTGGCCAGGGTGACGGTCAGCGCCGGCTTGGCCGCCGCCGGGGTGGCGCCTGCGGCTGGCTTCGGGTCCTGGGCATTCACGGACACGGCGGCCACGCCGCCCAGGGCCAGCACGGCCAGCCCCGCCGCACCGAACCACAACCACGGCCGGCGGCGGCCGGCTGCGTTTTGCGCGGGAGAAACCGTTGTGGAAACCAGGGGAGAGTCGCTCATGGCTGGGAATTCGTCTTCAAAAGGGCGGTGGGGTTGTCGTCGCGCCAGCCACCACCCAGGGCGCGCACCAGCGTCACCCAGGCGGCGGCGCGTTCGCGCTGCAGTTCGATCAGGGCGCTTTGCGCCGACAGCGAGATACGGCGCGCGTTTTCCAGGTCCAGCAGGCTGGCCAGGCCGCCTTTCTGGCGGGCTTCAGTGGCCACGAGCGAAGCTTCAAAGTCGGCGGCGGCGCTGCGGGCGTCGTCGAAGCGCGCAGCCGTGCTGTTCAGGGCCACCAGGCTGGCTTCGACTTCGCGCACGGCGCGGCGCGTGGTGGCGCGGTAGGCGGCCACGGCGCTGTCGTATTCAGCCCGCGCTGCTGCCGTATTGGCGGCGCGGCTGCCGGCATCGAACAGCGGGAAGTTCACGCTCAGCGGGCCGATCGACCAGGTGCCGCCACTTTGCGTTTCGCCGCCCTGGCGCAGCGACAGGCCTCCGATCGACCCGGAGAGGCTGATTTGCGGCCTTTCGCGTGCAGCCGCCTGGTCGCGGTCGGCGGCGGCGGCCACCACTGCCCATTCGGCTTCGCGCAAGTCGGGGCGCTGGGCCAGCAGGCTGGCAGGCAGGGTGGGCGGCAGAACCGCTGGCGGTTGCGGCAGCCGCGCCGTGGCGACCGAGAGTTGCTCGCGCAGGCTGGCTTCGGGCAGGTCGGTCAGTTCGACCAGGCCCTTGACCAGGGTGTCGCACTGTGCCCGCTGCTGGTTGGCTGTGGCGCGGGCTTGCGCCGCGCCTGCACGCGCCAGGGCGGCGTCGGCCGGGGCGGTGAAGCCGGCGCGGGCGCTCAGGTCAGTCAGGCGGGCGGTCTCGGCCCGGCTGGTGGCGTCTTGCTGCGTGGTGCGGGCCTGGGCTTCGCAGGCGCGCAGGTTGGTGAGTGTGGTGGTCACTTCGGCAGCGACGGCGGTCTGGGCGTCGGCCAGCAGGGCCTGCGCGCCCTGCAGCCGGGCAGCGGCGGCGTTGCGGCCGGCAGCGTTGGCGCCGAAAAGGTCGATCTCCCAGCTGGCCTGCAGCCCCGCGCTGGCCGTGGTGGCAGTCGGCAAACCGGGGGTCAGGCGCGCCTGGCTGATGCCCGCGCTGGCGCCGACCTGGGGCAGCAGGGCCGCGCCGGCCGCCGTCTGGGTGGCCCGGGCGCGCTCCACCCGCGCTGCCGCCAGCGCCAGGCTGGGGCTGGCGTCGCGCGCGGCCTGCAGCAGGGCGGGCAGGGCCGGGTCGCCGAAACGGGCCCAGAACTCGGCCGCCGGCACCGCTGGGGCGGCCGCCGGCAGCGGCGCCTGCCAGGCAGCGGCTGGCGGGTTGGGGGGTGTCTGGGTAGCGGAATTCGGGGGGTTCGAGGCGTTCAGGGCGTTCTGGCTGCCGCCCGGGATGGCGGCGCAGCCCGCCAGCATGGCAAGGCTCAGGGCTGCCAAGGGCAGCGATGCGAAAGATTTCATGCAGCAGGGCTCGTTGTCAGGGTCAGCCCGCGGCGCCTGGCTTCGGCCTGCACCATGGCCAGGCCGAACATCACCAGGCGCTCGGACCATTGTTCGATTTGTTCAGGCCCGGCCATCAGCCCCGGGGCGATGGCCTCGGACATGTCGTAGCCCACGTGCAAGTGCACGC
The DNA here is from genome assembly GCA_038316815.1 of Burkholderiales bacterium. Taxonomy (GTDB): domain Bacteria; phylum Pseudomonadota; class Gammaproteobacteria; order Burkholderiales; family Burkholderiaceae_C; genus Rubrivivax. Next base: position 3,003 of record JBBQAW010000072.1, read on the forward strand.
CCAGCCCGGCCAGGCTGATGGCCAGGCGCTGCACGTCGGCGTCGGCCGCGCTGCCGGCCAGCGGCAGGCCCAGGTGACGGCACAACACGGCCACCAGGCCGTCATGCAAAGGTTTGATGCCCTGGGTCGCGTCGTAGGGCCACAAGCCAGTGGGTTCCAGCATTTCGCGGAAGTGCAGCTTCATGCACAGGCGCACCATGTCGCCGCGCATCAAGGGTTCCAGGAAGCCGGCGTAAAAGCCGTGCAGCGCGTCTGGCAGGCTCAAGCCCGGGTCGCTGTAGCGGGCCAGGTCTTCTTCGGGTGCACAGCCCAGCAGTTCCAGTGTCACGGCGCGGTACAGGCCGGCCTTGTCGCCGAAGTAATAACTGATGGCGGCCACGTTCACGTGCGCGGCTTCGGCCAGTTCACGCGTGCTGGTCTTGCTGTAGCCCTGCTGCGCGAACAGCTGCAGGCTGGCCATCAGCAGGCGCTGGCGGGGCTCCTCCGGCGCGTTGGCGGCTGGCGTGGGGCTAGGAGCTTCAAGATTCGACATCGGCCACGAGTGTAGCGACCAAAGTCAAACGTTTGATTAACAGAGTGGGTGGCAGGGTTTATACGGGTCTGACATGGCGCGCCAGGCTCAGACGCTGAGAGTTTTTCGAGCGTGACCGAGCAGCGTGTCAAAAGAAGTCCGATCCAGGCGCAAAGCACAGCCATAGCTCGGGCTATGGCGCGCATTGAGGTCGAGCAAATCGCGGTCGCGCAGGCCGCTGATCGTGGCCAGCTGGTCAACCCACTCGGGATTGCTGACGAGTGCCGGATGGCTTGCCAGATGGCTTGCGGGATGGCTCATGCGGGTAATGCTGCACGTGCGGCTTGTTCTGCACCCACATAACGCGCCACCAGGGACAGCAGCAGTTCTTCGGAATACGGCTTGCCCAGGTAGTGGTCGACACCCAGCTCGACCGCGTAGTCACGGTGCTTTTGCGCAATGCGCGAGGTGATCATCACCACCGGCAGGCCGGCCAGCCGGGCGTCGGCGCGCACGTTGCGCAGCAGGTCGAAGCCGTCCATGCGCGGCATTTCGATGTCCGACAGCAGCACGGTGGGGCGTTCTTCGGCCAAACGTTCCAGTGCGTCCAGGCCGTCTTTGGCCAGCACCACGCGGTAGCCTTCACGCACCAGCAGGCGTTGGGTGACGCGGCGCACGGTGAGCGAGTCGTCGACCACCATGACCATCGGCACACGCTGCGCTGCCGTGGCGCTGGGGCCTTCGATGGCCGCGGCCTCGCCGGCTGCGGGCGGCTGCTGGCTCATCAGGCGGCGCGCCTGGTCGGCGAACACCGTTGCCAGCGCCACCGGGTTGTAGATGAGTGAAACCACGCCCGAAGGCAGCAGCGTGACCCCAGCCAGGCCGGGCAGGCGCGCCAGTTGAGGGCCGACGTTCTTGACAACCACTTCCTGGTTGCCGACGACTTCGTCCACATGCAGCGCCACGCGCTGCGAAGCACTGCGAATGATGACCACCGACTGCGAACGCGAGCGCGCTTCGCCACGCGCAGCCGCTTGCAGCAAGGCGGGCAGCCAGAAAAAGGGCACGGGCTCGTCGGCAAATTCGAAGCGCCCGCTGTCGTAGGCGGCCTCGATCTCGGCCGGGCTGACGCGGCGCACCACTTCCACCAGGGTGGAAGGCACGGCCACGCTCATCACGCCGCAGCGCAGCATCACCACCTGCGTGACGGCCGTGGTCAACGGCATCAACAGCCGAAAGCGCGTGCCCTGCCCGGACTGGCTGACGATCTCTACCCGCCCGCCCATGGCGTTGACTTCGGAGCGCACCACGTCCAGGCCGATGCCGCGGCCGGCCAGTTCTGTCACGGTACTGGCCGTGCTGAAGCCAGAAGCAAAGACGAACTGCGCCAGTTCGTGGTCGCTGGCTTCGACATCGGCGGCCAGCAGGCCGCGTTCGATGGCGCGCTGGCGAATGCGCGGCAGGTCCAGGCCGGCGCCGTCGTCGCTGAACTCCATCGCCACTTCGTTGCCGGCCTGTGCCACCTGGATGCTGATCCGGCCTTCCGGCGCCTTGCCCGCGGCGCGGCGCTGTTCGGGTGTTTCGACACCGTGCGCCACGCTGTTGCGCAGCAGGTGTTCGAACGGGCCGGTCATGCGTTCGAGCACGCCGCGGTCGATTTCGATCGCGCCACCGATGACCTCGAGCCGCACCTGCTTGCCGGTTTCCTTGGCCGCCTGGCGCACCGTGCGGTAAAGCCTGTCGGCCATGCTTTCGAATTCGACCATGCGCGTGCGCAGCAGGTCGTCTTGCAGTTCACGCGTCAGCCGTGCCTGGGCAGCCAGTTCGTCTTCGGTGCTTTGCAAGGTGCGCTGCAGACTGCGCTGCAGGGTGGCGACGTCGTTCACCGACTCGGCCATGAAGCGCGTCAGTTCCTGAAAGCGCGTGAAGCGGTCCATCTCCAGCGGGTCGAAGGCCTGCGACGCGGCCTTGGCCTGTTCGATGCGCGACGAGATCTGCGTTTCGGCCTGCAGTTCGATGTCGCGCAGCTGCCGGCGCATACGTTCCAGGCTGTCGGTCAGTTCGTGCAGGCTGCCCTGCAGGGTGCGCACATCGGCGTCGATGCGGGCGCGCGTGATGCTGACTTCGCCCGCCTGGTTGACCAGGCGGTCCAGCAGGCCGGCGCGCACGCGCACGGCGCCGCTGCCGGCGGGGCTGCGTTCGGCCGGCGCCGGGGGCGGGGCCGATGCTGGCAACGGCTGGTTGAAGCGTGCCCAGTCGATGGCGCTGCCGTTGGGCCGCGCCAGGGGCGGCGGCAGCGCGGCGGGGGGCACTGGCGCGGGTTCTGATTCGGACGTGGTCGCGGTTTCGCCTTCGGGTTCAGCCTCAAGTGCGGGCGCTTTTGCCACGGTCTCTTCGACCACGGGTTCCGGTGCGGGTGGGGGCGCTTGGCCAAACTGGGTCTCGGGCTCGGGCTCGGGCTCGGGCTCACGCTCAAGCTCTGGCTCTGGCTCTGGCTCTGGCGCCGGCTCGGGCTGCAGCTCTGGCTCTAGCTGAGGCTCTAGCTCAGGCTCAGGCTCAGGTTCAGGTTCAGTTTCGGGCAGGCGTACCGGCGCGGCGGAAGGCACTGGCGCTGTCAGCGGCATTTCGACCTGCTCAACCTCCGGGGCGCGCAACTCCGCGAAGGCCACCGACATGTTGTCGGCCAGGGCCAGCAGGGGTTCGACGTCCTGCGAGCGCACCTTGTCGCTGGCGACCAGCCGTTCGACCGCTGATTCCAGGCTGTGCGCCATGTCACCCAGGCGCATGGCGCCGGATAGGCGTGCGCCGCCCTTGAAGGTGTGCAGCGTGCGCATGCAGGACGAAGGCGTGTCCATGTCAGCTGGGTTTTCCAGCCAATCACGCAGGCGCGACTGCAGTTGCGGCAGCAGTTCGTCGGCCTCTTCCTCAAAGATCGGGAAAAGTTCGTGGTCGATGTGGTCGACGCTGTCGAAGCTTTCGGCAGGGTCTTCGGCCATCGCCGGCGCGGAGGCTGGCTCAGGCTCAGCCATAGCCTCAGCCTCAGCCTCCCCCCTGTCTTCAGGCTCGGTCTCGGCGTCAAGCCTCTCTTCGCCGTCCAGCAGCGCGGCGGCGACACTGTCGCCAGCGTCGGCCGCCGGCAAGGCCGCAGGCATGGGCCAGCGTTCGTGGTCGGCCAGGCGCTCCATCAGTTCAGCTGAAACCGGGCGCAGGAAGCCGGCTGCAAACTGGTGCAGCAGGCGGCGGATTTCGTCTGCTGCGTCCAGGAAGAGTTCACCCTCGCCTGCGCGTCCCCGGCCTGCGGCCTGCGAACGCATCAAGGCATGTTCCAGCGCCCGGCCCAGGCCGGACAAGTCGGCGTAGCCCACCGTGGCTGAATTTCCGGCCAGCGAATGTGCCAAGGCAATGGTGCTGTCTGCCATCGGCCGGCTGTCGGATTCCAAGGCCCATTCGGCCAGCTCGGTGCCCAGCCGGCGCGATAGTTCGTCGGCCTCGTTCAAGAAGATGTTGAAGAGCGGGATGCCGATGCGCAACGGGCCGATGACCTTGACCGGGTCTTCCTCTGGCGCGCCGGGCTCAGGCTCGGGAGCGGATTCGGGATCGGAGTCGGGTGCGATGTCGAGCTTGAGCTTGGGCAGGGACGCCTCAGGTGGCGCTGCCATCACGATCAGCGTGTCAAGCGGGTCAAGCGTGTCAAGCGCGTCGGTTGAGTCTTCGGCTGTGCCTTCGCCTTCAACTTCAGCTTCACCATCCAGCACCAGCGGCAGGTCAGAAGAGATCAGCGTGGCGCTGGTGTAGAGCGGTGCATCGTCCTCGCCCGGGGGAACTTCCAGTTCGGCCCAGGCCAGCACCAGGCCGTCGGTGCCGTCCACGGTCGGGCGCGGCGCATCTTCGGCCGGCAGTTCCAGGGTTCCGGCCAGCGGCATGTTGTCGGTCGCCAGGGGCTCGGTGGCCGAGAGCTCGCCCGTCATCAGCAGGGCGGCGTCTGGCGTGGCCAGGGTCGGGTTCTGACCCAACTCTTCGAGATCGAATTCGAAGGGCACCCGGTCTTCTTGCGCCGGTTTTGCGCCCAGGCTGAAGGCGCCCAGGTCCAGGTCGGCTGCGCTGGGCAGCCCGGGCACCCGTGTGAAGAGGTCGGTGGGGGCGGACGGCGAGCCATCGGCGGGGGTGTCTTCGGCCCCATCGTCTTCGGCTTCTGGCGCGTCGAACTTCAGTTCGAAGCTCAGGACAGGGGCATCGGCAGGCAGTTCAGGGAAGCCGGTGGGCTGGAGGCTGGCTGGCGGGAAGCCTGCATCGCCGTCCGCCAGCACCAAGCCCGAGACTTCGGCGGCGCTGTCGGCGGCGGGCGCTGGGATGGCGGCAGGTTCGGGATGCAGTGTCAGTGCCTGGGCCGGCTCCGCAGGTTCAGCAGCTTCAACGAGTTCAATGGGTTCAACGGGTTCAACAGCTTCAACACTGACTCTTGTCTCGGATTCGGTCTCGGACGCTTTCTCGGTCTCGGTCTCGGTCTCGGGCACCGTGCTTGCATCCGTGCTGAACCCGCTCGTCTCGGCCGCCTCAGGCAGCGTCGATGGCAGGTCCATCTCACCTTCGCCCAGGCGCAAGGTATCGGCTGCGGCAACCAGGGGTGCGGGCGTGAAGGCGCTGGCGTCGCCGTTGGCGATGGCGTCGGTCCAGCGGCCCAGTGTCGACAGGGCCTGTGCGGTGAAGGCGCGCAGCGGCGCGTCCATGCGCACTGGCTGGGCTGCCAGCCGGGCGTTGAACAGTTGTTCGCAGGCCCAGGCGGCGGCGCCGAAGTCGGTCAGGCCGACCATGCGGCCGCTGCCCTTCAGGGTGTGGAACGCGCGGCGCAGTTCGGTCATGTCGGCCGCAGACCCGGGGTGGTCGGCCAGGCGCTGCAAGGCGGCACTGGCATCAGCAACTACTTCGCGCGCTTCTTCGATGAAGATTTCGCGCATCTCCGGGTCGTCTTCCAGCCCGGTCTGGCCCGGGGCCGAAGGTGGGCGCGGCGGTGGCACCGGGGCCTGGGGCAGCGGCGCGGGTTCGGCCACCTGGCCCAGACCCAGCAGACCCTGGGCCAGGTCATGGCGCAGGGCCTGGCGTGTGCCGGCGTCGACGGCACTGCGCAAGGCCACGCGGGCACCGCTCAGGGTGCGCGCCAGTTCGGTTTCGTCTGCGGCCACGGCCTGCTGGGCCAGGCGGTCCAGGCGTTGTGCCAGTTCGTCGTCGCCCAGGGCCTGGCCTGCAGGGCTGGCCAGCTCTTGCGCCAGGGCCCGCACCTGGTCGACCAGGGGCTCGTCGGCCGGTTGGTCCTGCAGCGTTGCGGGCATGGCCAGGTGCCGGTGCGGCTGGCCCATGACGGCGCTGAGCTTGCCGCTGGCAGCGTCGAACTCGAACAATTGCTTGGCCAGTTGCGGCTGCACGCCAAGCATGTCGATCAGGAAACTCAGGGCCCCCAGGTTGTCGGCCAGACGCTCGATCTCGCCATGGGGCAAGGCCTGCGGTTCGGTGGTTTCGTCCCTGATGAGGGCGTCGACGTCGTCGCGCATGTGCAGCACGGCCTGCGAGGCCTGCGACATGCCCAGCACCGAAAGCACGCCGCGCATGGCAGACAGTTGCTGCGGCACGGGCACCAGTACCTGCCGGTCTGCCGGCTGGCGGAAGAACTGGTCGATGTGCTTTTCAACTTCGGACAGAGAAGCGCGCAATTCCTGCACCACGCTGCCCATGGTCTGGCGGTCGCTGATGCGGCGGTACAGCTCCTCCATCCAGCTTTCCAGCGGATGGGGGTCGGCGCCTGCTGCGACTTCGTGAATGCGCTGGCCCAGGCGCTGCAAGCGCGGCGGCAGATCCGGGTGGTCGAAGTCGCCGTCTTCAAGGCAGGCGTCGACATAAAGCAGGGCCGTGGCCACTTCCATGGCCAGTGTTGGCGCCGGTTCTGATTCGCCGGCGACGGTGCGTTCTGCCGCTGCCACCAGGGCCTGGCCCAGGCTTTCGCCGGCCGGGAAGATGCGGCGTACCGAATCGTCGACGAGCGCGAAAGTTTCAATCAGCGTGCCCAGACGGTGTAGTTCGCCGCCGGCCACGGCAGACCAGCTGTCCTTGGCCGTGGCCAGGCGCTTGCGGGCCAGGGCCAGCGCCGCGGGGTCGAAGCGGCCCAGGCTGGGGGTTTCGTAGTCACTGGCGGCACTGGCGGTGGGTTGCGGCCAGGTCTGGCGCACGGCCGCCAGGCGCGGCGCTGGGTGCGAGTCGTTCGGGGCGGCGGCGTGGTGGCAGAAGAACAGCAGGTCTTGGGCCAGGCGGTCTGACAGCTCGTGCTGCCCGCGCACGTTCAAGCGCAACTGCGCCAGCAGGCGCGAGGCGATGCGCTTGACGTAAATGTCGCTCTTCAGCAGGCCGCCAGCCTGCGCTTCGAACAGCGCTGCAGCCAGTTGCCAGAAGGTGGCCAGCCGACCGTCGGCGGCGCCGGTTCGCGCGGCACCGGCGGCCAGGTCGGCGCAGAAGTCGCTCATGCGGGCCAGCACGATGCCGTCGGGCTGGCGCATCAAGGCCAGCACGCTGCTTTCCATCTCGGCCCGCGCGGCGTCGTCGGCGGCGCGCGGCTGCGCCGAACGGTCCGCTGGCAGCGCTCGCCACTGCCAGTTCACGGGCCACAGGTCTGCCGGGTGTACGCGGTCGGCGCCCGCCAGCTGCTGGGTGGCGCGGTATTGCGGGAACAGCATCACGGGCGACACCGGCTTGTCCGCCAATTGTCGCGCCAGGTAATCCAGCAGGGCAAAGCTGTTGCGTTCGATGACGTTCAGCGAAGCCGCGCCCAGCAGCGCCGGGCGCGCCACCATGCGCTGCACGGCTGTTTCGCTGGCGCGCAGCATCTGGGCCAGGGCCGGCAGCGACAACATGTCCAGCGCCCCCACGGCCTGGTGCAGATGGTTGCGGGCGGCAGCCAGTGGCGCGGGGTCGGCGCTGTCCAGGTCTGAGTCGCCGATCGACTCGGCTTCACGCAGGTAGCGGCGCAGCGCCTTGTGCGCTGCTTCGAGGCTGCGGCGCAACTCGGGCTGCAGCCAGGCGATGGCGCTCAGGTCGTCGGCCGGGGCCGCGTTGGGCGGGGGCGTGGTGCTGAGCATCCTCAGGCCACCTTGAAGCGCGAAACCGAGGCCTTCAGCTCTTCGGCGGTGCGCGAGAGTTCGCGCACCATCTGTGCCGTTGAACGTGTGCCTTCGCTGGTCTGTTCAGTGACGGCAAAGATGTGCTGAATGTTGGCTGCCACGACGTTGGCGCTGGCGGCTTCTTTCAGCGCTTCAGCCGAAATGCGGGCAATCAGGTCTGAGAGCTCACGCACCACGCGGTCGATGTCGGCCAGGGCGGTGCCGGCAGCGTCAGACAAGCGCGCGCCTTCGACCACGCCCTGGGTGCTGCGCTCCATCGCGGCCACGGCGTCCTGGGTGTCGGTCTGGATGGTGCGCACGATGGCGGCAATCTGTTTGGTGGCGTCGCCCGAACGTTCGGCCAGTCGCTGCACTTCTTCAGCCACGACGCTGAAACCCCGGCCGGCTTCACCGGCACTGGCGGCCTGGATGGCGGCGTTCAGGGCCAGCACGTTGGTCTGCTCGGTGATGTCGCTGATCAATTCGGTGATTTCGCCGATTTCCTGCGAGCTTTCTCCCAGTCTCTTGATGCGCTTGCTGGTTTCCTGAATCTGGTCGCGGATGGCGTTCATGCCACCGATGGTGTTTTGCACCGCACTCAGGCCACTTTCAGCCGCTGCCAGCGACTGACGCGCCACGGAGGCGGTTTCTTGTGCCTGGGCTGAAACGTCGTTGATGCGGCCCGCCATCTGCAGCACCGATTCGCCGGTTTCGCGAATCTCGCGCAGCTGCTCGGTTGAAGCGGCCAGCAGTTCGGTCGATGTCTGTTCGACCTGCTGCGTGGTGTCGGTGACGCGCTCGACCGTGGTTTGCACCTGTTCGACCAGGGTGCGCAGTTCTTCGACCGTGTAGTTGACCGAGTCGGCGATGGCGCCGGTGATGTCTTCGGTCACGGTGGCCTGCTGGGTCAGGTCGCCTTCGGCCACGGTCTGCAGTTCGTTCATCAGGCGCAGGATGGCGGCCTGGTTGGCGTCGTTCACGCGCTTGGCTTCCTGCTCTTGTCTTTCGGCCTCGCGCTTCTGGGCCTCGGCCAGGCGCGAACGTGAAGTCTGGTCGCTGACGAACAGGCGCAGCATGGCGAAACCGCCGCCCAGCATGGCCAGGATCGACAGCAGGCCCAGACCGGTTTGCCAGACGCCCAGGCCGCCCGTGCCGGCCAGTGACTGCTGCAGGCTGTCCAGCCCTGCACGCAGGGGCTCGCTGTCGGCCACCACGGCTTGCTGCGCTTCGCGCGCCGCCACCAGGCCGGGCAGGTTGCCCAGAATGGCGGCAGAGGCCGTGCGCGTCTGCTCGAACTGGTCGGCCAGGTTCTGCAGCGCTTGGCGTGTGGGCGCGTCGCGGGTGCCGGGCAGGCGCTGTTCGGGGTCGCCGTCGTTCAGGCCCTTGACCAGGTCACGGAAGCTGTTCAGGTCTTTGCCCAGCAGGAACACGGCTTCGGCGCTGGCGCCTTCGGAGACGCTGAACTCGTTGGCGCTCTTGCCAATGCGTTGGGTCAGCATGACCAGCTGGCCCAGGGCCAGAAGTTCGGCCGACGTTGCGCCCGAGGCCACCTTCAGCGTGGAAACAGCCTCGGCCGATTCGAGCAGGTCGCCACTTTGGCGGTTGATGGCGCGCAGGGACTGGTTCACCTGCGTCAGCGTCCTTTCCTGGGCCAGCACGACGTTGGCGCTCTTCTCGGCCTTGTCCACCACCGGCAGCAATGGCTGCAACTGGGCCTGCAGCGCGGCCGGGGCGGCAGGCACGCCACCCGCGCCGTCGCCCAGGCTGCGCACGTTGCGGGTCAGCACGGACAAGCTGTCGCGCACTTCCGGGAAGGCCGAAGCCTGGCCCACTAGGGCCTGCGACACGGACTTGGCCAGGCGCTGGGATTGCGTCTGCGCCTGCCCTGCCGCCGACACCTGCTGCGCGCTTTGATTGCTGGCGTTCAGCGTCAACACGACGGCAACCAGCAGGCCCAGCAGGCCCAGGCCGAAGACGAGGGTGGCAATGCGCTGCTGGCGCGCCAGCGGCAGCTTGTCGATGACGGGCAGGCCGCTGCTGAAGCTGGAAGGGGCGTTGTCGCTGGGCGTGCCGGACGGGTTGCGGGTTTCGGCGTAATCGATGGCCATTTCGGAGGGCGTGGCCTCGGAAATGATCGACGGGCCGGCGTCGCTGCGGGCCGTGCCGGCACCGGCCAGGCGCACGGTGGCTTCCATGGGGTTGCTGGCCAGGGCGATGTCGTCGTCACGGCTAAGCGTGGAAGACGCGTCGCGCTCGCCGCGGCTGCCGGTATGGCCACTCGGGCCGTTCGGGCCATTCGGGCCATTCGGGCCCTTGATCCTGTCCAGGAAACTCATGTCGTCCTCATTGGTTCAACCCGCGTCCAGCCATCAGCGGCGAGATCGGGCTCATGCCGCAATGGCAAGAAACTGTTCGTTGCGGGCCAGCGCGGCCAGGTCGATTTCCTGCCAGATGCGGCCTTCGGTGTCGCGCCACAGACCGCGCGCAAAAGGCGGCCGCTGTTCGCCGTCGTCGGCCTCGGGGGCCAGCTGGTCGCCGCTGCGCAGGCCCGCCAGGCGGTCCACCAGCAGGGCGCTGTGTGCCGCCAGGCTGGCGTTCAGCGCCAGCAGGCGGGACTGGTCACGGGGGGTGTCGGTCGGCTGCGGGGGCCGCAACCCCAGGAACGCTGCCAGGTCCACCACCCCGTGCAGGCCGCCACGCAGGTTGGCCACACCCACGAACCAGGGCTGGGTGTGCGGCACCGGCAACACCGAGCCGACCGAGAAAATCTCGCCCGCGCCGGCCAGTGGCACCAGCAGACCCGTGCCGGCGCATTCCACCGCCAGCCAGGACATGGGCCGCGCTTCGGTGCGGGCCAGTTGCAGGCGTTCGGCCAGCCGGCTTTGCAGTTCGCGCAGGGCATCGCGTTTGGACATGTTCAGCGCCCGGCTGTGTGGGTTGAGGCCAGCATCAATCGAAGGCCTTGATCTTGGCGACCAGTTCGTCGCCGTTGACGGGCTTGACGATGTAGTCACGTGCGCCTTGCCGCATGCCCCAGACCTTGTCGGTTTCCTGGTTCTTGCTGGTGCACATGATCACCGGCACATCGGCGAAGCGCGGGTCGCGGGTGATGGTGCGCGTGAGCTGAAAGCCGTTCTGGCCCGGCATCACCACGTCCATCAGCACCAGGTCGGGCTTTTCTTCGCCCAGCCTGCGCATGGCTTCTTCACCGTTTTCGGCTGTGCGCACGCTGTAGCCGCGGCGGCCCAGCAGGTCCGACAGGTGGTGCAGTTCGGTCTTCGAATCGTCGACCACGAGAATCTTCCGGATCGGCATCAGTTTGTCCTGGGTACGGCGGGCCGCTTTAAACGCTTTAAGCGCGCGCGCGGCGGAAGGTTTCAACTGCGCGCAGCAGTTGTTCCTTGGTGAAAGGCTTGGTCAGGTAGTCCTGGCTGCCGACCATGCGGCCACGCGCCTTGTCGAACAGGCCGTCCTTGCTGGACAGCATGATCACCGGCACACCCGCAAAGCGCGGGTTGCGCTTGATGATGGCGCAGGTCTGGTAACCGTCCAGCCGCGGCATCAGGATGTCGCAGAAGATCAGTTCAGGGTCGTGGTCGTTGACCTTGGACAGGGCGTCGAAGCCGTCTTCGGCCAGCAGCACTTCATGCCCGCCCTGGCGCAGAAAGATCTCGGCGCTGCGGCGAATGGTGTTGCTGTCGTCAATGACCAGCACCTTGGCGCCAGCCACGACACCGCCAAGAGTGTGGTGGTCGTTGGAACCTACCAGTGCATGGCGGTCGTCGGCTATCGCCCCCGCGTCGGACATCAGGCTTTCCAAGCGG
>JBBQAW010000073.1:0-14423 GCA_038316815.1 Burkholderiales bacterium
GCATCGACGATGGCGCTGGCATGGATGTCGGTGATCGTGATTTCGGTGCTCATGCTCAGAACAAGAGCGGCAAGCCGACGCGCACGCCATCGCGCGCACTGCGGTAGGCCGCGATGACGACTTCCAGCGAACGCAGGCCGCCATAACCGTCCACCTGCGCCTGCGCGTGGCCGCGCAGCGTGCGGATGACGTTGTCGTAGTACAGCGGGTGGCCCGGGCCGTAGACCGAAGGCGTGGCGTAGCCGGTGTCGCGGGCCTGCGCGTCTTCAGGCCGGACATCCGCGAATTCCCAATGTTCGATGCGGTTCACCGCCACGCCACCCACGCGCACGGTGCCGTTTTCGCCCAGCACGGTGATGCTGCCTTCCAGGTTCTTCGGGAACGTGAGCATGGTGACGTTGACCGACGCCAGCCCGCCCTTGCGCAGGCGCAACGTCATCACGCCGGTGTCTTCGGCCTCGATGTCGCGGGCCAGGGTGGCGGTGTAGGCATGCACGCTGTCCACCGGGCCCACCAGCCAGTCGACCATGTCGACGTAGTGGCTGGCCTGGTTCAGGAAGGCGCCGCCGTCCATGTCCCAACGGCCACGCCAGGGCGCGTCGTCGTAATAGCTTTGCGGCCGGGTCCAGAAAACGTTGACCGTGGCCATGAAGATGCGGCCGAAGCGGCCTTCGTCGATGGCGCCCTTCAGCCGCTGCAGCGTGGGGTTCAGTCGGTTCTGCTTGACGACGAAAAGCTTGACTCCGGCTTCGCGGCACACACGCACCATGTCCTGGGCGTCGTCCCACCGGGTGGCCATGGGCTTTTCTGTCAGCACATGGCAGCCGGCGCGGGCCGACTGCATGGCCTGACGCGGGTGCAGGCCGCTGGGGGTGGCCAGCACGACGACATCCACGCCGCCGGCGGCCAGCAAGTCGTCCAGCGAAGCATGGCCGCGCGCGCCCGTCTCGGCCACTGCCGCGGCCAGCGCTTCGGGCCGAACGTCGCACACCGCCACCAGTTTCGCGTGTTCAGCATGCTGGCGCAGGGCTTCGATGTGGCTGGCCGAAATGCGCCCGCAACCGACCAACGCGAAGCGGATGGGGCGGTCGACGATGGGGTCGGTGGCGGGGAAAGTGGCGGACATCAATGCAGGTCGCGAAGGCCCCAGATTCTAAGGTCGCCCCCTGTAGCAACACGGTGCGCTGCGCTGACCCCGCCGACTGCCAATGCCGCCGCCTAAACTCGATGCCAATTCCACCGAGTTGACGCATGAGCACCCCACCCCTGACAGCCACCCCCATCGACGAGAACCAGCTGATCGCCGAACGCCGCGAAAAGCTGCGCGCCATACGCGCCCAGGGCGTGGCCTTCCCGAACGACTTCAAGCCCACGCACCACGCGGCCGACTTGCATGCGCGCTATGGCGAAGTGCTGAACGAAGAACTGGAACCGCTGGCTGTGACTGTCAAGGTGGCCGGGCGGATGATGCTCAAGCGCATCATGGGCAAAGCCTGTTTCGCCACGCTGCAAGACGGATCGACCGGCAAGACGCATGGCCGCATTCAGTTGTACGTGACCCAAGACGCCATCGGTGCGGAAGCCCTGGCCGCCTTCAAGCACTGGGACCTGGGCGACATCGTGGCCTGCGAAGGCACGCTCTTCCGCACCAAGACCGGCGAACTGTCGATCAAGGCAAGCCAGGTGCGCCTGCTGACCAAGAGTTTGCGGCCGCTGCCAGACAAGTTTCACGGCATGACCGACCAGGAACAGAAGTACCGCCAGCGCTATGTCGATCTGGCCACTGATGAGACAGCGCGCGCACGCTTCATCGCGCGCAGCAAGGCCGTCAGCAGCATTCGCAGTTTCATGGTCGAGCACCACTTCCTGGAAGTGGAAACGCCGATGCTGCACCCCATTCCGGGCGGCGCAAACGCCAAGCCTTTCACCACCCACCACAACGCGCTGGACCAGCAGATGTTTCTGCGCATCGCGCCCGAGCTCTACCTGAAGCGGCTGCTGGTGGGCGGCTTCGAGCGCGTGTTCGAGATCAACCGCAACTTCCGCAACGAAGGCATCAGCGTCCGGCACAACCCGGAATTCACGATGATGGAGTTCTACGCGGCCTACTGGACGCACCACGACCTGATGGACTTCACCGAACAGGTGCTGCGCCACGCGGCGCGCGCGGCCACCGGCAGCGCCGCCATCAGCTATGCCGGTAAGCCGGTACACCTGGACCAGCCCTTCGCGCGCCTGAGCGTGCGCGAAAGCCTGATCACCCACGCCGGACTGACGCCCGAGCAAGCCGACGACCCAGCGCTGCTGCGCGAATGCATCCTTGCGGCGGGTCAAACCGCCCCCGCGCACTGGAAGCTGCCCGAACTGCAGTTCGGCCTGTTCGAAGCCGCGGTCGAAGACAAGCTCTGGCAGCCCACCTTCATCATCGACTACCCGGTGGAAGTCAGCCCGCTGGCCCGCGCCAGCGACAGCAACCCCGCCATCACCGAACGCTTCGAGCTCTTCATCACCGGACGCGAATACGCCAACGGCTTCAGCGAACTGAACGACGCCGAAGACCAGGCCGCACGTTTCCATGCGCAGGTGGCGAACAAGGACGCAGGCGACGAAGAAGCGATGTTCTTCGACGCCGACTTCATCCGCGCGCTGGAATACGGCATGCCCCCGGCGGGCGGCTGCGGCATCGGCATCGACCGATTGATCATGCTGCTAACCGACAGCCCGTCGATTCGCGATGTGATTCTGTTTCCGGCTTTGCGGCAGGAGTAGGGAGTGGCGGCTATCGGCCCGTTGCGGACGTTCGTTCCTCGTCTGTTGCAGACGTTCGGCGCTGACCCTTCGGGATGTCTCCGTTGTCCCTGGGCTACGTCAGCCGGGTGGCCCCCTCCGCTCATGTCCCCCGCCGCCGGCCTGCGGCCGACGGCTCCTCCTTTACTTCGCTGCGGGGGCCACCCGACTGCCGCAGCCTGCCAGCATCTCGGCGCGCGACGGTGGCGCGCAAACACTGTTGCTGCAAAGGCGGGCTTGGCTTGGCTGCGGCGCGCACGAGAGGCGCCGAGAAGCGCAGGGCACGCGGCCCCGCGCGCAGCGCGGTCGTGAACTGACTCATCGCGGGTGTTTGAGCGTAGAGAGCGAAGCGAACGAAGCGAGTTCCGCGGTGGGGCCGCGGGACCGAGCATCGCAGGGAAGTCGGCGCGCAGCGACGACCGCCGAACATAAGCGCCGCAGCCAAGCCAAGCACGCCTTTGCATAGGGACCAAGCAAGCAAGTGAAAAGCATCAAACGGACGGACGAGAACCGAACTTCCGCAATGGGCCGATAGAAGCCGGAGGAAATCCGCAACCGCTTGTCTGGTGTGGGCGACAACGAGGGCGAGCGCGCGCAAAAGACGTGGGCGGAAAGGCGCGGCAAGCCCAGGCAGCACCGCGCAACTTCTCATGCCGCGGCTTGGGTGGACTGGGTAGCTCGGCCTTGCCGCACGCGCTGCACCCGGAAGGCGCTGAAGATCAGCACGCCCTGCAGCACCGCCAGCGCCACCCACACGCTGCGAAAGGCGCCGCGGTCCATCAGTGCCCCTATCACCAGCGGCACCACGGCCTGACCGATATCGAGCCCGCCGTAAACCACGCCGTAGACGCGACCGCTGGCATGCGCCGGTGTGGCGCGCTTGACCAGCAGATCGCGCGAAGGCCCAGACACCCCCGTGGCAAAGCCCATCACCCCGAACAGCACCGGCACCGCCAGCGCCGCCACGGGCGCAAAGCCCAGCGTCAAGGCCACCACCACGGCGATGGTGAAAGCGCCAGCCACGATGCGTTCGCAGCGCGACGGGTCGCTGACCAGAAAACCGCCCAGCAGCATGCCGCCAGCGGCGCAGACCATGTAGACCGTCAGGCAGATGGCCACCAGATGCGCTGGCACGTCGTGCAATTGCGCCGCCGACTGTGGTGCAAAGCTCTGCACCACCGACAGCGCACCGGCATAGAAAAAGAAGAACGCAAAACACGTCCACACCGCCGGCGTGGCCAGGAAGGCCAGCGGATGTTCAGCGGCCGTGGCGCCAGCCCCAGCAGCCAGGGCGGGCGGGCTGGCCGGGGCCGGTTCGGCCACCGGCAAGTGCAGTTCGGACCGCTTCCACCACAGCACGCCCAGCACGACAAAGGTCAGGGCGGCTGCGCACAGCAGCGCAGTGCGCCAGTCGCTGGCCAGTGTGACGGGCACCAGCAGGGCCGGCGCCAGGGCCCAGCCCAGGCTGCCGGTGATGCCATGGGCGCTGTACGCATGGCCCAGGCGCGACTTGTCGACACGGCGGTTCAGCAGCGTGTAGTCCACCGGATGGAACACCCCGTTGCCCATCCCGGCCAGTACTGAGAACGCCGCCAGCATGGCGTAGCTGGTGCTGGCCGCATAACCCAGCGCCGCCAGCCCCAGCAGGGCCAGGCCAATGAAGAGGATGGGCCGCGGGCCGTAGCGGTCGACCAAAAAACCAGACGCCGCCTGCACGGCGCAAGACGTGACGAAGAAGATGGTGAGCAAAAAACCCAGTTCAGCGTAGCTGACGCCGAATTCGACCTTCAGCCAGGGAAACAGCGGCGCCAGCAGAAGCTGGCTGAAGTGGCTGATGCTGTGCGCCAGGCCCACAAGCCCGATCAGGGTGGCGTCTTGGCGCAGCGGCGTACGTGCCAGGGAAAGCGTTGTCATGCGGGCATCGTAGGCGGCGCGATGGGTGCAAAGTGGCGATACTCTGCCAATGTCTGTCGCGAAACCGCCAACGGCAGCTGCACCCCGCCGGCTGAAGCCCCCGTCCCACCCGACGCGCTACACCCCCACCCCGGCCCGCCCGGTGCGGGCCAAGCAGCGCTGGCTGGCCCCGGACACCGAAATCCAGCCCCACCGACACGCCTGGGGCCAGGTCGTCATTGCGGTCTCGGGCGTGGCGCGGGTGACGACTGAGCACGGCACCTACCTGGTGCCCGCCTGGCGCGCGGTCTGGATACCGCCAAACATGGAACATGCCGTCAGCGTTGTGGAAGTGGCCGAATTGCGCACGCTGTACGTGCACCTGCACCACAGCCTGGCCGACACCTGCCGGGTGCTGGAGGTCTCGCCCCTGCTGCGCGAACTGGTGCTGCAGCTGAACCTGAAAATGGACCTTCAAACGGACCTTCAAACGGACTTTGAAGCCGACCTTGAAGTGAACCCGGGAAAGGGCAGCGAACCGCCGCTCAGCGCCGACGCCCTGGCGCGCGAACGCCGCCTGTGCGACCTGGCCCTGGACGAACTGCGCCGCGCCGCGCCGGTGCCCCTGGGCGTGGCGCTGCCGCAAGACAAACGGCTGCGTGCACTGTGCCAAGCCGTCATTGACGACCCCACCCGGCACGACACCCTGGACGCCTGGTCCGCAGCCGCGGGCGCCAGCACGCGCACGGTGGCAAGGCTTTTTCGCCAGCAATTGGGCACCAGCTTCGGCCCCTGGCGGCAGCAGGTGCTGCTGGCGCGCGCGCTGACGCTGGCGGCGCAAGGCCGCTCGATGGGCTTCATCGCCGGAGAACTGGGTTATGCCAGCGCCAGCGCCTTCACGGCCATGGTGCGACGCTCGGTGGGTTCGCCCCCGGGCCGCTTCTTCGGGCCGGCGGCGCGCTCGCACTCGCACTCGCCCTTGCCCTTGCCCTTGCCGAACACTACCGCCAGACCCGTCTTACCATCTGCGACATGAGCGAAACCACCCTCTACGACTTCACGCGCCAAGACCGCAGCGGCAGCAGCTGCACCGCGCAGGCCTGGGCCAAGACGCCGCCCGCGCTGACGCCCCCGCAGCGCACGGCGTTGAAGGCACGTGCCGCGGCCCTGCTGAAGGCGCACAACGCCGTGCTGGTGGCGCATTACTACGTCGACGGAGACCTGCAAGACCTGGCTCTGGAAACCGGCGGCTGCGTGGCCGATTCGCTCGAAATGGCGCGCTTCGGCCGCGACCATGCTGCGCAGACCCTGGTCGTGGCGGGCGTGCGCTTCATGGGCGAAAGCGCCAAGATCCTGTCGCCCGGCAAGCGCGTGCTGATGCCCGACCTGGACGCCACCTGCAGCCTGGACCTGGGCTGCCCACCCGACGAATTTGCCGCCTTCTGCGACGCCCACCCCGACCGCCAGGTCGTCGTCTACGCCAACACCAGCGCGGCGGTGAAGGCGCGTGCCGACTGGATGGTCACCAGTTCCTGCGCGCTGGCCATCGTCGAACACCTGAAGGCCCAGGGCCATAAGATTCTTTGGGCGCCAGACCGCCACCTGGGCCGCTACATCCAGGACCAGACCGGCGCCGACATGGTGCTGTGGAACGGCGCCTGCATCGTGCACGACGAATTCAAGGGCCTTGAATTGCGGCTCTTGAAAGAAGCCCACCCCGAAGCGCAGGTTTTGGTCCACCCCGAAAGCCCGGCCGACGTGGTGGCCCTGGCCGACGTCGTGGGCAGCACCACGCAGCTGCTGAACGCCGTGGTGAAGGGCAGCGCGCCAACCTACATCGTGGCCACCGACAACGGGTTGATGCACCGCATGCGCCAGCTGGCCCCGGGCAAGACCCTGATCGAGGCCCCCACCGCCGGCAACAGCGCCACTTGCAAAAGCTGCGCCCATTGCCCCTGGATGGCCATGAACGGGCTGCAGGGCGTGGTCGACTGCCTGGAGCAGATGCACAGCGGTCGCGGCGAAGTGCTGGTGCCAGAACCGGTGCGCAGCCAGGCCCTGGGCTGCATCGAACGCATGCTCGACTTCGTGGCCGGCAACCCCGCTGCCGTGGCCACGGCACGCCCGGGGCTGGTGCCGAACATCGGCGCAGCCTGATCGGCCGCCACCGGCTGCATCCAGCGCCCTTGCAATACACGCCGCACCCGCAGCGGCGTGACACCTGTCGCAACAAGGCCCTTCAGGCCGCCGCTACGCTGCCGAAATGCTTGGGACGGGCCGCCTCCCCAGCGGCCAACAACGAGCCGCTTCCATGTCCGCTGATTTTTCGTCCGTGCGCAACCACATCGAACGCGCCGTGTTTGACGCCGTCACCCGCCATGCCGAGGCCTACCCAGGCATCGGGCGCGACCACGGACTGCTGGCCGACGTTGCCTGCGTGGCCCTGAACCGCTTGCCACCGCGCTACATCCGGCATGAAGTCGACTTGGCGTTCTACCAAACCGAGCGCGAACGCCAGGAAGCCGAACAGATGCTGCAAGAAGCCGTGGATTTCGGCTTCGGCTTCGTGCAGGCCCGCACAGCCATGCGCGCCCGTGGCTGAAGCGGGCCAGCCAGGCCCTGGCGGCGTGCTTGCGACCATGAACGACACCGACCGCATTGCGGCCGCCTGGGCCGCTTGCTACCTGAACCCCCTGGAGGCCATCGAACTGGGGCGCACCGTGGCTGAGCGCGGTGGCGACCTGGCAGCCGAAGGCTGGCTGCATGTGGCCTTGGGCGAAATGCGCGCGGGCGACGTCAAGCTGGCCTTGCAGGCACTGGAGCAGGCGCGCAAGCGCTTCGGCCCGGCCGGCAACCGCCGCGGCATGGCCTTGTGCGACGAGGTCAAGGCCATCCACCTGCGCCACCTGGGGGACTTCGAATCGGCCAAGCGCCGAATGTCCGAAATCGACGCCCGCGGCAACCTGGGGTACACAGACTGCGACCGCTTTGTTGCATTGAACTCGCGCGCCATCACATACAAGTTGCTGGGGCATGTGGACGAGGCGCTGCGCTTCTTCTACGGCGCTGTCGAAGCGGCCCAGGCCAGCGGCCTGGAAGGGCCGCGCATCACGGCGCTGACGAACCTGGGCGGCTACCACCAGGACCTGTACAACCTGGAAGACGCACGCAACTACAGCGAAGAGGCCCTGCGCGCCGCACGCGAGGCCCAGGCGCCCGTGAACATCGTCACCGCAGCCGTGAACCTGATCGTTGTCTATCACGCCACCGGCCTGTTCGCTGAAGCCCGTGCCATGGCCGGCTACCTGCTGGCGAATGAAGACGACCTCTTGCCAGGAGCGCTGCAGCGCCGAACTTTGCCCCTGGCCTTGGCCCACATGGGCGTGGGCGAGATCGACCAAGCCCAACGCTACCTTGACGGCGGCGCCGTCAGCGCCATCGGCGACGGTGACGGTGTCACTTTGTGGGCTTGGCTGCAGACACGTTGCCTGCTGGCCCGCGGGGACGTCGTGCGTGCGCGCCAGGTGGCCGAAGACACGCTGCAAGAACGCGTGGCCCAGCGGCGTGCCGATCTGCCTTACGAACACATGCAGCTGCTGAACGCTGCTGCCGACGCCTGCGAAGCCCTGGGCGATGCCCTGGCCGCGTTGGCCTTCGTGCGGCGTGCGCACAAGGTCTACGAACAGCTGGTGGGCCGCAGCGCCCGCGCGCGCTACGTGGCCCTTCAAGCCGGCCACGAACTGGCCCAGGCACAGCGCGAGCGCGATGTCGCCCGCGATTCGCACCGCAGCGTCGAAGACGACCGACGCCGCCTGGTGCAGCTGAACCAGGCGCTGCGGGCCCAGGCGCAAGAAACCGAAATGCTTCATGTACGCCTGCGCGAACAGGCGCTGCGAGACCCGTTGACGGGACTGCACAACCGGCGTTACCTGTTCGAGATGTCCCCCGGCCTGCTGGACCTGGCGCGCCGGCAGGCCTCAGGGCTGTGCGTGGTGCTGATCGACCTGGACCACTTCAAGCTGCTGAACGACACCTACGGCCACCATGCCGGCGACGCCGTGCTGCAGCGCTTCGCCACCCTGCTGGCGCAAATGCTGCGCCGCAGTGACGTGGTCTGCCGCCATGGCGGCGAGGAATTCGTGGCCGTGATGCCCGACATCGACGCCGACGGCGCCCAGGCC
The DNA here is from genome assembly GCA_038316815.1 of Burkholderiales bacterium. Classification (GTDB taxonomy): domain Bacteria; phylum Pseudomonadota; class Gammaproteobacteria; order Burkholderiales; family Burkholderiaceae_C; genus Rubrivivax. The sequence continues at coordinate 8,862 of JBBQAW010000073.1, forward strand.
ATGCTGGGCCGCCTGCTTGAGGCCTACCAGGCCCAGCAGCAGGACATCGGCCGGCGCAAGCTGCCGAGCTGCAGTTTTTCTGCCGGCATCGCCGTGTTTCCGACACACGGCAGTTCACTTGAACAGCTGCTGTCGCGCGCCGACCGCGCGCTCTACAGTGCCAAGGCCAGGGGCCGGGCGCGCATCGAACAGATGCCGATGACGGACTTCGGGACATTCAGCTGAGCCTGATGTTTCATCAGGGCAAGAGCAGCAATTCAACAGCGGCTGAACAGCGGCTGAACAGCGGCTGAACAGCAAATCAGCGCTGCATCAAATCATGTCTGGCGACACCAGAGCGTGCAGGACAACCTGCATTTCGCCTTCACGTTCACGCCCGCGCAGCCACCAAACGGCGCCCTTCTTCACGGCCCAGGCCTGCGGCTGGCCGCTGGTCAGGTAGGCGGCCACCAGCCCCAGTGTGGGCTGATGGCCGATGACGAGCACCGGTTCACGTGAATCGGGCCAGCGCACGGCGTGCAGCAGGGCGTCGACCGTGCCATCGGGCGCCAGCGCGTCCACGGTCTTGAACTTGCGGTCCAGGGTCTGGGCGGTCTGCTGTGTGCGCCGCGCCGGGCTGACCAGCACACGCGCCGTGCTGGGCAGGTGGCGGTTCAGCCAGGCGGCCATGCGCTCTGCCTGGCGTTCGCCTTTGGGGGTGAGGGCGCGGTCCAGGTCGGACTGCAATTCGCGCATCTCGAAGGCTTCGGCGTGGCGCCACAGGATCAAGTCCATCTTCCGGCCCCCGGCGATCAGGCGTAGCGCTGCATCAGCGCCTGCTGCGCGCCCGGGCCGCCTTCGCCAACGCGGCGGTAGCGGCCTTCGCTGTCCAGAGCCCAGGCGTCCAGGCGGTCGTGCAAGTAGGGCACCAGGGCTTCGTCGATGACGCGCTGGCGCAGCACCGGGTCGCGCACCGGCCAGGCCAATTCAATGCGGCGGAACATGTTGCGGCTCATCCAGTCGGCGCTGCTGAGGTAGAGCACCTCGTCGGCATCGTCTTCGCCCCAGCGGAAGTACAGCACGCGCGTGTGTTCGAGGAAACGGCCTACAACCGAACGCACGCGGATGTTGTCGGTATGGCCGGCCAGGCCGGGCGGCAGCATGCAGGCACCGCGGATGATCAGGTCGATGCTGGCCCCGGCCTGGCTGGCGGCGGCCAGGCCCTGGATCAAGGCCGGGTCGGTCAGCGCATTGACCTTCACGACGATGCGCGCGGGCCTGCCGGCGCGCGCCGCGTCGGCCACCTGGCGCATGTGGCGCATGAAGCGCCGGTGCAGCAGGAAGGGTGCCGTCACCAGATGCTGCGGGGCCTTCACGCGCGTCTGGCTGGCCAGCTGCAGGAAGACGGCGTCGGCGTCTGCGGTCAAGCCAGGTTCGGCCGTCAGGCAGCCCATGTCGGTGTAGACGCGTGCCGTGCGGGGGTTGTAGTTGCCGGTGCTGAGGTGGGCGTAGCGGCGCAGGGTTTGGCCTTCGCGGCGCGTCACCAGCAGCATCTTGGCGTGCGTCTTCAGGCCAACGATGCCGTACACCACCTGCGCGCCCACGGCTTCCAGGCGTTCAGCCCAATTGATGTTGGCCTCTTCATCGAAGCGGGCCGTCAGTTCCACCACGGCCAGCACTTCCTTGCCGCGCCGCGCGGCCTCGATCAGCAGGTCGCCCAGCACGCTTTGCGCACCGGTGCGGTAGATGGTCTGCTTGATGGCCAGCACCTGCGGGTCTTCCACCGCTTCACGCAGGAACTGCACCACGGGCTCGAAGCTTTCGAACGGGTGGTGCAGCAGCACGTCGCGCTGGCGCAGTTGGTCGAAGATGCTTTGCCCCAGCACCAGGCTGGCGCTGGGCCAGGCGGCTTCGAAGGGCGGGAAACGCAGGTCGTCGGCGTCTGCCTGGTCGATCAACTGATTCAGCCGCACCAGGTTCACTGGCCCGTTCACGCGGTACAGCGCGACCTCGGGCAGGCTGAACTGTTGCAGTAAAAAACGGCTCAGCACCTCGGGGCAAGTGCTGGTCACTTCCAGCCGGATGGCCTGGCCATAGTGGCGCGTCGTCAGGCCGCGGCGCAGCGCCTGGCGCAGATTGGTGACGTCGTCGGCATCGACTTCCAGGTCGCTGTCGCGCGTGACGCGAAACTGGCTGAAAGACTGCACCGTGCGCCCGGGAAACAATTCGGCCAGATGGGCACGCATGACACTGGTCAGCAGCACGAAGCCCTGGCGGCCGCTGCAAAGTTCGGCAGGCAGACGAATGACACGTGACAACACGCGCGGCACCTTGACGATGGCGATCTGGTTGTCGCGCCCGAAGGCGTCGCGCCCGTCGAGCTGGGCGATGAAGTTCAGGCTCTTGTTGGCCACCTGCGGGAAGGGGTGGCTGGGGTCCAGGCTGACCGGCACGAGCAGAGGCCGAACCTGCGCGTCGAAGAACTCGGCCACCCACGCGCGCTGGGCCGCATTGCGTTCGGCATGGTTCAGCACCACGATGCCATGTTCGGCCAGGGCGGGCATCAGCAAGTCGTTGAAAACAGCGTACTGCTCGTCGATGAGCTCGTGCGCGGCACCGGCTACTGCCGACAGGTCGGCATGCGATACGCCGCTGCCTGGCTGGCGCACGGCTTCGATGTAGTCGGCGACGCGGACTTCAAAAAACTCGTCGATGTTGCTGCTGACGATGGTGATGTAGCGCAACCGTTCCAGCAGGGGCACATCGGCCCGCCGGGCCTGTGCCAGCACGCGCCGGTTGAACTGCAGGATCGAGCGTTCGCGGTTCAGCAAAGGCATGTCGCCCACAGCCGGGGCGGTGGGCGCAGGGATGGCCAGTGCATCGGGGCCGGGCCGGGCGTCGTCGCTCATTTTTTATAGTGTAAGTAGGTTCGGAGGCAACATCGTGACAGGCCTGGCCGGCCCCCGCCAAGGGCACGGCCTTCAGGCCAGCGCATTGGCCAGAAAGGCGCGCAGTCGCTGGTCTGCGGCTGCGCCAGCACCTCACGCGGATGGCCCTGTTCTTCCATCCGGCCCTGGTGCAGGAACACCAGATGGTTGCTGACCTCGCGCGCGAATCCCATCTCGGGCGTGACGACGATCATCGTGCGCCCCTCCTCGGCCACGCTGCGCATCACGCGCAGCGCTTCACCCACGCATTCGGGGTCCAGCGTCGAGGTGGGTTCGTCGAAAAGCATGACGCGGGGTTCCATCGCCAGCGCACGCGCAATCGCCACGCGCTGCTGTTCACCCCCCGACAAATGGGCCGGATACGCCGCCTGGCGGTGCGCCACGCCCACACGCTGCAGGCAGTGTTCTGCGCGTTCAAGGGCCTGCGCCCGCGACACACCCAGCACCTGCATCGGGGCTTCGATGACGTTTTCCAGCCCCGTCATGTGCGCCCACAGGCTGAAGTGCTGAAAGACCATCGCCACCTGGCTGCGCAAGTGCTGCAGCTGGGCCGCGCTGCGCGCTTTCAGGGCGCCGGTCCGGTCGGGCACCAAGTCCAGTTCCCGACCGGCCAGCACGATGCGACCCGCGTTTGGATGCGCCAGCAGGTTCAGGCAGCACAGGAAGCTGCTCTTGCCGCTGCCACTGGCGCCGATCATCGAGATCACCTCGCCCTGGTTCGCCTGCACCGTCACGCCCTTCAGCACCTCGTTCGTGCCGTAGCGCTTGTGGATGCCTTCGGCCAGCAGCAGCGGCGGCTTTGGCGTAACGGCTTGCATTCAGTTGCTCAGCAACTTGCCGGTGCGGGCCAGGGTGGTACCAGCAATCTTGCACAGGCGCTTGCCGGGTGTGGCCCAGCGCGTGGCGATGCGCGCGTACAGCACGCCGGCCGATTGCGCGTGCAGGGTGTGCACTTGGCCGCTGTCGATGTCGACCACATCGGCGACGGCGTCGCCGGCCTGGATGACGTCGCCCGGCTCGCAATGGAACACCACCACGCCAGCGCATGGGGCGGTGACGGGCTCAGACCCGGCCAGCGGCGTGGGCTGGCACAGCGGCGCGGGCAGCGGTGCGGGCAGTCCGCCCACCACGCCGCGGCGGCGCAGGAATTCAATGATCGCCGCCGCATCCTGCCGGGCCAGGTGGTGGCTGGTGTCGGCCTCGCCGCGCAGTTCCACCGTCACGCAGAAGCAGGCCGGCGGCACGGGCAGCGGGGCAAAGCGTTCGGCCAGCTGCAGCCAGGGGCGGCTGCAGGCTTCGTCGAAGGGTGAATCGCCGCTGTTGGTGGCCAGCAGCACGGCGCGTGCGCCCAAGAGCGCGCCCAGTTCTGCGGCCAGCTCGGCATGCGGCGTCAGTGCATACAGGTGCATGACGGCCTGGCTGTCGCAATGCAGGTCGAGAACGATGTCGCTGTCGATGGCCAGGGCCACCAGCTTGTGCTTCAGGTCTTGCGTGGTCGAAACGCTGTGCAGCTGCTGCGCCGCGGCCCGCAGCGCGGCCTGGATCAGGCGCACGTTCTGCGCTGCATCGGTGCCCAGCTGGCCCTGCAGCGCGTCGCCAGCGGCGGCCGCCAGTTCGGGGTGGAAGCGGTTGAAGTTCAGCCCGTCGCCCAGGTCGAAGCGGCCCTGGTGCTGGCCCAGCGGGTGTTGCGCCAGGCCAAGGGGGTTGGCATAGGGCACAAGCTGAACTTCGCCCAACACCTGGCCAGCCGCCTCCAGTACCTGCAGTTGTTCGCGCAACTGCTGCGCCACCAGCAGGCCTGGCACTTCGTCGGCATGCAAAGCGGCCTGAATGCTGACCTTCGGCCGCGCGCCGGGTTGGCCGAAACGGTGCAGCTTCAGTGTCGGCTGGATGCCGGGGGCAGGCGGGGCAAGGGCGAGGGTGTCGGTGTGCATGCGGGTTTCAGTGCGCCAGGGGCATGGCAGGGGTCGCGGGGGCAGTCGGCCGTTCGGACTGCAGGTGGCGCAGGAAGCGGCGTTCCAGCAAACGGAAGATGCCGACCAGTGCAAAGCTCAGCGTGAAGTAGATCACTGCCGCAGTGCCGAAGGCTTCAAGCGTCAGCAGGTGGTTGGCCACCATGTCGCGCGCCACACGCGTGACGTCGACCAGAGTGACCGTGCTGACGATGGCCGTGGCATGCAGCAGGCCAGGCCGGTGGCCGGGCTGATGGCCAGCAGCGTCAGGCACACCTGCAGGCCGGCGGCGAAGTCGGGCAGGCTTTGCTGAATGAGGGCCCAGTCCATGGCTGGAAGCTGACGGCCTTCAGGCCCAGGCTGTAGCGCTGCTCGAGCCGCGACAGCAGCAAGATCGACACCGTCGTGATGGCCAGGTAGATGGTGGCAATCGCCACGAAAAAGGTGAAGGGCTCGCTCTTGGCCGCCGAAGCCAGGTTGGCACGGTGCACCATGTCGTCCAGCCCGATGATCGAGACCAGGGCCGTGGCCTTGACCAGCACCAGCCAGTTGTTGGCGAAGCCCGCAATGGCATGCCGCACCATCTGCGGCAGCACCATCTGCGGCAGCACCACGCGCCGCCAGACCTGCAGGCGCGACATGCCGCAAGCCAGCGCAGCTTCGGCCTGCCCGCGCGGCACGGC
>JBBQAW010000074.1:0-14411 GCA_038316815.1 Burkholderiales bacterium
CAGGCGTATGTGCGCTGACTTCCGCGAAGCGGCTGTTGGAAACAGCAACCGGCGCTGGCCTGAGTGGCGGCTGTAGGGGGGACTTCGGTCCTATGACTTCCGCGAAGCTACTGGCATTGCGCCACCGACCGCTACCTCATCGCGGTATCTTACCGGTTGGGTGTTGCACTTGAGTATTGATTCCGCCGAGTTAAAATTTCCACAAGATTCTGCATCGCCCAGTTTATTCAGCAGGTTCTGTAGGATGCATTGCATTAGCTCTTTAGCGTATGACTACAACTATCCGCCCCGAAGCACCATCAGACGAAGACGCAATTGAGCGAGTCACTCGTCAAGCCTTTCTTTCTCATCCTTACAGCCAGCAGACTGAGCAGTTCATCATCCGCGCCCTGCGAGCAGACCACGCTCTTTCAGTCGCTCTTGTCGCCGAAGATGCCGGCCGCGTCGTAGGGCATATTGCGCTTTCCCCTGTAACCATCAGCGATGGCGCCTCTGGCTGGTATGGGCTTGGTCCAATTTCGGTCGAACCCAAGCTGCAACATCGTGGCATCGGTCGAACTCTCATGGAGTATGGCCTTGCCGAGCTCCGAAAAATCGGAGCAAATGGGTGTGTACTCGTCGGTGACCCAGCGCTCTATACCCGTTTTGGGTTTACGAACAATCCTGCTCTCGTGCTTGAAGGCGTCCCCCAAGAGTTCTTTCTCTCACTATCCCTTGGCGCTTCTTCCGCTTGTGGGAATGTCCAATTCCACCCGGCATTTCAAGCCAAGGGCTAACCAACTATTCAACATGGACTCGCTCGATAAAACAACTTTAGCCGGTCAATTTAAACATTGTGCGCCATAGCAGGTCGCGGATATCGAAGATCTGAGAAAAATGGGAAATCAGCACGACGAATTGAATGTACTAGGCTGGAACGACTGGCTCGCCCTGCGGGCTGGCTGCAAACCAACGGAAACTGTCGCCCGCGTTGCAGCGGTCGATCGCGATCAATTGCTGCTTGTGGATCAAAGAGGCCATTTTCGGGCAAAGTTGGCTGGCCGCTATTTGCACCACCATCACCTGAACCAAGAGATGCCGTGTGTAGGGGACTGGGTTTGTGTGGAGAAGCAGTCCGGCGACGACCTCGCGGTGATCCACTCGCTGCTAGAGCGCAGAACTTGGCTGAGGAGGAAATCGGCTGGGAGCGTCATGGAATACCAGATGATTGCAGCGAACGTGGACTACGTGCTCATCGTTCAGTCTTGCCACTTCGATTTCAATCCGAACCGCTTAGAACGCTACCTAGTCATGGTGATGGAGGGTGGTGCCGAGCCGTATATCCTGCTGACCAAGACAGACTTGGTGACCCCTGCGGTATTGGCTGCGCAACTGGTGGAAATACAGTTTGCCGGTATCACGGCACCGATAGTGCCGCTGAGCAACATGACGCGGGAAGGCCTGGATGAGGTCAAACAGTTGTTGTTGCCTGGAAAGACCTATTGCTTCGTTGGATCGTCAGGGGTTGGCAAGAGCACACTGATTAATCAGTTGATTGGCAGTGAAAGAATGGAAACGAGCAGTGTCAGCGGCACCGGCGAAGGGCGGCACACGACCGTTCGTCGTGAACTGATTCGTCTTGACGGAGGGGCGCTGGTCATCGACAACCCCGGAATGCGTGAATTCGGCATTCTTAATGCAGAAAGTGGCATTGCGAGTAGCTATTCTGAAATCACCGCGCTCGCGTCCTTCTGTCGCTATCTAGACTGTAGCCATACCGGCGAGCCGGGCTGTGCTGTACTTGCAGCAATGCAGGCCAACGAAATCAGCAAGGAATCTCTTGATAGCTTTATAAAGCTCAAGGAAGAATCAGCGTTCAACGACATGTCCTATGCTGAGAAGAGAAAGAAGGATCGGGACTTTGGTCGATACATTAAGTCGGCAAAGAGCGACCTAAGGAACAAGTAGCGTGTTTGCGGCGACGCATAACCCGGCAGTTGAGCGAATCTACACGAAAAGCCGCGCAGGCAGCTCACTTCTACGTTGGGCATCACGAATCCCCAAGACTCAAGACCCTCTGCCGTCCATCTTGTACATAACACAACATCAAGCCCTGGCCTCGGCGAATTACATCTACCTCCAGATTAAAGGCGGTCTGCGGGACTACAAGGGGATGGGTTCGCCTTTGCTCAATCCAGTGGTGCATGCGTACGCCGCGCCTGAAACCAGGGGAATAAAGCGAAGGCCAGTTGCCCTGCCAGTCCCAATTGGTGCGGTAACTCTGCGTACAGGGCGAAGTGTTCCGTCAAGCTGCGGCCGGCCAGGAGATTCGACAGACTGGCCTCGACCAGCATCAAGAATGAGAAGGCGACTGCCCCCATCTTCGCTGCCGAAGATGGCGAAAGCGGCCAGCGATGCAGGATGCGCGCGCAGACGAGCCAAGCGATAGTCAAGATCACGGGCAGTTCGAGCACCACTGCCCAAAGCGCGCCGAGCAGCGGCACCATCACCAGCGTACGCAGCACACCCAGTACGAAGCCCGCAGCGAAGACTGCGACGACATATAGGGTACCGGTGAGCAGGACCCGCATCTTTTTGATCAACGCACCCAGTTTGCGGGCGCCATGACCTCCGTGATCGCGCCCTCAGGCGTGAGCATCGTGCGACGGTTGATCCATACGATCAGCACCGCCACGACAGCAAGGAGATAGGTGTCGTAAGGCTGGGCATCGGGCCAGAGCGGATTGTTCACCTGAAAGTGAAACAAGGCGGGTAACAGGATGCTGCCGCGCGATGCGTTGAACAGCGGCGTCACGATCACGCTGAGGCAGACGTTACCGAGGAAGAAAGGGGCGAAGCCCCAGCCGCTTTGGACGGTCCCGCTCAGGTAGAACGCAGGCAGATGCCACAGGCCCCACGTTGCTCCAATGATCAGACCTGCCCAGAGCGGCGCCATGTGGCGCTGCAGGATGGGCAAAGCCACGCCGCGCCAGCCAAACTCTTCGACCGGTCCCAGAAACAGCATGAACACCATCGCACTCACCGCTGCACCCAAAGTGTCGAAAGGCAACGGGTCGGTCAATAGTGTGCCCTTGAGCGCCGCACCGGCGACGAAAACGAGCGGGATGCCCAGCAGCAGGAAGCCTGCCCATCCTGCGGGACAGCGCCACAAACCAAGACGCGACAGGAAGGCCCTCGCGCCCCGAACGCCACCGCAGTACAGCACCACCGCAAAGGCTGCGAAAGCCGGAGCCCACACCGCGAGCACGAAGGCCGGGTCTTTTCCGGTGATCTCGCCAAACCAGCCAGCGGCTTCGCCGGGGAAATAGATGTACAGACCCAGAATGCCCCAGGAGATCGCAAAGGTGATCAACGTGAATGGGACCAGAGCCGCGGTGGACACCTGTTGATGATCGGTATTCGTGGATTGCATCATGTTGGCGATCTGCTCGTAGCGGCAATGTTGATGGGTTCATTGTTCATGGGTTCACCCTTCAATCGGGTCAAGAGGAATGTTTGCTTGACTGCACTGCGCGCCGGGAATGCGGCTAGCAGCGCGCTCGGCCGACGCCGGTGTTGGCAACGAAATGGCCTCGCACCCGGCCTGCGCAGCAATCACCAAGCGCACCACCTCGTCCATCAATGCAACCAGTGCTTGACGGTGGCTCGTGTTGGTCACAAAGCCAGCGATGGTGAGGTTGATCGCCGGGCAGTGCCAAGCCATCACCCCCCAGAAACCGCCGTGGCCATAGCAGGTAAAGCCATCTACGGCTCTTGTGCTTAGGCCCAAGCCGTATCCAGCTCCAGACGAGGTCATGCTTTGCCTGGAGGGTGACTTCATCGCGATCAACGTCTCCCACTGCAGAATGTCACCCCTGAAGAGGGCGCGGAAGAACCGGGTGAGGTCGGCCGGCGTTGAAACCAGCCCACCGCCGCCGAAGAGGTCAGCGGAAGGGTGAATCGATTGCACATCCAACGCACCGAAGCGCTGGCGGGCCCGGTTGGGGGCCGCACGCGGCGGGGGTTCAAGCGTCTCAAACCATGTCTGCGACAGGCCAAGATGATCGAGGCTCAGCAATCCGCGCACAGCCATCGCCATAGGCAGTGCTGTCACGTTCTCGATCACGGCCCCGAGCAGCACATAACCAGTGTCGCTGTAGGCGAATGCCTCTCCCGGGGCAGCCAGAGGATCGCCGTAGTCCATCGCAAAGGCGACCTGCTCGTCGCGTGTCCACACATGTTCGGGCTCATTCATCACCCGGGTTTGGAAGCCTGGGTGTTCTGCGTAGTCGAACAAGCCTGCCGTGTGGTCGAGAAGCATTCGAACCGTGATGCGAGTGAGGTCGTAGCCGTCGGCGCGCACCGTCTCAGCAAGAGGTCCCGGCAAAAGCGGTCCTATCGGCGCATCAAGACTGAGGCGGCCTTGATCCACGAGGCGCAGCGTGGCGGCGGCGATGAATGTCTTGGTGATGCTAGCAATGCGCACCGCTTGCGCAGGATCGGCGTTGGCACCCCGCGCTTGCGCCCACACGAGATCGAGGCCCTCCGCTTCCACGCGCAGCGAGATGCCTTCATCGGGCGGCAGCTCAGCAACGTAACGACTGAGGGTCGCTTCCAGCGCGCGCGGCAATTGCGGCGACGATGAGAATTGGACGCAACCGGCGCAAAGCAGGATCAGCACCACTGCAAGCAGGTGAGTGATCATGGCCACGGCTCCAGGAAGGAACGTCCTCTTTCGGTTCATCCTCCTTCTCGCTAACTTTCAGCGACTCGGGTCGCGATGGCTGCGCGACCAGAACGCGGCTACGTGCTGCATCCACAACCCCAGGCGGTCCGCGACGCTGCCTGGCTTGGGCACGGCGCCGATCTGGCGCGCCAGATCGAGCATGTCCAGGATCACGGTATGGCGCGACAGCAAGCCACCTTCGAAGCGCGAGAACTCCGCCGTCTCGAAGCTCAAGTGGCCGCCGGTGGGCGCAAAGCCTGGGGGTGTCAACGGGCCAGTCATCGTTCCGCTGATGCGCAAGCGTGCCGCCACACCCGTTCCGTCGAGCGCCATGTAAGGGCCCTCGATCAGCTCAATATGCGTGTCCGGCAGTGCGGGAAACATGACGTCACGATGGAAGCGCAGCACCTCGTCGCGGCCGTGCAAGGTTTGCGGGGCAGCTGGGTCCTGCCAGACGACGTCGGCGCAGCACAGCGCTGCGACAGCATCTGGGTCGTGCGCATTGACGGCTCGGTGAAGCTGCTCTAGAAATTGCTGCGCGAACCGCGCATCGACAACCTGTGACATACGGTGCTCCTCTCCCTCACCACTGAAGCCAAGCCGGGCCAAGGCAGTGGCGACGCTGGCCCGCAAGCAAGGATTCTCCGCATCAGCGGCTGAGGCAGCTTGATTCAGGTCAAGAAGCAGGAATAACCGGCCGGGTAGCCTTTATGCAGGAGGAAACCAATGGCCGTGATCGTTCTGAACGGTGCCCCGTCACCCGCCCATTTGGCCCACTCGCTGTGCACCGAAGTCGAGTGTCAACTCGCTGCGCAGTTCGAAACGGTGCGTACCTTCCATTTGGCCGGCTACGACATTGGTCATTGCATGGGCGAGTTCGACTGCTTCGTGAAGACGCCTGGGCGCTGCCGCATCCACGACGAAGGCCAAGAGCTTGAGCGCGTCGTGCACGACGCCGAACTGGTCGTGCTGGTGACGCCGCTGCACTACGGTGGTTACGCGCCGCACCTGAAGAAGGCCGTGGATCGGCTGCTGCCGCTGATCTCGCCCTTCCTGCGCAAGGTGGCAGGCATGACCCACCATGTGCTGCGGTACGAGCGCGCCGCGCGTTGGGCCGCGCTGGCGGTGGACGAGAAGCCGTCGCCGGAGCGCACACGACTGTTCAGCGCATTCGCCGAGAGCAATGCGTTGAACTTCGGCAGTCCAGCCTGGGGCGCAGCGGTGGTCGGGCCGGACCGGGCAGCCTGGCCTGCGGCGATCACGGCGACGCTCTCGGCACCGGCCGCGCCCGGGAACGCCTCGGGCACGCCCGACGCGGCGAGGACGGCGTTGCTGCGGGCGGCACATGGAGATCCATGCGCCCCTGCCTTCGAGGCCAGACCGCGTGTCGCCGTGCTTCAGGTCAGCCCGCGTCCGCCCAGCGTGAGCACCTCGCAGGCCATATGGCACTACCTGCAGCCGTTGCTGGCGCAATCCGCTTCGTCGGTTGAACTGGTCGCAGCCACCGACTTTGTTCGCGGCGGTGACGTCGCCACGGCCGCTGCGCAGCGCTGCGCCGATGCCGATTTGTTGTGCATCGTCTCCCCACTGTACTGGGATAGCCTGCCCTATACCGGCCTGCTGGCGCTTGAGCACGTCCACGCGCAGCGGCGCGGGGCCGGGAGGCGCGCGGCGCGCCTGATCGCGGTGATGAACAGTGGTTTTCCGGAACCCGAGCAGTCACGCTTTGCGTTCGGCATGCTGGGCGAGTTCGCACGCGAGGCTGGCTACACCTGGGCCGGCGGATTTGCGGTCGGCGGTGGCGAAGCGATTGCTGGCCGCGCGCTGGACCGGGCGGGTGCCATGACGCGACCGCTTCGGCAAGCCATTGATATGGGCCTTCCAGCCCTGCTGGCCGGCGGCGTGTCGCCCGACGCGGCCTGTGACATGGCTGCGACACAGATCACCCCCGGGCCGCTGTACCGCTTCTTTGGCTGGTGGGGCTGGCAAGTGAAGCGTCACGCCCAGGGCCTAACGGCACGCGAAGTGGATGCCCGACCCTTCGACGACTTGAGCGACGCCGAGTGGGAACGCATGGCGGCCTGCGGCCCGGCACGCGCCAGGCCGCTGCGGGTGGTTGCCCGCCTGCCCGAGGGTGCGGATGCCGTGACGGTGGTCTTCGAGGATCCAGCCCGGCACACTGCGCTTTTCGAGGCCGGCCAGGTGCTGACGCTTGAGGCGTCGATTGACGGCGAACGCGTACGGCGCGCGTATTCACTCGCCACCGCTCCCTGCGATGGTGGCCTGGCCATTACGGTCAAGCGCGTACCGGGCGGGAAGATGTCGAACTGGATCCACGACTGCTTGGCCGAGGGCGACCTGGTGCGCTGCTTCGGCCCATCAGGGCAGTTCACGGCCGGCCCTGCGCCGAAGTCGGGGCAGCGCCGCCTGCTGCTTATCGCTGGCGGATCGGGCATCGTGCCGCTTCAGGCGGTGGCGCGCCAGGTGCTGCACGACGAGCCAGATGCCGAGCTCACGTTGGTGTACGGCAGCGCTGCGCTTGAGCGCGCCATCTTCGCTGCGGCACTGCAACGATTGGCCGAGGAGGCCGCGCCACGCTTGCGGCTGCATTGGGTGTTCCAGACTGCACCTGCCGAGGGCCACAGCCCCACCTTCACGATCGGCCAACTCGACGCGCCGACGCTCGCTGCAGTACTGGCCGACACCGATTTACGCCGATTTCATCGCGCGATGGTCTGTGGCCCCGACGGCATGCGGGCAGCGGTTCGTCAGGCATTGCTCCTCGGCGGCTTGCCCAGCGATCGGTTGATCGAGGAAAGCTTCGTCTCGCCGCGGCGTGGTGCTGTCAGCGATCAGGACCAGCACGCTGTCTTCGAGTCGGCGGACGGCGACCAAATGGTGATGGTGCACCCGGGCGAGACCTTGCTCGAGGCCGCCCTGAGCGGTGGCATCGCTTTGCCTTTCTCGTGTTGTTCAGGCGGCTGTGGCGCGTGTCTTGTGCACATCACAGATCAGCTGCAACATGTGGAGCTGGATGAACCCAACGCGGTCCGGCCCGACGACCGCGCCCGCGGCGAGGTGCCTGCCTGCCTGGTTCGCCTCAGCGGCCCTTGCCGTTTCCGGCTGCCCTGAATCAATGGAGATTGCCATGAATGACACGAACCCGAAAGCCGCGGCGCTGCAGGCCATGATCCAGGCTGCGACGTTGGCCCCGTCCAGTCACAACACGCAGCCCTGGCTGTTCCGGCTCAAGGAGTCCAGCGTCGAACTGCTGGCAGATCGCACACGCGCACTGCCCGTCAACGACCCGGATGACCGTGAACTCACGGTCAGCTGCGGTTGCGCGCTCTACAACTTGCGCGTCGCAGCCGCTGCGGCAGGTTGGCAGACCACAATAGAACCCTTCCCAGACCCGGCGGACGCTGACTTGCTGGCGCAGGTGCGATTCCAGCCGACGGCAGACACACCAACAGAAGCCGCGCTGAACGACGCCATGGCAGCGCGCCGCACCTACCGCGAACGCTTCGCTGACACCCCGATCGATCCCATCGCCTTGCAGGCTTTGATCGACGCGGCGCAGGCCGAGGGGGCGACACTCTCCCTGCTCGACACCGAAGATCGGCGCGCAGCGGCGGCGGCTTTGGTAGCCGATGGCGACGCCTTGCAGTGGGCCAACCCGAGCTGGCGGCGCGAGCTGGCGGCGTGGATGCACCCGCGGCGGCGCGGCGACGGCCTGCTCCTGCCGGCCTTGGCGATCCCAGTGGCGCAACTGGTGGTGCGGACCTTCGACATGGGGCACGGCGTGGCCGCCAAGGACCGTCAGCTCGCCGATGAGTCACCACTGCTGGCGGTGTTGTCCACCGCAGGCGACGCGCCGGGCGACTGGCTAGCCGCGGGTCAGGCCTTGCAGCATGTGCTGCTGGAGGGCGTGCACCGGGGTCTGCAGGCCTCGTACCTGAACCAGCCGATCCAGGTGGCCGCGCTGCGGCCCAAGCTGCAGCAGCTCACCGGGCGGCCGGGTGACGCACAACTGCTGCTGAGGCTTGGAAGCCCGACGAAGGCGCTGCCTGCCGCTGCGCGCCGTCCGGTGAGCGACGTGATCGTCACAACCTAGGCTGGCGATGTGCCGGTTCAGGGTCCGGCAGCGCGCGCCAGCAGATTGGCGACCGCGGCCAGCACCTCTGCGTCATGGCCCACCAGCAGATGTCCGCCCTGGTCGAAGCCGAGGAACTTGGCTCCCTCGATGCGGCTAGCCGTGTACTGCGCTGCCGCGTAGGTGCCGAAGCCGTCGTCGCGCGCGCTTGCCACCAGCGTTGGCACCCGGATGGCCTCCAGCGGGTACGGGCCCAAACGCTTGCCCAGCCGCGTGTCGTCGCGTAAACCGGCTGCGCGCAGCGACACCGGCAGGATGCGCTCGGCCAGATCGTTCACCCGCACGCGCTCGTCCGCTGAAGCGGCTGCAACCTGCTCGGGGGGGGTGGCCAGCACATGGCGGATGACCTGGTCGCGCGCGACATGCAGGCCGACCCAGAATAGGAAGTCCGAGCCGAGCAGCCGCAGCAGCATGGCGTCCTTCTCGTCAGAGACCTGGGGGGCCGAGTCGACCACTGTCCCAGGCTTGTAGGCGATGGGCACGACGAGCACGAGCGCGCTGACCCGGTCCGGATGGCGGATCGCCGTCTGCATCGCCGACGGGCCACCGGCAGAGACACCCATCACTACGGCCTTGGGTATGGCCAGCGCATCGAGCAAGCAGATGTGCGCGTCGGCTTGCGCTTCGGGCGAGGCATCGGCGGGCCGTGGCGTGCGTAGGTACCCGAAACGTGACATCGCGATCACGCGCACGCCCTGCTGCGCGAGGGGCAGGGCCCAGGCCATGCCCTGGTCGTGGCCACCGCCGCTGCCGTGGATCATCAGAAGCGGGATGCCATCGCCTGCCTGCTGCACTTCGATCGGGCCGCAGCGCGTATCGACCATCACGCTACCTTGTGCGGCGCGCTCGGTGGCGATGGCCAAGTCGCGCTCGAAGCGCGAGCGCACCACCAGCGTAGCGGCCAAGACAACCAAGATCACGAGGGCAAGGACAACCCGCACGAGTCTGAACTTCATGGTGGCCGTCGTTTCGCGCCGGTGAGGGCACCGCGTGCCCAGGCCCACGCGCGCAGCGCTGCGGGCAAGCACAGCAGGACCAACGCGGCGGCCAAGACCAAGGCGACATCTGGTGCGAAGGCCGACAGCATCTTTGCGTTCAGGCCAAAGGCCCACATAGCGATGACGATTGCGATCGCGACCCCCACAAGCACCGCAGATCCTGCCGCGCGGCGAGTGCGTGCAGCCCATCCAGACAGAGCTATCAACACGACGACGGCCATGGCGCATGAGATGTTGAACGGCCGGTAGGCTTCCTGAAGACTCGGTCCTGTCGGCGGGGGCTGGCCAAGCAGCAGATTCACCACACCGATCGGCAGCCGGCTGGTCACGGCGTCCAAGTCGTTAAAGGGCAAGTCGCTCTTCGCGTTGATCAGCAGAACCACCGCTTGCTGGGTGTCGGGTAGCAGCACCATCCAGGCCTCGAACGACGCAAGTGCGCCTTGGTGCCAGCGCGCATCAGCTCCAGCCCCGAAGGGCCCGACCAGCCATCCTTCGCCATAGCGGAACTCGAAATCTGTTGGGCCAAGCTTGAAGCGGCGCAGCGGCGCGGCCGGCGCCAACAGCTCTGTCACGCCATGCGGTGACACGACGCGACCGGCAGGACCCGCGCCTTCGGCCAGAAGCATGGTCAGGTAACGAGACATGTCGCCCGCGCTCGACACGAGGCTGCCGGCTGGCGCGAAACCCGGCAGCAGCTCGACCCGATGCGCGACCGGTTGGCCAAACCACAGGCGATGTACGGCGGTCATATCCGCTTGCCGACCGGCATCGTGGTCGGCGTAGCTGCGAGTCATCTGCAGCGGCTGAAACACTTTCGCTTGTAACTGCGCCTTCCACGAGCGGCCCGTCACCGCCTCCAGCACCGCGCCGAGCAATACCCAGTTGAGGTTGCTGTACTCGAAGCGTTCGCCGACCGGACGATTGAGCGACACCTTGGCCAGCCCGCGTGCCAGCTCCTCGATACTGGCGCGGCTCGATTGCGTAAGCGGGGCGACACCATCGGCGTGCGAGAAACCACTGGTCTGGTTCAACAAGTGGCGCAGCGTGATGCGCGCCGAGGCCTCGACGTCGGCAACGCGGAACCACGGTAGGTAGCGCTGCACGGGCGCGTCGGCATCGAGCTGCCCCGCGTCGATGGCTTGCCGGACCAGGAGCGCGGTGAAGGACTTGGTCAGCGAGCCGATTGGAAACGGGGTGTCTGCGTTGATGGGCGAACCGTGGCCGTCGTGGCCAAATCCACGAACGTGTATCGGTCCAACTGCGTTCACGATCCCCAGCGCGATGCCCGGAATGCCAGACGCTTGCCGT
This sequence comes from Burkholderiales bacterium, assembly GCA_038316815.1. Lineage (GTDB taxonomy): Bacteria > Pseudomonadota > Gammaproteobacteria > Burkholderiales > Burkholderiaceae_C > Rubrivivax. The sequence continues at coordinate 11,165 of JBBQAW010000074.1, forward strand.
TGCGATTCGACGAACGTATCGATCTGGTCGCGCAAGGCAGCGTCAAATGCTGGCGGCTGCGCCAAAGCATTGCCCACGACCGCGAAGCACGCCAGCAGCGCCAGGCTGCGGCGAATCGGCCGCGCCAGCATGCTGAGGCTCGCCGTGCTACACATCGGCATCATGGCGGGTCACAGGCGATCCGCGAGCGCGTTGGTTCCAGTGAACACATCATTGGTCATGATCTCTCGAACTTTCGAGGGCTCCTCAAACATCGGGCTGTGGGCCGACTGATCGAACGTGTAGAACCCTTTGACCGGCGCCCTCAACAACCGCAGGTAGGCGTTTGTCTCGGGGTAGGACACGGTGTAGTCGAACTTGCCATGGAAGAAGTAGATCGGCAGGTCCAGCGTGCTGATCATCTTCGTCAGATCCATGGCGAGTACCTTGTCCCACAGCCTTGCATCAGATGAGAACTTGCCTCGCCAGAGGTTCAGCTTTTCTGTCAGGGTGTAGTCGGGACACAGCAATGAAGCCAGGAAGACCCCCGTCATCACCGATTTCATGTCACGTGTCGTGCCGACACCGAGCTCGTGCATCGCCTTGTCACGCAGCTTCATGTAGGCGGCGGGGAGTGGCGCGGTCATCGTTGGCGGTGCTGCTTGCAACCGCCGCACCATGCTGACGTTTCCGGCCTCGCGGTAACGGCTCAGCATGTACTCGTAAGCCAACACCTCCGACTTGAGCTGATAGGTCATTTGCCCGACGCCGATGTAGGCGTGGTACAGCTCTGGCGCCTCTGCCGCTGCTTGAAGGCCAATGAGTGTTCCGCCCGAGTGGGCCATTAGGTATATCTTGTCCTTGTGGAAGCGCGCCCGCAGCTGGTTGGTCACCGCCAAGGTATCGGCAACGTATTGTTCGATTGACAAGGTCTCTGGTGGTGCGCCGGGATCATACGACAGTCCCGCACCACGGCGGTCCCACCACACGACCGTCATGTAGTCCTCCAGGCCGGTGGGGTACTTCATGCTCAGAAAGTACTCTGGCATGCCAGTGCCACCGTGAAGAAACAGCAGCACCGGGTTCGACGGGTTCCTGCTCTTGATGAACATGCCTTGTCGAGAACCATTGATCTCAACGTGAATCTTTTCCGAGATGCTTCCGGCAAGCACCTTTCCACTTTCATCTAGAAGCGGACTTGGATGTCCAGGGCTGAGTACCAGCAAGGTGCACAGAACGACGACGACGCAGCCCGACACCAAGGACAACACGATCAGCATGATGCGCCTCGCTTTTCCGATCTCCGACACGAAGACCTCCTACTTGATGGGACACCCGCCCCAGATAATCCTTTGACGATGCAACGTGTGTGCCTCATGGACTGCAGGCTGCTTTGCTTGGCTCTTTACCCGGCCCGAAGCGAAGGCGTCCTGACCGGTCAGCCGCGGCATGCCTAACTCCATGGCCGACCACATCTTGCAGGCCGAGTCATGCCGCAGTGACGTCAGCTGTACGGCGTGTACCCCCCAACAGAGTTTCAGGGCTCCAGAGCTTTACGACACATGTGCTGCATTGAAAAAGCACCACCTTGCGTGTTACTAAGATGTTTATACAAGCCGAGAGCAGCAGGTTCCAGCGCGTATGCCGGTCCTTGCCGATCCGCTGCCCTTGGAATAGAGCCACTCCCGGAGGAGGTATGCCAGCGTGCGAACCATCAAACTCAATACTTCGAGGCGTTCTAGCCGCAACCCCTTTGCGTCAATGCGAGATTCGGTATCGCTCAGGTTACATCACTCAAGACTGCGTTGTAGCGGGCATACGTTGGGCGCGAGGCAGCGCCTGCATTCAAGGTGCACAGGTCTGTCAATCAAAAGTTCGGACCAGCAACAACGTCACGGTGATCGACGCTGCGCCGTCCGATTTCACGCGCCACTCCACCAGTGTCGCAATGGCTGGGGGCAACTTCACCAGCCTTAGCAATCCCACGCTTGCGCTGACGGTGAGCGGTGCCTACAGCCCCACCGACCCGGCCGTACGCACGGTTTATCACCGCGTAAATGACAGCCAGGGCGCATTTACCGCCGCCAGCGGCAGCGGGCCCTATTCCGCGACGCTGTTCGGACTAAGCTTAGGCCTCAACTATGTATCGCTGTTTGCCGTAGACGCCATGGAAGGCACGTCGATCAATACCTCCGGTGGCGGAGGTGGCACCAGTTCCATGATCGGCGCGCCTAGGGTATTTGCGCTTGTGCTGGTAGATAGCGGGTTTAAAGACGGCTTTGAAGCGCCGCTGGTTAACGGATTGAGCGGCAGCGTGCCGATTGATTTTAAGAGCGTGCAAAATGCAGTCAATGAAACCGCCAGCTTGCCAGGCAGCAAGACGCTCTGGCTCGCTGTAGTCGCATTCCCGCTCTGGCGCACCGGTACGCTCGCGGGTTCATCGGCGGAGGAGCTGGCCCAGGTGTTCATGTGGACGCCGGTGCTCATCGCCGCAGTGCCATGGGGTTACGCGTATCGCACATACGTGAAGTGGGGAACGAACACGTTACCCCGACCGACCAGCGAGCGTGAGAGCACCCGGCGGTCGTAACGCGTGTGGTCCAACGTCAGCATGGCGATCCGATCGGCCACCGAACGCTTCTGTCGAAACGGCGGGTCACTCGGCAACCACCAGAACGTGTCCGTGTCAAACGCGGGACACCCGGGCCGTTCGGCCAGCGCACGGCCCAGCGTCGCTGTACCTGATCATGATTCGCCGACATCGCCTGCCGCTCGCCCGCGTTGAGCTCCGTTCGAAGTTCGGCCGACCGCCGGTCATGAGGCCGAGCACGTAGAGGCCAGTCTTGATCGGCAAGCTCCGTACAGTACCGATGCGTGAAAGCGGCACTGGTGCCGTGAATCCGTTTGAGGCGGATGCGTTGACAATGGCTTCCAGCACTTCGTCAGCTGAGAGCCGGACCAGCGAGCGTTCCCGATCCGTTTGGGACATTGTGTTCCAGTCGAAATGGGGGCCCAGGCTCCGGCGCCGAAGGTCTCCTCCAGCGCCTCAACGCATGCGCGTCGGGTGGATCCAGCGCGTTCGTAAACCGGGCTCGCCTCCGGAGTGTGGGGTCTCGGACAACAGCAGCAGGTAGGCGAATTCCTACGCTGCGCAGCAGCGATGTCCTACCCGTGAACGGGACAAACGCCGATGGGCGGCGATGAAGCCGCGCGAAACACTGTGCAGCCGTTGCTGCACAGGAGCGTTTCGTGCTGCGCCTCACCGCAC
>JBBQAW010000075.1:0-14401 GCA_038316815.1 Burkholderiales bacterium
ACCGTTTCGAGTCGCTCGACGCCGTCGACCTGGTTACCGGCCGCAGCGTCACGCTGACGGCCGCTGAATGCCACTTCGGCTACCGCGACAGCGTGTTCAAGGGGCTGCTGGCGGGCAAGTCGCTGATCACGCGGGTGCGATGTCGCCTGCCCCGGCCCTGGCAGCCGGCCCTGGGTTACCTGGAACTGCAGCGCAAGATGCTGGAGACCGGCATCACCCAGCCCAGTGCCCGCACTTTGTTCGACTGGATCTGCGCCGTGCGCCGCGCCAAGCTGCCCGACCCGGCCGTCATCGGCAACGCCGGCAGCTTCTTCAAGAACCCCATCGTCAGCGCCGAGCAGTGCCGCGACATCATTGGCCGCGACCCGGAAATCGTGCACTACCCCCTGCCGGATGGCAGCGTGAAGCTGGCTGCCGGCTGGTTGATCGACGCCTGTGGCTGGAAGGGCAAGACCGTGGGCCGTGCCGGCGTGTATGAAAAGCAGGCCCTGGTGCTGGTCAACCGCGGCGGCGCCAGCGGCGCCGAGGTGCTGACGCTGGCGCGGGCGATTCAGGAGAGTGTCTACGGGCGTTTCGGCATCCGGCTGGAACCCGAGCCGGTGATCCTGTAGTTCCTTCGACGCCTCAGTTTCAGGTCGTCACGACGACCGCCAGCCCGGCGTCGGCCACGGCCTGGCGTGTCAGCGGCAGCAGTTCTTCATAACGCTTCACCAGGCGCGCAATCTCGTGCGCTGGCAGGTGGGCCGCGCCCTCGTGCAGGGCCGAAGCCGTGGCCGCCAGCCCGGCCAGGCCCAGGTTCAGCGCGGCGCCCTTGGCGGCGTGGGCATTGATGCGCAATTCCAGCGGCTGTGCGTCTCGCACGGCGGTGCGCAAGTGCGCAACCGTCTGCGGGCCCTGTTCCAGAAAGGCTTCGATCATCTGCGCCAGGCGTTCACGCGGCATGGCCTGCAGGGCCATTTGCAGCGCAGACGTGTCGATGACGGGCTGGCCATGCCCCTGCACTTGCGCCACCTGGAGCGAAAAGCTTTCGAAAGGCGCACTGCCAGCTGGCAACAGCCCGCCCGTGCTGCCAAACAGCCGGCGCAGCGAAGTGGCCAGCTTTTGCGGGCTGACGGGCTTGGTCAGGAAGTCGTTCATGCCGGCCATCAGGCAGCGGTCGCGCGTTTTCTCAAAGGCGTCGGCTGTGAGCGCGACGATGGGCACCGTGGCCGCGCCCCGGTCAGGCAGGGCGCGGATGGCTTTGGTCGCGCCCAGGCCGTCGAGCACCGGCATGTGCAGGTCCATCAACACGACGTCGAAGCGCTGCGCCCGTGCCGCCTGCACCGCCTCTTGCCCATTGGCGGTGAAGTGGGCGCTGTGGCCCAGGTTTTCCAGCAGCGCGGCCAGGTACTGGCGGTTGACGGCGTGGTCTTCGGCCACCAGCACCTGCAGCGGGCGCGCCGGGTTGCCTGCCGGGTTGTCGTTTTGGCCGGCGCCAGCAGCTGGCGCCGGCACCGGCACCAGGGGCAGGCCGAAGTTGAACGTGCTGCCTTCGCCAGGCTTGCTGCGCACCATGATGTCGCCCTGCATCAGCCGGGCCAGGTTGCGCGAGATTTCCAGCCCCAGCCCGGTGCCGCCATGGCGGCGCGAGGTTGAGGTGTCGCCCTGCCCGAAGCGCTTGAACAGCCGCGCTTGGGCGGCTGCGTCCATGCCGGGGCCGGTGTCGGTGACGATGAATTCCAGCGTCACGCTGGCCTGCGCAACTTGTCCGTCGTCGCCGCCGTTTTCAGGCCCCAGCGTCCGAACGCGAACGTCCAGAACCACGACCCCATGGTCCGAAAACTTGATGGCGTTGGACAGCAGGTTGAACAGCACCTGCTTGACGCGTGTTGCATCCATCACCACCCGTTCGGGCACGGCGGGGTCGGCGTCGAAGTGCAAGGCCAGGGCCTTGGCGTTGGCCTGCGGGCGCATCAGCGCTTCCACGTCGCGCAGCAGCGCGCGCACATCGGTGGGCGCGGGGGACAGGCTGATGCGGCCGGCTTCGAGCTGCGACATGTCCAGGATGTCGTTCAGGATCGCCAGCAAGTGGTCGGCCGACTCGGTGGCGGTGCGCAGGTAGTCGACCTGCTTGGCGTTCAGCCCGGCTTCGCGCAACAGCGAAAGCATGCCCATCAGGCCGTGGAAGGGTGTGCGGATCTCGTGGCTCATGTTGGCCAGGAAGGCGCTTTTGGCTTCGCTGGCGGCTTCGGCCTCGCGCTGTGACTGGCGCAGCTGGGCGGCCAGTTCTTCAAGCGCAACCCGGCGTTCACCCAGCTGCTTCAGGTGGCGCAGCGCCATCAGGGCGAAGGCCAGCGCCAGGGCCGATAGCGAGATGGTCAGGCCCAGGCCCAGGATGTTCTGGTCGCGCGCCGCGTCTGACCGCACCTGAACATGCTCAGCCATGTGCTGCGACGCGTCCAGCGACAGGCGGCGGATGTCCGGGTCTAGCACGTTCAACTGCGGCAACAGGCGCGTCAGCAAGTCGCCGTCCGGCGTGGCCTGTGGCGGGCGCGCCAGTGCAAGCTTGGCCGTATCGATGAAGGCTTGCATGCTGGCCAACGTTTGGCGGTGCTCTGCCGACAAGCCCATCAGCCGCTGCGGGCGTTCGCCGTTGAGCCCTTCGACGCGCTGGGCCCAGGCGTCAAGGCGCAGGCGCAGGGCTTCGGTGTCGGGTGGCATGCTGCCCGTTGCCGCCTGCTGCCAGGCCGCGCTCAGGCGCAGGTAGTCGGCTTCATTCTGGTGCGCCAACAGCACGGCAGCGTCGTCGCTGGCCTGCGCAGTGGTGCGCAGCAGCGTGAACTGCCGTGCCTGCACCAGCACGGCTGCTGCCAGCACGACGACCAGCCCCGCCCCCACCAGGCCAAGCCAGGAGAAACGCCAGCCTGAGGGCAGGTCGTCCTTCACGGCATGTCGCTTCAGCCGCTGCGCATCATGTCGCCCAGGTCCAGGCCGGTCAGTGACTTGGCGCCGCGGGCCAGCCAGAACATCAGGCCGATCATCATGGCCATCGAGGGCAGGGCGATGACGGGGTAGCTCAGCAAGGTCAGGCGACCGAGTTCCTGATTGAAGGCTTCACTGCCGGCTGCGCTGACCACAATCCAGCTTGCCAGGATGTAATTCGCAACGGATGAAAAGAAGAAGGTGCCCGCCAGCAGCAGGGTGCCGGTGCGCAGCCGCAGTTCGAACGGCACCACGTTGTTGCGCGCGGCCAGCGCGGCATGCACACGATCGACATCGAAGAGATGGGCGTTGAAGACCAGCACGCGGATCAGCGGCGTCTTGGTCCAAAGAGAGCCCAGCACGGCCAGGCCGATGAGACCGGGCACCGCTGCTTCCTTCACCGCCAGCCATTGCGGGTCTAGCTTGAGCAGGGCGATGCCACCCGTCAGCAGGGTGCTGACCACGCCCAGCACGGCCAGCCAATTGAGCTTGCGGTCTTTCAGGCCCGTCCACACCCCCCATGCCACCGGAAAAACCAGGGCCAGCAGCAAGGCGCGCACAGGGCCCAGTCTTTCGGCCCCGCTGAACTGCATCAAGACCACAGCAGGCACGATGATGGTGACGCCGATTTCGAGCAGGGGGTTGGGCTTGTTGGCGGCGGCGGTGGTCATGAAAGGAGCGAGTACGCAGGAATCCAGTGCGGAAGCCCGAACTGTGCCATGCCGGCTGCTGCCTGGCGCTGGGTACCTGACAATCGCGGTTGCTTCCATTCGCCTTCTTTGTCAGTCTTCTCTGTCCGCCCATCCGGCCCGTCCCGCCATGCAATCACCTCCACCCCTGACCGCCTTGCCCGACTTGCCCAGCCAGATGCAGGGGGCAGGCTGGGCTGTGTTGTCGGCCTCGTCATTGCAAACCCTGTGCGGCACGGCCTTTTCCGGCCTGACCGAATGGTTGCCGATGTGGGCCGAATTGCCTCCCGACCCCCACCTGCGCGATGGCGGCGGCTACCGCCGCCGGCGCCACGGTTGCTTCACCGTCCAGGCAGGCGAGGTGGCTGCAGTGCCGCACCGCGCCCACTGGCAGCCGGTTGAATACAACGCCCTGCACGGCGGCTTCGAGCGCTGGTTTGACCCCCTCCCGACTGCCCTGGTGGCCGACCCGGCCTGGCAGGGCTTGCTGCGGGGCCTGGCGCGCGCCGCCGAGCTGTTGCACCCAGCCGATTGCTGGTATGGCGAGGCCCACATGTTTCGCATCGACACCGAAGGCGTGGGCGGCATCGGACGCCCCACGCCCGAGGGCGCGCACCGCGATGGCGTCGACCTGGTGGCCGTGCTGCTGGTCGGCCGGCACAACGTGAAGGGTGGGGAGACACGCGTCTTCGACGCCCGCGGGCCGCAGGGCATGCGCTTCACGCTTGCCGAGCCCTTCAGCGTGCTGCTGCTCGACGACGCACGCGTGATCCATGAAACCACGCCCATCCAGCCCCTGCAGCCCGCACTGCCGGCCTGCCGCGACACCCTGGTGGTGACGTTGCGTGCCACTGGCTTTCAGGGCCCCGAAGTGACAGTGGATATGCCGGCATGAGCCCAGGCTTGGCCCCTTTGGCCCCTTTGGCCCCGTTGGCCATTGGCTTCGAAGACATCACCGCCGCTGCCGACCGTCTGAACGGCGTGGCCCACCGCACGCCGGTGCTGACATCGCAGACCCTGGACAGCCGCACCGGCGCGCAGGTGTTCCTGAAGTGCGAGAACCTGCAACGCATGGGCGCCTTCAAGTTCCGCGGTGCCTACAACGCCTTGGCGCGCTTCACGCCCGCACAGCGGCGCGCAGGGGTCATCGCGTTTTCTTCTGGCAACCATGCCCAGGCGATTGCGTTGTCGGCCCGGCTGCTGGGCATGCCCTCGGTTATCGTCATGCCGCAAGACGCGCCACCCGCCAAGCTGGCGGCCACGCGCGATTACCAGCAAGGCCAGGCAAGCAGCGAAGTCGTGCTGTACGACCGCTACACCGAAGACCGCGAAGCCATCGGCCAACGCATCGCCAATGAACGCGGCATGACTCTGGTGCCGCCCTACGACCACGCCGACGTCATGGCCGGGCAGGGCACGGCTGCGCTGGAACTGGTGCAGCAAACGACTGAGGGCGGGCCGCTGGACCTGCTGCTGGTGTGCGTGGGCGGCGGCGGGCTGATTGCTGGCTGCGCAGTGGCCGCACGCCACCTGCTGCCCAGGGTGCGGGTGATCGGTGTCGAGCCCGAGGCCGGCAACGACACCCAGCGCAGCCTGGCTGAGGGCCGCATCGTGCACATCGACACGCCTCGCACCATTGCCGACGGCGCGCAGACGCAGCACAGCGGCCAGCTCACCTTCCCCGTCATCCAGCGCCTGGTGGAAAGCATCGTCACCGTCAGCGACGCGCAGCTGGTGCAGGCCATGCGCTTTGCCGCCGAAAGGCTGAAGCAGGTTATTGAGCCCACCGGCGCGCTGGGCCTGGCGGCCTTGTTGTCGGGCGTGGTCAGTGCACCGGGCCAGCGCGTGGGCGTGATCGTCAGCGGTGGCAATGTCGACATCCCGCGCTATGCGGCCTTGCTTGCCGATGGCGACACCCTGAACCCTTGAGAGAACACTGACCATGGCTGATTCCGCCACCCCTGCCACCCCTGCCACGTCTGCCGCCGCCGTTCCCGACGCCGACGCAGCCAAGCGCATGAAAGACCTGGTGCAGCAACTGTTGGCACGCCCGGCCGCCAGCAGCACGGCCCGCATCACCCTGGGCGGGCAGGCGCTGGATTACGACGTCGTCGCGGCCTTCATGCCGGTGCAGGCCGACGGCCTGGCCGGCGCAGCGGCCGAACCCGAAGCCGCCGTCATGACCACAGCCTACCTGAAGAAGGGCGCAGATGCAGCCACCCGGCCGCTGTGTTTTGCCTTCAACGGCGGGCCCGGGTCGGCGTCGATCTGGCTGCAGTTCGGCGCCCTGGGCCCTAAGCGCGTGGTCGTGCCCGACGACGCCAGCATGGGCCCGCCGCCCTATGCCGTTGAAGACAATCCGCACAGCTGGTTCGAGCATTTCGACCTGGTGTTCATCGACCCGCCGCACACCGGCTGGTCGGTGACGGCCAGTGAGGCTGCACGCAAGAAGATGCTGTCGGTAGACGGCGACGTGGCGGCGCTGGCGGAAGTGATGCGGGGCTGGCTGACGCGCCACCAGCGCTGGGGTTCGCCGCTGTACCTGGCCGGAGAAAGTTACGGCACGACGCGCGGCGCAGCGCTGGCTGAGGCGATGCTGGACCAGGGCGCCGTGCTCAGCGGCGTGATTCTGGTGTCATGCGCAATGGATCTGCAGAGCCTGGTCTTCACACCTGCCAACGACCTGCCGTACGGTTTGTTCCTGCCCGCATTCGCCAACGTCTCGCAGTACCACGGTCTGCTGCAGGGCCCGCAGGCGGCGTCGCCCGAGGCCGCGCGCGCGGCAGCAGAAGCCTTCGTGCAGGACGACTACATGGCCGCGCTGCACGCCGGTGCCCGCCTGTCAGAGAAAAAGCGCGGCGCCACAGCCCGCCGCATAGCTGAACTGACGGGCCTGCCGCGAAGCCTGGTCGAAGAACAGAACCTGCGCATCAGCGACCGCTGCTACTTCACCGAAGCCCTACGCGCACGCGGGCAGGTGGTGGGGCGGCTGGACGCCCGGTCCACCGGCCCGGCCGCAGCCCAGCGGCTGAGCGAGATGGAATTCGACCCCGGCATCGAGGCCATCGCCGGCCCCTACACGATGGCCGCACTGGCCTACTTTCGCGGCACCCTGGGCCTGGACCTGGCGCACCGCTACAACGTGTTGTCTTTCGAGGTCAACCGCAGCTGGAACTGGACCCGTGGAGAAGCCGGCGGTGGCACGCGCATGGGCTTTGCGTCGACCAGTTCCGAGCTGGCCCGCACGCTGCGCCGCAACCCGCGCATGCGCGTGCTGGCTGCCAGCGGGCGCTACGACCTGGGCACGCCGTACAGCGCCAGCGATTGGTCGCTGGCCCAGTTGAACGCCCCGGCCGAAGTGCTGCAACGCGTGACGCATCGCTACTACGACGCCGGGCACATGATGTACACGCGGCAGGCCGACCTGAAGCAGCTGAAGGCCGACCTGGCCGATTGGTTGAAGGGCTGATCCGGCTGACCGAACTGACCGCGGCCGAACGCGGTCGAACGTGGTGATGGCCGTCAGGCGTCGCGCACGTCGCCGATGGGCTGGCTGCCGAAATCGGGTCGGGCGAGGTAGCCCAGCACCTTGGCCGCAGCGTCATTCGGGCTGTCGAGCATGCCGGCGGTTTTCAGTGCCGCAAACCGCGCTTGTTCGGGAAACTGGGCCGGGTCGGCATTGCGCAGCTGCACCTGCATGTCGGTGTCAATCACGCCGGGCGCGAGTGACACCACGCGCGCCGGATTCGGGAGCCCGGCTTGTTCGAGGGCGATGGCGCGCGCCAGATGGTCCATGCCAGCCTTGACGGCGCAGTAGCTGGCGCTGCCGGCCATGGCGCGCCTTCCCAGGCCAGATGAGATGAACAGCAGCCGCCGCGGCACCGTCCAGTTGGCGGTAGCACGCAGGAAGGCCGCGCTCAGCAGCAGCGGCGCTTCCAGGCCCACGCGCAATGCGCGTGTCAGGTCGCCGCTGGCGGTGCCGTGCAGCGGGGCGGGTTGGCTCAGTGCCGCCGCGTTGTTGATCAGCGTGACCGATGCCGGATTGCCGCCAGCTTGCCGGGCCAGCCAGGTTTCGAGATCGGCGGCTACCGGCGCGGCGTCGACCAGATCGACGGCCCATTGCTCCAGGTCGCTGCCTTGCACGACCCACAAATCGGCGGTATGGCGCGACAGGGTCAGCAGCCGGTGCCCGTTCTTCAACAGCTGTTCGGCCATGGCGGCGCCCAAGCCGCGGGAGGCCCCAGTCAGGATGGTGAGATGCATGTTCATAGCTCGCAAGCATAGACGGACGTGACGCGTTATCTGCCCCCGTGGTCAAGGCTTTCGCGCGCACAGCGCGTCAGACAGCGTTGTCAGAAGGGCGGCGACAGCGTCCAGGCCAGCGCCTGGCCGGTTGCGGGGTGCAGCAGCGCCAGATGGCAGGCATGCAGCAGCAGGCGGCCGGCGCGCAGTGGCGCCGGCGCATACAGCGCGTCGCCGCGAATCGGGTGCCCGATGTGCGCCAGGTGCACGCGCAACTGGTGCGTGCGGCCGGTGACGGGCTGCAGCCGCAGGCGCGTGCCAGCTTCGGCCTCATCGCCTGGCAGGCGCTGCCAAAGCGTCTGCGAAGGGCGGCCAGACGGATGCACCACCTGTCGCGGGCGGTTCGGCCAATCGGCCATCAGAGGGGCGTCGATGCAGCCGCTGTCCTGCGCCAGGCGCCCTTCTACGACGGCGATGTAGGCCTTCTCGACTTGCCGCATCTCGAAGGCCATGCTCAGCGCCCGCTGGGCCGCAGCACCGCGCGCAAACAGCATCAGGCCCGATGTCGCCTGGTCCAGCCGGTGCACCACCAGCGCGTCGCTGAACTGCGCCTGCACGCGGGCCGTGAGATTGTTCAGCCCGGCTTCACCCCGCCCGGGCACGGCCAGCAGGCCAGCGGGTTTGCAGGCGACCAGCAGGTGCTCGTCGATGTGCACCCAGTGGCAGAGCGGGTCGATGGGTGCAGGCTGGTGCTGGGGTTCAGGCATGGCCCACGAGCATAGCCAGAGCAGGCGGGCCAGCCCGGCCGGCCAGGCATAGCGCGCTGAAATGGTTGCTCTGTCTCAGAAGTGGCGACAACGATTTGGCCATAGCCAAGCCACCGTCCATCGTTGGCGCGTGCGCCAAGTACGCGACTGGCCTCCTCAGGCGCGGTAGGTCTTGTGCTCGGCGAAGCTGCAAGGCGGCTGGCGCTCAACAGGCAGCCGGTCGAGCCAGACGGCCGAGTAGGCGCTTTCGACCCATTGCAGTCCACCAACGTTTTCGGCACGGCTGCCCGCAGAACCTTGAAAGCTGACATCGGGCGGAATCCACTCACCGCTACGAAATCTTTTGAACATCCGCGGTGCAGCCTTCCCGACGCTGGGCGTCAAATGATGGCCGGACGGGTGTTCGTTAATGGGTCGAACTGACGCTGCCGACCCTAAATTGGACGGGGCTCAGCGACACCGTCATGCCGCCAAGGTTGCGGCGGCCTCGAGTAGCTGGACCGGTAAGAGGGCCCGACTTGGCGTCAGCCCTAAGCCCTACACATTCGCAAGCAACATGAGCATGACGGCCAACGGCAGCACGAAGGCCACACTGATCCAGGCGGCTTTGGCCGGGAGGCCGATGCGGCGGAACAGCCGGATACCCGGCGACAACCAGCCGTGGTGGCGGAAGAAATCACCAAAACCCGAACCTCGCTCGGCAGCGGTGGACGCGCCGGTAGCCACCATTGCGGCAGCCGTACTGATCGACACGCAAACAGCTCCAGAAAAGTGACGAAAACAGGCGTCGGATTTCGTCGCCATGGTGGTGCTGTCGGTTGTCAGAGATTCTTCCTTGAGCTGTTGGCGCATGACTTCGAAGCTGCACTGTCAAGCCCCGCCTTCTTGCAGACGGGCGCCGCCGCTTTCCGAGAGGCCGGTTCATGTAGTCGGAAGTACGCCAGCGAACCTGCGGCCATTACCGATAAGCGCGCTGATCGAATACGGCTTCCCCTCGGTGCAGCCCGCGCAGTCTGAATAGACGGAGGCCCCGCATGTTCTTGACTTGATTGCCAGTCACAACCGGTCGATAAAGCAGGTCTCTGTTCATCATTGACTGGGAGGCGCCATGCCCGTAGCCATCTCTGTGCAGGAAGCCGAACGTCACCTGTCCGACCCGGGTCTGGATGCCTTGGTGCTGGACGTTGGCCTGCCCCCACGCCCGCAGGTGCTGGTCGACCTGAGCCGCGAGCTCGGTCGCGACGACCCCGACCTGACACACGTGGCGCGTTTCGTGGCCAGCGACGTGGCCCTCACTGCTGCCATGCTGAAGCTGGCCAACTCACCGGCCTACGGCAGCAGCCGACGCATCGAAACGTTGAACCAGGCACTGAACATGCTGGGTTTGAAGCAGACGGGTGTCATGGTCACCAGCCTGGTGATGCGCAAAGTGTTGCGTACCGATGGGCCGCAGCTCACCCGGTTCTGGGACGTGTCGGCCAAGCGCTCGTGGGCACTGGCAACGCTGGCCCGCAGCCTGAAGGGTGTGGACGTGGACGTGGCGCAGACCTTCGGTCTGTTCTGCGACGTGGGCATTCCTTTGCTGATGCAGCGGTTCTCGGGCTACACCAAGGCGCTGCAGGCGGCCAACGTGGCTGCTGAACAGTCGTTTACCCAGGTAGAGCAAGCTCACATGCAGACCGACCACGCTCTCATTGGCGCGCTGATGGCCCGCTCATGGGGCGTCTCACAGACCGTGTGCCTGGCCATTCGCCTGCACCACGATTACGCTGTCTTTCAGGACCCGAACGTGCCTGACGCCGTGGCGCGCCTGGTGGCCATGGGCCTGGTTGCCGAAGCCGCCATCCAGAATTTCGCGGCCCTGAACACCAGCACCGAATGGGCCAAAGGTGGTGAGGCGGCCATGGGTGCGCTGATGCTCAGCGATCACGATATGTCTGACTGGCTGGAGCGTCTCGTACACGGGTTCTCAGCCGGCATCGCCTGATGGATGACTTCTAGACCATTGGAGGCGCGGCCAATGTCCTCACATCACGCCGCAAACACTTGTAGCGAGTACAGCGTAGTGACGAATTCTCGTTCTCCGCGATATCAAGCAACCGTGACGCGATCGCGGCCGCCTTCTTTGGACCGGTAGAGCGCGGCATCAGCGCAAGCCAGAAACGCCTTGGCATCTTCACCGGGCTGCCACGCGGCCACGCCTGCTGAAACCGTCACCTTCAGCTGCACTTCGTTCGTAGCCCTGCTGCGAAAGCGTGCGGCGCGGGTGCGCGCGCAGACGGTCTCGGCCACATGCACGGCCTTTTTCACGGTTGCCGCAGGCAGCAGGATGGCGAATTCTTCGCCGCCATAACGCGCGCAGGTCATGCCGGGCTCAGCTGGCACGCTGCGCAGCACTTCACCAAAGCCCTCAAGAACGCGGTCGCCCACAGGGTGGCCATGGTTGTCATTGACGCGCTTGAAGTGGTCAATGTCCAACATGACCAAGCAGTGCAAGCTGCCCTTCGGCGGGCGCTGGCGAAGCATGGTGTCTAAACGCTCGTCAAAGCCGCGGCGATTGAGCAAGCGGGTCAGTGGGCACAGTGTGGCCTCGGTGCGAGTGCGCAGTAGATCGGCCCGAAGGAGGTCGATTTCCTGGTGGCTCCTGGCCACCTGGAGCTCGAGCTCCTTGACGGACTTGCGCATTTCGTTCGTGCCAGCCCGAGCTGAGTCGACAAAGGGCACAAGCGATGCAGGGTCCTTCCCGTCCAATGCACCGCTCAGCCCATCGAGCTGCTCGCCAAAGGCGCCAGCGGCCTGACCAGTGCGCGTCGCTGAATCGACGATCGATTCCATCGCTTGCTGGATGCCGCGCTGAATGCGCTCGGATTCTTCAACGCTGACATCCGCCACGAAATCTTGAAACAGCTCGCGCACCGTGGCGTCGGACAAGCGCGGGGTGACCAGCAGCGCGCTATCCAAGGCAGCGCTCAGGCGGCCGTTGATGCCAGCTGCGTATTCGTAGAACACCGTGAACGTCAGCGGATTCAGCGCCGCATCATGCTGACCCACCCGGGCCAGCACTTGGCGCAGCAGTGCCACGGTCTGGTCCTTGGGCTCGGGGTACTTCATGAATTTTTCCTACGTAAATGCCCGCTGCGGCAGGCGCAACGCAAACTTTAGCTTGACGGTTACAACTGACGTGTACCAACGTGATCCGTACTTATCCCGATTCGTTTTCATATTTTTTAACGATGGAATTTGGATTGATCTCGAACGTCGTTCAGACCGCTTGCAGACGCACTGGCCGCAGCGCCAGCGAGGGCGCATCCCAGTTCGCAATCAGGCGTTCGAGTTCGTGCAACGGCATCGGTCGCGCGACCAGATAACCCTGCAGGCTGTCGCAGCGGGCCTGGCGCAGCAGCTCGAGCTGCGCCGGCTCTTCCACGCCCTCTGCCAGGGTGCGCATGCCGAGCGTGCGCGCCAGATCGACGATGGTGCCGACGATGGCGCGCGTGTCGTGCCGGGTTGTCAGCTCGCGCACGAAGCTGCGGTCGATCTTCAGCGTGTCGAACGGAAAGCGGCGCAGATAGGAAAGCGACGAGTAGCCGGTGCCGAAGTCGTCCAGGGCGACGCGCACGCCCAGTCCGCGCAATGCGTGCAGGCTGTCGAGTGCCGCTTGGGAATCCCCGATGAACAGCGACTCCGTGACCTCGATCTCCAACCGACTGGGCTCAAGGCCGGTACGCGCCAGGATAGCCCGCACGACTCCTGGAAACTCGCCGCTGAACAATTGCACTGGCGAGGCATTGACCGATATCACCAGTGGTTGCCGAAGCCGCGCCCCCGCCAGGCAGGCCTGCTCTAGAACCCAAGCGCCGATCTCGCAGATGGAGCCCGATTCTTCAGCCACCGAAATGAATTCCGCCGGAGAGATTTCACCCAGCGTCGGGTGCCGCCAGCGCGCCAGGGCTTCGGCTGCGTGGATTGTCCAGCCGGCAATGTCTACCTGCGGTTGCCAATGCAAATGCAGTTCGCCACGGGCCTCGGCGCCGCGCAGCGATCGAGCGATGGTGATTCTGCGGCGGTGGCGTTCGCCCAAGTGCGGCGAAAACATCTGGTAGCGACCACGTCCGGCCTCCTTGGCTGCATACAGCGCCAGGTCGGCATTGCACATCAATTCGTCGAGAGAGCGCCCGTGCTCCGGTGACATCGCAACGCCAGCACTGACGCCAAGCTGGATCTGCCGCCCCAGGGCTTCGCCAGGCTGACAAAGCGTGTGCACGACGCGCTGGGCCAGCATCTGCGCAAGCTCAGGATCGCCACCATCCACAAGCAGCGCAAACTCGTCGCCGCCCATGCGTGCGACAAGGTCTGCAGGGCGCACGCAGGCTTGCAGGCGCTGCGCCACCACTACCAGTACGGCATCGCCGCAGGCGTGACCCAGCGTGTCGTTGATCGACTTGAAATGGTCCACGTCCAGATACATCAGCGTGAAGGGTCGGCCGCAAGAGGCCAGCTCAGCCATTGCTCGCATCAGCCGCTCATGAAACTGCGCGCGGTTGGCCACGCCGGTGAGCGAGTCGAAATGCGCCAACGTCGCCAGGCGGGCCTGAGATTCGCGGGCTTGCGTGATGTCGGTGATCACACCGCGCCACCCGGATGCGGCGCCGCCCGCATCGAGCAGGGGCTTCGCCGTGATCGACCACCAACGCCGCCCCTGCGCGGTGTGCACCGGCAGCGCCATGTCACGAAAACCGCGCCCCAGTGCCAGCGCCGTCCTCAGTGCAGCCAGATGTTCAACAGATCCCCCATCGTTGCCACACCGCGACAGCGCGTCCAACAGTGTCCGTGTCTGCAACTCGGCGACCTCTTGGCCCAGGGACTGCACCATCCGCGGCGAGACATGGGTCAGCCAACCGCCCGGCCCCACTGCCCACAGCAGGTCGCTGGCATGTTCTTCGAAGTCGCGCAGCAACAACCCAGCGATCTCTCCCTGGCGCGCCGCCTCGGTCTGGCGCGCTGCCTCGCGCTGCGAGGCCAGGCGGCCACTGAACAGGCGCGCCGTGGCCAGTACGAACAGGCCCAGGGCCAGCATGTACATCGCAAGCAACCCCATCAGGTAATGGCTCAGGGGGAGTGTGCTGACAGCCAGCGCAATCATGCTCGCGCCGCCCAGTACCGCGATGTACAAGAGCGACGCCATCGGCACAGACGCCATCCCGAACGCCCCACCGCACAACATGCCCAGCACGACGACAGCCAGCAACAGCTGCACGTCGGGGCTGCCGTTCGGAAACCAAAAAATCATCGGTACGCCCCAGGCGAGCGCGAGCACGCCGGCGTTCCACACCACGCTGCGGATGGCCCGTCGCGACGCCGTGGCCGCATTCCGCCCGCGGTGATGAAGCCAGGCCCGTAGTACCGGAGCCCACAGCATGACCAGCGCCACGAGCCAGGCGATCTGTTCGAACAGCGGCAACTGGTCGTGCACCGCCATGATCACCAGCACCGCATTGAAGAGGTTCGCCCCCATCATCAACGGCGACAACCGCGTCACTGACCGCACGAAGTGTGCGCGCAACTCGGCCGATTCGCTGTCGGGGGAGCGATAGACGTGGAACTCGTGCCGCCATAGATCGGCCAAGCGCATCAGAAGGTGTGGACTTGGGCGAGAGACGGTCATCGTGTCGATTCGGCTCGCATGGTGGGGTGCAGAGCCATCTCGGCTCCTCCTGGCATTCTCGGCATGCGCCGCGCACT
>JBBQAW010000076.1:0-14400 GCA_038316815.1 Burkholderiales bacterium
TTGAGCGTAGAGAGCGAAGCGAACGAAGCGAGTTCCGCGATGGGGCCGCGGGACCGAGCATCGCAGGGGAGTCGGCGCGCAGCGGCGACCGCCGAACATAAGCGCCGCAGCCAAGCCAAGCCCGCCTTTGCTTGGGGAACAAGCAAGCAAGCTAGTGAAAAGCATCGAACGGACAGACGAACGAACGAACGAACGCAATGGGCCGAAAGCGGCCAGTCTGAACATCAGAAGAGAAACGTCGCGCTGACCTGGAAAAGTTTTTCCACTTCGCGCACCATGCGCTTGCCTGGCACGAAAATGATGACGTGGTCGTTGGTCAGAACTTGCGTGTCGTGGTGGGCGATGATCACCTGTGGCGAGGCATCGCCTGCGGCTGCTTCGCTGCCGTCGGCGCGGTGCAGACCGCGCACGATGGCGCCCACCTGGGCGCCAGCGGGCAGCCCCACTTCGTCGATGCGGCGGCCGGCCATGCGGCAGGTTTTGCGGTCGCCGCGCACGATGGCTTCCAGGGCCTCGGCCGCGCCGCGGCGCAGGCTGTGAACGGCTTCGACGTCGCCACGGCGCACATAGGCCAGCAGCTCGCCGATGACAGCATGCGCGGGCGAAATGGCGATGTCGATCTGCGTGCCCTGCACCAGGTCGGCGTAAGCGCGGCGGTTGATCAGGGCCAGCACGCGCCGCGCGCCCAGGCGCTTGGCGAGCAGGCAGCTCATGATGTTGTCTTCGTCATCGCTGGTCAGGGCGATGAACAGGTCCATCTGGTCGACGTTCTCATCGACCAGCAGGTCTTCGTCGGTGCCGTCGCCTTTGAGCACCAGCACGTTCGAAGGCAGTTCGGTCGCCAGGTACTCGCAGCGCTTGTCGCTGCTCTCGATGATCTTGATTTCGTACTTCGCGTTCAGCTCACGCGCCAGGCGCAGGCCCACACGGCCCCCGCCGGCCAGCATCAGCCGCCGCACCGGGCGTTCGTCGACGCGGCTCAGCGCACCCAGCACCGTGCGAATGTGTTCGGTGGCAGCCAGCACGAAGACCTCGTCGCCAGGCTCGATGCGCGTGCTGCCGTCCAGCGCCGTCAGCGCTTTGTCCAGCCGGTAGATGGCCACGATGCGCATGTCCACGCCTGGTACCAGGTCTGGAATCTCGGCCAGGCTGTGCTGCACCAGCGGTCCGCCGGCCAGCGCGCGCACCGCGATCAGACTGACCAGGCCATGCGCGAATTCCAGCACCTGCAGCGCTTCTGGGTATTCGATGAGCTTGCGGATGTACGCGGTCACGCTTTGCTCGGGGCAGATGACCTCGTCGACGCCAAAGCCGGACTTGCCCAGCAGCGGGCTGCCGTTCTGGAATTCGGGGCTGCGGATGCGGGCAATGGTGGTCGGCACGTTGAACAGGTCGTGCGCCACTTTGCACACCACGAGGTTGGTCTCGTCCATCGGAGCGCAGGAAATCAGCATGTCGGCGTCTTCGATGCCGGCGTCGCGCAGCACGCTGGGCTGGATGCCGTTGCCGACCACGCCGCGCAGGTCCAGCCGTTCTTGCAGGTATTTCAGCCGGACGGGGTCGGTGTCGATGATCGTGATGTCGTTGCGCTCGGACACCAGACTCTCAGCAACGCTCTCACCCACGCGCCCGGCCCCAAGGATCACGATTTTCATGCGGCTGGATTATGGGTGGCCGCCGGGTACAGCCGGGCCAGCGTGTCGCGCACGGCAGCGGCCAGCAGCGGCTGCAGGGCTTGGGCCAGCGGGGCGGGGTCGGCAGCAGCATCGGCGGGGGCCCTGGGGTCGCGTTCGGCCCACAACGCCAGCAGTGCCGCCTGTTGCGTGGCCAGGGCGGCGGCCACCGTGGCAGGCCAGTGCAGCGGGGCTTCGCCCTGCACCCATTCGCCACGCCCACGGCCGAAGTGGGCCACCGCCAGGTAACGCAAGACGGCCGATTCCACCAGGGCCAGCATGGCGTCGTCGGCCACGCGCAGCCAGCTCTGGTCGGTGCCGCGCACGACGTTCACGCCGCGGGCCACGCCGGCCGCGCCAAGGGCGCCCAACAAGGCCCCGGCAAGCAAGCCGCCGCCCAGCGTCAGGCCGCCGCTGGCGATGTCGGCCTTCAGCCCGGCCAGAGCGCCGGTGACGGCACCGCCCACGAGAGCAGCCTTGCCCTCGGGCACGCGCTGGCGCAGTGCGAACTGGCCGGCCACGCGCTGCAGGATTTCGGCTCGCGCCCTGCCGGCCAGGCCGTGCAGGGCCAAAAGGCCGTCGGTGCTGGCCTGCACTTCGGCCTGCAGGGTGGCGGCCAGTGCCTGTTCGGCAGGGGTAGGTCCAGACGCACCATCGCGGGCAGCTGCGTCGGCCTGCGCATGCACGGTGCCGGCACCCGGCCCGCCAGACAACACCGCGCCCAGCGTGCTGCCCAGGCCGCGCAGGCGGTCGCGCAGGCTCGGGCCTTCGGCCACGGCGGTACGCGCCAGCGCCATGTGCGCCAGGCTTTGCGCCAGCACCTGCATGCTGGCGTCGAAACGCGTCTGGTTGCGTGCCGCCCAGGCCGCAGAAAGCCGCGCCATCGCTGCCGCTTGTTTCCCTTCCTGCGGCCCGTTCTGCAGCCCGTTTTGCAGCCCATTCAGCGGCCCCTGCAACAGCCGTTGCACGGCCTGCAGCAAGGTCTGCTCGTGAACCCAGCAGCGCGCAAAAGCGTCCAGAGGCAACACGGCCTGCACCAGCGGCCAGCGCGCCAGGTGTTCACGCCAGGCCTGCACATCGGCGGCTTCACGTTCTGGGGCCTGCGGTTCGCCCAGCTGATTCAAGAGCACCAGAACGGGTTTGCCAACCCACGTCAGCAAGTCCATCTCGGGCGCCACGTAGCCAGCGCCGGCCGGGCTTTCGCTGGCGTTGACGAGGTACAGCACGACATCACTTTCAGTCTGCACATGGCGCATGGCCTGCTGGCTGGCCCAGAAGCCGCGGTCGGCCCAGCGGTCCCAGACCTCGCTGAGAAACCAGCCCAGCGGGTTGCCGCTGGCCAGCAAACGCTTGGCCAAGCGCGCGCTGTCGCCGAAGCCCGGCGTGTCCCACAGGCGCAGGCGGTCGCCCTCAGCCGTGGCGATGAGTTCGTGGCCATCGGCGAATTCGGTCACGTGGGGTGCGTCGCGCACCTCGCCGACGTCAGCCACCAGCAGGGTGCGCGCCAAGGTCGTCTTGCCGACGTTGGTGTGGCTGACCAGGCTGAGCGTGATGCGGCTCATCGACGGGGCATATCTTTTACCGATGCCTGCATGGCTGCCTGCAGCGCGGCCTGCAAAGCCACTTCGGCGCCAGCGATGTCGGGCTGTTCCAGGTCGATGCCCAGGAAGGCTGCACCATGCCCATCGGCAAATGCCTGCCAGGCGGCGCGGCGTTCGGCCAGGCGGGCCGGCAGTTGCGCGAAACGACGCCGAAAGGCGGTTTCATCGGCCAGGACCAGCAGTTGCGCGCCCGGCGCCATTTGCTGTGCGGTCTGCCGTGCCGCCTGCTGAACCTTCAACACGCCGATGGCGCGACCCTGGGTGTCGTCTTCGGGTGTATTGCCCAGGTCCACCAGCAACACGCGCAAGGTCGTGCCCGGATCAGGCGTTTGCGCTTGGAGGGTGTCCTCCTGCCCATAGGGCGTGGCGGGCGCCAGGCGCAACTGCAGGCCTTCGCCACAGGCCGCGGCCAGCCATTCACGCAAGGCCAGCGTGGCCTGGGGGCTGGGCGCCGCGCCCAGCGGCAGCACCTGCACATGGGCCTGGGCGCTTTGCAGTTCGCGCAGCAAGCGCTGGAAGTACGGTTCGCCCAGCGGCAGGGCCACATGCCTGGCGCGCCAGGCGGCGCGCGAACCCGCCAGCAGGGCCAGGGCCAGCCGCGGCAGGATGACGAACAAGGCCAGCATCGCGGCGTAGAGGTGAATCCAGTCGGCCGCACTGGCCGTGGCCGGTACGCCCGGGTTCAGGCGCAGCGCGGCGATGGCGACCTCGTCTGGCACGGCAATGCCGGTGGCCGCACTGCCCGGGGCCAGCAAAGTGGCCAGCACCGCGCGCACGGCGGCTGGGTCCAGAAAGGTGCTTTCCCAGCCGACGCGGTAGTCCAGCACCAGGCCGCGCACGTACAGGCCGGCCACCAGGCCCAGCGCCAGCGCGGCGGCCGCTACGTGCAGCAGCACAGCGGCACGCGCTGCCGCCAGCGGCAGGCTGGCCTGGGCCCAGGCGGCGGCATAGGCACGCAGTGGCACGCTGCCGCCACTGCCGCCCACCAGCCGCCGCGCGAGCAGCGCTCGCAGGCCGCGTGGCACTTCGGGCCTGGGCAACAGCAGACCCAGGTAGACGGCCAGGTTCCAGGCAATCACCACCCACACCGGCGGCGCCAGCAGGTTGATGCGCTGGGTGCCGCCGATGGCGTCGACCGCGATGCCGGCCACCAAGGCCAGGCCCAGCACCACGGGCACCCAGGCGGTGCGCCACATGCGCGCAGCCAGGCTGCGGGCCACGGCCTTGTCGCGCGGGGCCAGGCGCTGCAGGGCGTGTGTGGCACGCGTGTCGAGGGCCTGCGGCGGGCTGGCGTTGGGGGTGCCTTCCTCGCGTGCCAGGCGTGTGGCCCAGCTGCGGTCTTCGGGCGTCCACAAGGGCGAATCGGTGCCGGCTGATTCAAACGCCTGCAGCATCAACACGCGGCGGGCCGCGGCTTCGGGCAGGGCGTACTGCAGGGGCGTCGTCACGCGGGAAGTTTCGTCACGCAGGAACGTTGGTCACGTGTTGGCGGCCATCACGCCAGCGCGCGGCCGATCAAGATTTTCTGCACTTCCGACGTGCCTTCGTAGATCTGGCACACGCGCACGTCGCGGTAGATGCGCTCGACCGGAAAGTCGCTGACGTAGCCGTAACCGCCGAAGACCTGGATGGCGGCGCTGCACACCTTCTCGGCCATCTCGCTGGCGAAGAGCTTGGCCATCGCGGCTTCTTTCAGGCACGGGCGGCCGGCGTCCTTCAGCGCCGCGGCGTGGTGGATCATCTGGCGCGAAACCTCGATCTGCGTGGCCATATCGGCCAGCTTGAACTGCACCGCCTGGTGCTGAAAGATGGGCTGGCCGAAGCTGGTGCGGTCTTTGCTGTAGGCCAGCGCAGCGTCGAACGCCGCTCGCGCCATACCCAACGCCTGGCTGGCGATGCCGATGCGCCCGCCTTCCAGCCCCGACAGCGCAATCTTCAGCCCCTGCCCTTCTTCGCCCAGGCGGTTGGCCGCCGGCACGCGACAGTTGTCGAACACGATCTGCGCCGTGTCGCTGGCGTGCTGGCCCAGCTTGTCTTCGACCCGCGCCACGGTGTAGCCGGGTGTGGCGGTCGGCACGATGAAGGCGCTGATGCCCTTCTTGCCCGCGGCCTTGTCGGTGACGGCCATGACGATGGCCACATCGCCGTTCTTGCCGCTGGTGATGAACTGCTTGACGCCGTTGATGACGTAGTGGTCTCCGTCCCCGTCCGGGATACGCACGGCCGTGGTCTTCAGCCCCCCGGCTTCGCTTCCCACGTGCGGCTCGGTCAGGCAGAAGGCGCCCAGCATCTGCCCGCGCGCCAGCGGCATCAGAAAGCGTGCCTGCTGCTCGGCGTTGGCATACGCCATCAGAATGCTGCAGACGGGGCAGTTGTTGACGCTGACGATGGTGCTGGTGGCACCGTCGCCGGCCGCAATCTCTTCCAGGATCACGGCCAGGGCCAGGTAGTCCAGCCCGGCACCGCCTTGATCAGCCGGCACGGCCACGCCGTAGCAGCCCAGTTCAGCCAGGCCACGCAAAGCAGCCTTCGGGAAACTGTGGGTCTTGTCCCAGGCGGCGGCGTGGGGGGCGACTTCGGCTTGCACGAAGGTGCGCACGGCGTCCTGCACGGCGAGATGGTCTTCTGAAAGCAGCATGGGGGTGCGCTCCGGGGCAGTGGGGTTTCAGTTCGGCGCCTGCAGCGCCGGGGCCGCAACAGGCACGACAGGCACGACAGGCATGACAGGCACAACAGGCACGACAGGCACGACAAAGGCCACGGACGCCACAAACGCCACAGACGCCATAGACAGCCGCAGCTTCACGAGGCGCGCACCGCGGCACGCGTGACCAGGATGGTGCCGCGACCCACCACGCACGCCCGCCCGCCCACGCTGGCCGTACCATCGAGATGGCCGATGTAGCCGCCGCGCTTGCTGTTGCGTTCGACTTCACTGACCAGCCAGGCGATGACGATGTCCTGCTCTGCAAAGATGGGCGAACGGAAGGCGAAGTTGAAATTCAGGCAAAGCATCTCGCGCGGCACGCCGTCGCCGCGGCGGCTGAAGTGGGTCGCCACCACGCCCATCATCTGGCTGGCGGTTTGCTGGCCGCTGGCGATGATTTCGCCGAAGCTGGCCCGTTCTGCCGCCTGGCGGTCGTGGTGCAGGGGGTTGGCGTCACCGGTGAGGCGCGCGAACTGGATGATCTGTTCGCGCGTGTAGCGAACCTGGGTCTGGAACGAATCGCCCATGCGGATGAGCGGGGTGTCTTCTAATGTAGGCATCGTTCGAACCATCGTAGTGCTGGGGAAACTTTGGCGCCGACAGTCCGGCGGCCGCCGGGCATCAGGGCATAAAGGCATCAAAGCCTAGCGTCAAACGGCTGACGGCCGGGCCGCCAAAAGGCGCCACGCCAGCAGCATGAAGAGTGTCCCTCCCAGGGCCCCCGCCATGCGCCGCACAGGAACCGGAGTTTGCCAGCGTCGCAGCCGGCCAGCCAGGGCCACGATCCCGAACAGGAAGACCGTGCTCTGCACCACGAACCAGGCCCCCAGCAGAAGAAAACTGGCTGTGCGGCTGGGGCTGGCAGCAGGCACGAAGGGCGGCAGGAATGCGAGGAAGAAAACGGCAACCTTGGGGTTCAGCACGTTCGTCAGCAGCCCGACGCGGAATTCGGCCCACATCGTGCGGGGCTGGCTGACCGCACCGCCCTGCGGCGCACTTGCTGCGCTGTCGAACCCCCCTGACCCAATGGCGGAGACGGGGAAGGGGACGGGGACGGGGACGGGGACGGGGATAGGGGAGGGGGCGGGGGTGGAGGCGGTGCGCCAGGCCTGCCGCCACAAAGCCAGCCCCAACCAGGCCAGGTAGACCGCACCCAGCCACTGCAGCGCTGCGAACAGGCCCGGCAGCACAGCCAGCAAAGCCGCCAGCCCGAAAGCCGCGCTCAACGCATGCACGACGCAACCGGCGTTGATGCCCAGGGCCGTGGCCAACCCGGCGCGGGCACCGCCCTGCAGGCTGCGGCCCAGGGTCAGCAGCAGGTCGGCGCCGGGTGTGGCGTTGAGCACCAGCACGGCCAGCGCGAAGGCAACCGCCTGCGCGGCGTCGGGCAGCAGGCCGGCCAAGGCGGGCGCGTCAGAGCAGTTCGACCGCCATCGCCGTGGCCTCGCCGCCGCCGATGCACAGGGCCGCGACCCCCCGCGTCTTGCCTTGTTTGCGCAGTGCGCCCAGCAAGGTAGCGACGATGCGCGCACCGCTGGCGCCGATGGGGTGGCCCAGGGCGCAGGCGCCGCCGTGGATGTTGACGATCTCGTGCGCCAGCTTGAACTCGGTCATCGCGGCCATCGTCACGGCGGCGAAGGCTTCGTTCACTTCCCACAGGTCCACCTGGCTGGCCTGCCAGCCGGCCTTCTTCAGCACCTTTTGAATCGCGCCCACCGGAGCGGTGGTGAACCATTCCGGCGCCTGCGCGTGCACGGCGTGGGCAACGACGCGAGCGATGGGCTTCAGCCCCATCTGCACGGCCGTGCTTTCGCGCACCATCACCAGGGCGGCAGCGCCATCGCTGATGCTGCTGGCGTTGGCGGCCGTGATCGTGCCGTCTTTCTTGAACGCGGGCTTCAGGCCGGGAATCTTGTCGAGCTTGGCCTTGAAGGGTTGTTCGTCGAACTTCATCACCGTCTCGCCGGCCTTGCTGACCAGCGTGACCGGCGCCATTTCCCAGTCGAAACTGCCGTTTTCGTTGGCGGCCTTGCTGCGCTGGGTGCTGGCGATGGCGAACGCGTCTTGCGCTTCACGCGTAAAGGCGTACTTGGCCACGCATTGCTCTGCGAAAACGCCCATGGCCTGGCCGCGCTGGTAGGCGTCTTCCAGGCCGTCGATGGCCATGTGGTCGTACATCGTGGCAGCGCCGTAGCGCACGCCCTTGCGCGCAAACATCAGGTGCGGCGCATTGGTCATGCTTTCCATGCCGCCCGCTACCACGGCGCTGGCACTGCCAGCGGCCAGCATGTCGTGCGCGAACATCATGGCGCGCATGCCGCTGCCGCACATCTTGGTCAGGGTGACGGCACCCACGCTGTCGGGCAGGCCGGCCTTGCGCATGGCCTGGCGCGCCGGGGCCTGGCCCTGGCCGGCCATCAGGCAGTTGCCCAGCAGCACTTCGTCGAAGGCGTCGCCGGGCACGCCGGATCGTTCAACGGCGGCCTTGACAGCGACGGCGCCCAGTTCCCAGGCTTGCAGGCCGGACAGGTCGCCCAAAAGGCCGCCGATGGGCGTGCGGGCAGCGGAAACGATGACGATGGATTCAGCCATGATGGGGCTCCTTCAGGGGCTTGGTGAGTTGGCGGTGGGGGTGGTAGTGGACGGGACAGCGGACGGCACAGCGGACGGGACAGAAGACGAGACAGAGGACGGAGTATCGACAGGGGCAGAAGAAACACGCCGCTGCGCGATGAAGCGCTTGTGCGGCTCGTACGGAAACACGTCGTGCACGTGGCCGGCTGCGATGCGTTCTTTGTGAATTTGCCAGAAGCCGGCGTCCAGCAAGTCGGCATGGTGCGCCATAAAGGTTTCACGAACCTGAGGGTTGCCCAATAAAAAGGGCGCAAAGGTTTCGGGGAACACATCTTTCGGGCCGACCGAATACCAGATCTCGCCGCTCATCTCTTCTTCTTCGTTGCGCGGTGTGGGCACGCGGCGAAAGTTGCATTCGGTGATGTATTCGATCTCGTCATAGTCGTAGAACACCACCTTGCCGTGGCGCGTGACGCCGAAGTTCTTCCACAGCATGTCGCCCGGAAAGATGTTGGCTGCCACCAGGTCCTTGATGGCATTGCCGTATTCCTGCACCGCATGCGCCATCTGCTCGGGCGTGGCTTCCTGCAGGTACATGTTCAGCGGGATCATGCGCCGTTCGATGTACAGGTGCTTGATCAGGATCATCTCGACGCCATCCTGCACGCCAAATTCCAGCAGGCTGGGGCAGAAGTGCTGCAGTTCGGCGATCAGTTCAGGTTCGAAACGATTTCGCGGAAAGGCCACGGTGCTGTATTCCAGCGTGTCGGCCATGCGGCCCACGCGGTCGTGCTGCTTGACCAGCAGGTACTTGCTCTTGATCTGTTCTCGCGTGGTGTCTTTGGGCGGGGGATAGAAGTCCTTGATGACCTTGAAGACGTACGGGAACGACGGCAGGTCGAAGACCAGCATGACCATGCCCTTGATGCCCGGGGCGATGCGGAATGCGTCTGACGAATGCCGCAGGTGGGCCAGGAAGTCGCGGTAGAACAGGTTCTTGCCGTGCTTCTGCAGCCCCAGGCTGTTGTAAAGCTCAGTGCGCGGCTTGCGCGGCATCAGGCTGCGCAGGAACTGCACCGTGGCCGACGGAATTTCCATGTCCACCATGAAGTACGCGCGGGCATAGCTGAAGATCAGCAGCAGTTCGTCTTCGCCGAACAGCGCTGCGTCAATCGTCAGCGGGCCCGGGCCCGGGTCGCAGGCATGCACGATGGGCAAGGCGAAGGCTGTCTCGTTGAAGCCGTTGATGATCTTGCCCACCACGTAGGCGCCCTTGTTCCGGTAGAACAGGCTCGACAGAACCTGAATCTGGAAATTGGGCCGCGGCCGGAAGCCGCCGAGTTCAGAGCCCATGGCCTGCACGACCTGCGCAACATCGCGGTCCAGGTCTTCGAAGGGCAGCGCAAGCTGAAAGTTGTTGACGATGCGCAGCCAGATTTCGTGCAGGTTGGTCTTGCTGGGGTAGTAAGCGCGGTAGGTAGGCATCGAGGCCGGGGCGTCGTTCTCAATGTATTCAGTGCTGATGGCTGGCCGCACGAAGATGAAGTCGTTCTTGTAGTAGCTGCGGTCCAGCACCTTCGAGGTGACCGAATTGAAAAACGTTTCGGCCAATTCGGGCTGGTGGTGGTTGGTCAGCAGGCCGATGTAATGCAGCTTGGCCTGCTGCCAGCTGTCTTGCGACAGATCAGCCACGTGGAATTCGTCCCGCAGCCGCGCCACGGCTTCGTTCACGCGCAGGTCGTAGAAGTCGATGCGCGCGCGCTGCGCTGTCTGCTGCCCGGCCCAGTCTGCGGCTTCGAAACGCTGCTTGGCCTGGGCACTGGTGGCGCGAAACAGGCGGTAATGGCGGTCGAAGCCGTCGCGCAAGGCCTGTGCAATGTCGAAAGCGCGGCTGTCGGTCAGGCGGTTCGGAAACATCGGTCGGCTTTCAGGCGGTGACTCTTGGCAAAGCGGGCACGCCGGGCAGGGCGGGCGGGGCATGCCCGGCCTGCTTGCCATGCCTGACGTACAAGGCTTGCACGGCACCGGCATAGGCAGGTTCGACATCGGCAGCCGAATGGGCATTGATCTGCAAGTCGTCCAGCAACCCGTTGTGCAAGCCGTAGACCCAGGCATGCACCACCACGCCGTGTCCGCGCGCCCAGGCGTCCTGCACGACCGTGGTGCCGCAGACGTTCAGCGATTGTTCCAGCACGTTCAGCTCGCACAGCGCACGCAGCCGGGCTTCGTCGTCAGGCAGTGCGTCGATGAAGCTGCGGTGTTTGTGGCGCACGTCCTGCACGTGGCGCAGCCAGTTGTCGGCCAGGCCCACGCGCCGGTTGTGCAGCGCCGCGCTGACGCCGCCGCAACCGTAGTGGCCCACCACCATGATGTGGCTGACGCGCAGCTGGTCGATGGCGTACTGCATCACCGATAGCGCGTTCAGATCGCTGTGCACCACCACGTTGCCGAGGTTGCGGTGCACGAACACGTCACCCGGCAGCAGGCCCAGGATTTCGTTGGCGGGCACGCGGCTGTCGGCACAGCCGATCCACAGGTACTGCGGCGTCTGCTGGGCCAGCAGGCGGCTGAAAAAACCGGGGTCTCGGGACTGCGTGGCGGCGGCCCAGTGGCGGTTGCTGTCGAAAAGTTCGGTCAGGGCCTGGCTCATGCAACCAGTTTACGGCGCGGGCGGCGTGCTGAAACCGCCCCGGAACTCGCGTCAGGACGTCTGACGCCGGGCTTCAACCCGGCGGTAACGTCACTCCGTAGCGGCTGGTCTTCTGTTCGCCCTGGCCGTCAAAGACTTCCCAGCCTCCAGCTTCGGCCACGATCCACACTTCCACCGCGCCTGCGTTTAGAAACAGCTGCCTCTTGAATTCCAACTCGGCATCCGTGTTCGACGGCGAACGCACCTCAACGCAGATTTCGGGTGCCTCGGGAAATGGCGTGACATCGCCATGGCGCGCCATGAACTCGGCCGAGGCCCAAGCGACATCGGGGACGCGTACCCCCTCGGGCGTGACAACTGAGCACTCGACCATGGCTGTGCCTGCCGGCAGTTGTGTCGTCAAGGCGTGACTGATGGCCGCTTGCCGGATGCCATGGCGGTTGCTGGCTGGGCTCATCTCGATCACCCCGTAAGCGTTCAGTTCCAACTTGCCCGGCAGGTTGCGCAGCAGCGGGTCGTTGCACAACTCAGCCCAGCGAATCGCCAAGGCTTCGTGGGGGGTGACATGTCCCATGGCAGCAACTCCTCGTGAAGTCAGGCGTTGCAGATTAACCCAGTGCGAGCGACTTGGGTTCGCGGTAAGTCGCCCAGATCACCCGGTCGATGACCTGCCCGGCCTTGAAGACCGACAGCCGCTGCGTGCCTTCACAAACAAAACCGTTCTTCTCAAGAATGCGCATCGACGCCGCATTGCCGCCATGCACGGGTGCAAACACGCGCGTCACTTCGGGCAAGGCGAAGGCCAGCTTCGTCAGCGCCGCCACCACGGCCGTGCCCACGCCACGGCCCCAGATGGGCGGCGCCAGGTAGTAGCCGATCTCGGCATTGCAGCGCAGGAAGCTGCTGCCCGGGTGGAAACCGGCGCCGCCGACAGCCACGCCGTCCCAGCTGACGGCGCAGTTTTCGCCACCGAATTCCACATGCCCCCGGTCCACCCAGTGCTGCGCCACTGCCAGCGTGTAGGGATGCGGGAAAGAATCGCTCATCCAGCACCAGACCTTGTCGTCGCCGGCCACGTGGGCCAGCGCCATGGCGTCGTTGTGCGCCCAGGCACGTAGGCTGAAGCCGGGTTGGGACAGGGGCACGGTGGGAAAACTCACATCGTTTCCGCGAACAGTTCGCGGCCGATGAGCATGCGGCGGATTTCGCTCGTGCCCGCGCCAATCTCGTACAGCTTGGCATCACGCCACAGCCGGCCCAGCGGGTAGTCGTTGATGTAACCGTTGCCGCCGAAGATCTGGATGCCTTCGCCCGCCATCCAGGTGGCCTTCTCAGCACACCACAAGATGACGCTAGCGCAGTCTTTGCGCACCTGGCGGACATGTTCAGCGCCCAGCATGTCCAGGTTTTTGCCGACGGTGTAGCAAAAGGCACGGCCGGCCTGCAGCACGGTGTACATGTCGGCCACCTTGCCCTGGATGAGCTGGAATTCGCCGATCGATTGCCCGAATTGCTTCCTGTCGTGGGTGTACGGGATGACGTTGTCCATCACCGCCTGCATGATGCCGATGGGCCCGGCGGCCAGCACCGCGCGTTCGTAGTCCAGGCCGCTCATCAGCACGCGCGCGCCACCGTTCAGCGTGCCCAGGATGTTCTCGGTGGGCACCTCGACGTCCTGGAACACCATCTCGCCGGTGTGGCTGCCGCGCATGCCCAGCTTGTCCAGCTTCTGCGCGGTGCTGAAGCCCTTCATGCCTTTCTCGACGATGAAGGCGGTGATGCCGCGGGCACCGAGCTCGGGCTCTGTCTTGGCATACGCCACCATCGTGTCGGCATCGGGGCCGTTGGTGATCCACATCTTGGTGCCGTTGAGCACATAAGCCCCGCCATACTCGACGGCTTTCAGCTTCATGCTGATGACGTCGCTGCCGGCGCCGGTCTCGCTCATCGCCAAGGCGCCCACGTGTTCGCCACTGATCAGCTTCGGCAGGTATTTCTTTTTCTGCGCCGCCGTGCCGTTGCGCTTGAGCTGGTTCACGCACAGGTTGCTGTGCGCGCCGTAGCTCAGGCCGATGCTGGCGCTGGCGCGGCTGATTTCTTCCATCGCCACCATGTGCGCCAGATAACCCATGCCGGCGCCGCCGTCTTCTTCGGGCACGGTGATGCCGAGCACCCCGAGTTCACCCATCTGGCGCCACAGGTGCATCGGGAACTGGTCGCTGCGGTCGATATCGGCCGCGCGCGGGGCGATTTCGGCCTGCGCGAATTCGCGCACGGCGTTGCGCAGCGCGTCGATGTCGTCGCCGAGCATGAAGTTCAAGCCTGGCAGGTTCATGAGCTGTCTCCTATGTGAAGCTGCGCAGCATGCTAGCTCGTTAGACTGCGCAACACATGGCCAACCCCAACGAAGCTGCGCTGAGCTACCCCTTCGGCGACACCCTGCCCGCCACCGGCGCCACGGTCGAAGTGGCGCCCGGCATCCGCTGGCTGCGCATGCCGCTGCCTTTTGCGCTCGATCACATCAACCTGTGGCTGCTGCGCGACCGGCAGGATGGCCCGGATGGTGAAGTCCAGGGCTGGACCGTTGTCGATTGCGGCGTCACCAACGACGTCACACGCGCCGCCTGGGAGCAGATCTTCGAGCACGATCTGGCAGGCCTGCCGGTGCTGCGCGTGGTGGTCACCCACATGCACCCCGACCACATCGGCCTGGCGCACTGGCTGTGCGAGCGCTGGACGACGCCGCAGCGCGAATGCAGGCTGTGGATCAGCGCCACCGACTGGAACGCCGCACGCATCGCCAGCCAGACGACGACCGGATTCGGTGGCGAGAACGCCGCGAATTTCTTTGCCCTGCATGGCCTGAGCGACCCGGAAGCCCTGGCCAAGGTACGCGGACGCGCCAACTACTACGCCAGCATGGTGCCGCAGGTGCCCGGGCGCTACCGGCGGCTGATGGACGGCATGACGCTGAACATCGGCGGGCAGGCCTGGCAGTGCATCGCCGGCTACGGCCACGCGCCCGAACACATCGCCCTGCACTGCCCCGCCGTGGGCGTACTGATCTCGGGCGATATGGTGCTGCCGCGCATTTCGACGAATGTCAGCGTGATCGACATCGAACCCGAAGCCGACCCGTTGCCGCTGTACCTGCGCTCGATCGCAGCGTTGGGCGCCTTGCCGGCCGACACCCTG
>JBBQAW010000077.1:0-14339 GCA_038316815.1 Burkholderiales bacterium
CAGCAAGACAAGGCGGTGCGCTCGCTCGGCCGAACGCTGCGCGCATGGATCGACGACAACTATGCGGTGGCTGCCCACGCGTCAGGCACCCGCATCAAGCCCGCCTCAGCGCTGCGCCAATCCACCCGGGCCGTGCTCGACGCCTTTGACACGGTGGAATTTGATGCCCACAAGCTCGACCTGCGCCTGAAGGTCATCCTTGAGCGTGATCCGCTGGGCGGCGAGCACAGCGTCGAGATCGAGCGTGTGTGGTTGCTGGCCGTGATCGATGTGGCCACACGGTGCGTGTTGGGCTGGTCGCTGGGCCTGGGCCGTGAATGCAACCGCTTCGATGCGATCGAGACCATGAAGCGTGCCGTCGTGCCTGCTGCCCAGCCTGAGCTCGGCCTGCCGGGATTGCGCTTGATAGCCAGTGGTGGCTTTGTCTCCCAGGCGCTGCCGCAGACGCAGTTCGCATGCTGGCGTCAGATTCGCCTGGACAACGCCCGTGCCCACCTGGCCACGACCAGCTTGGATGTTTTGTGCGACACGCTGGGTTGCACCGCTGACTTCGGGCCCGCCTACGAGCCCGACGACCGGCCTTTCATCGAACGCTTTTTCGGCACCCTGTGCAGCACGCTGTCGCACCGGCTTCCGGGCGCCTTGCCCGCTCGCAAGCAGCAGGCTCAAGAGAAGGCCATCGCGCGGCGCCAGCGCAAGGACTCATCGCTACAGATGATCGTCACTTCCGAAGAGTTGAAGGAGCTGCTGGAGCACACGATCTGGAACTATCACGGCACGCCCCATGCGGGTCTGGGTGGGCTCACGCCGCTGGAGATGATGCGCCGTCATGTCTTGGGCATCGGCCGCCCAGCCGTGCGGCTCCGCATCCTGCCCACGCTACTGCGCGAGCAGCCTCAGTTGCTTCACGATCCCGTGTCCTGCCAAGTTCGCGGTCAGCTTGCGCGCGGCGAGCGCCCGTACATCACGTACATGCATGTGCGCTACACGAGCGCCCAGCTGTCTGGCCGCCCGGGCCTTGTCGGGCAAACACTGAGCGTGCATGCCGATCCCCAGGACCTTCGCCAGCTCGTCGTCATCACGACAGCGGGTGAGATCCTGGAGCCGTTGCTGGCCACCGGACCCTGGCGCAACCACGTGCACTCGCTGTGGCTGCGCCAGGCGTTCTTCAAGGCCAAGCGATTACGCCACCTGGACTTCGCCGCTGGTGACGATCCCATCGAGGCGTTCCTGGCGCACCGGCGCAAGGAGGCGGGTCGCAGCAAGCGCGCGGCCAGCGACGTCGCACGCGTGCAGCATGAACGAGCAGCGAAGCGGCAGGCCAGCGCGGACCTCAGCTTGACAGAGAAGGAGTTGAACATGTCGCCGAGACAAGCTGAACCCAGCGCCACGCTGCCGGGGCTGGTCAGCGGCCCAATCAAGGCGGCGCCGCTGCGCATCGACCCGGGCTATTCGCGGTAGCCGCGGCGGCCGGCGTTGCGCCCTGTGATGCGCCCTGTAATGGGCCCGGTGTCGCACGAACGGGGCCCAAACCAACGGGTGACGGCCGGGCCCGCCAACCTCCGGCCGGTATTGGCGGCCGAGCCTCACGCGCGGGCACGCCCCATTTGGAGTCGCGATGTCCGAGCCTTCCCCCACCACGGTGACCCAACAACTCCCGGCCACGCCATCGATACGTCGACGCAAGCCTCTGGGCATGCGCGCCGCGCCACCTGCGCCATCCCAATCGCCGGCATCAGCGACGCTTGCCTTGCACCCTTTGGTCAGACGGCACTACCGCGTGGCCACCGCGGCGATCGAGGAGCTGGTGGACCTGGTCGAACACTGCGTGCGCCTGCTCATTCCCGGCGCCCTGGTGCACGCGCGCCCACGCATGGGTAAGACGCACGCCATTGACTATGTCGCTCTGCATCTGAACCGCCACCGCCCGTCTGTGCTGGTGCTGCGCATGTCATGCGAACACCACCGCACCCAATTCGAGGGCCCATTCTTCAGCGCGCTGCTGTCGGCAGCCGGCGTGCGCGACACCCAGCCGGCCAGCGTCTGTCAGAAGCGATTCGCGCTGGCTCGTCGGCTCACCGAACAAACGCAGCTGCGCGCGGGCCACATCGTGGTGCTGTTCTGCGATGAGTCGCAACGCCTGTCCAAACATGCGCTGGAATGGCTGCGCGACGTGCACGACCAGCTGGCGCAGCAGGGCGTGCGGCTAATCACGTTCCTCGTGGGCCAACCCCAGCTCATGGAACACAAGGCCCAGTACCAGCTCGCCGGTGACGAACAGATCGTGGCGCGGTTCATGATCGAGCAGCTGAATTTTCGGGGCATCGTCACTGCGCAGGACGCCGCCACCTGCCTGGCCAGCTACGACAGAACGCTGTACCCCGAGGTATCCGGGCCGGCGTTCACGCAGTTCTTCTGTCCACTGGCCTGGGGCGCCGGGTTACGGCTCGAACACTCAGCGGCTGATCTGTGGAACGCTTTCGTGCAGGCGCATACAGCCGCGCAACTGCCTGGCGCCATCGAAATCCAGATGGACTACTTCACCCGCGCGGTCGAGGCGATTCTCACCACCGCGCCCGACTGGGACAGCATTGGGTTGAAGCTCGGGCCCGCGCACTGGGAGCGCGCCGTGCGCGAGTCGGGCTACGTGGCTGCGCAGCAGACCGTTCGGGCAGCCTGCTGAGCCGCGGCACAATGCCGCTGCCCATCCTCATTCCGGCGCCACACGAGCTGCAGCTGCTCGGACGCTACGTCGTCTTCGCGCCGGCGCAGCGGCGCTTTGCTTGGCGACTTAGCACGCTGTGGCAAGGAGCGCCCAAACACCGCCGTCCGACGCGGCAAGGTCGATTCGCAGAACCTACATCGCAAGCGGTCTGCACGGCCCTGCTTGCGCGCTGGCAAGGGCGCAGTGCTGCGTGGGCGCGGCCACTTCCCGCAGTTCCGATCCAGTGGCGCTCCAGGTCAGGAAGCGACATCCGCAATTTGCTGGGCGACGCCGAAGCCTTACTCAACTCCCTGCAGCGACGACGGCGCAGCGCCCTGAACATTCGGCCGCGCATGTTGACGGCACTCGCAAGTGGTTTCGATGCGCGGCGGTGGCGGTTGAACGTCGCAGCCGATCAATGGCAAGCGCTGGCAGCCTTGCTGTGCGCCATGTACTGGCGCGGCTGTCGCCACCCGCTGGCGCTCGGCACGGCCCAGCTGCATCCGCCCACTGCACTCGTGCGCTGGGTGTCGCGTTTCACGGTGCAGCAACAAGTCGACCACGGCCGGCAGATCCTGGATGCACTCGTCGCCGAGGAGGCGCGGGTGCACGACTTCGCCTTGCAGCTTGTGCGCCGCATGCTGCCGCAACGAGGTGCGCAATCGCGTTGGGTCGCGCTCTTGCCCGATCTGCTGAGAGTTGTTGAGCCGACGTAACACCAGGCGGTAATACGTTTACTACTGTTTACCTACGACAGGTGAACGTCAAAGACCCTTGTCAGAACTGCCGTGATAGATCGATTTGGTTGACAGTCATAGTTTTACTACTTGTTTGCATCAACCTTACTACACTTCACGAACGGCCTGCCGGGGGAGCTGGAGATCCCGATGGAGTCCTTCGCACGCGCCGTGGAGATCATGCTCAAGGGTTGCTGGGATGGCGACGCGAAGCACGAGCGGCCCGACCAAAGCCGATGGGTTGCCGCCGTGAAGGCCTGTGGCTACGTGCAGGCGCGGCTGGCGGTTCGCAAGGAGATGGCGGTGGCCACAGGGTGAGCCCTGGAGGTCGCGTAGGCGGGCAGCGTCACTGTAGGACCCTGGCCGTGCTGCCGATCCTGACCTTTGACGAGGCGCGGCTGAGCCCGTCGCACGGGTACATCTTCAATCGCCGGTGGCTGTGCCCGCATGAGACCATCGTGGGTATCGCGTGGAAACTAGCCCGCATGAACGCACTGCCGGGCCACATCGTGGCCAAGCAACTTGCACTACGCGCGATCGACCCCTACGAAGGCGTGCCACCCTCCGACAGCCATGTGGCTGTGTCATTGCTGGCCAGGACCTTTGCCATTCCTAGGAAGGCGCTGGCGGATGGCCTGCACAAGACGGGCGCAGAGCAGCGCATCCACGATCACCTTCGGTTCTGCACCCCGTGCATGGCGCTGGCGTATCACGGCGTGATGCATCAGCGCGCAGGTGCGAGTCGCTGCGCCTGGCACGGCGTCGCACTCGAAGAACATTGCCGTGGTTGCGGCGCGTCTGCGCCGTACTGGCTTAACGCAAAGCTGCTTGGTTCGCCGTTCCGCTGTGCCGAGTGCCGCCGGCCTTACGCGGGTTGGCGCGCCAGGCTGGTACCGCAAGCAGCACCGCCCGAACTCCGTCGAGCGATCACGCGAGCGCGCTTCGGTGGTTGATCGCAGCGGCATCTTCAGCAGTGCTCTGCCTATCAAGAAGGCGGTGACAACTTTGCTTCGCTGCCTCAGCGCCAATTGCGAGGTGACAACTTTGCTTCGCAACCCCTTGGAAGCCCGCGTCATTGCTGAGTTCTGGCCGATTCCGTCATCGTCATCAATGGCGGAGTGACAACTTTAGCCTCGCAGGTGTGACAACTTTGCTTCGGTCTACGGGCGCCTACACCTTCAATGAGGCTTCGCGCGCGGTACGTGCCGGACCACTTAATTAGCCCTCTGGGATCCACGTACCTCGTTGGCTGACTTTCGGCGTAAGCGTAGGTATTGATCCCGCCCTGTAGCCCGATGGGATCGGACTGGGTGTAGCGCCGCTCTGACGCGAGTTCACCGTAAATCGGGGTGGGCACTGGGCATGAGTTCAGCGGGGACTGGGCGATGAGGAATACGGGTCTCCCAGGGCTCGGCGGTCGATGTTGTGGCGTGCGTTCTGGCCTGCGCCTGCGCCGAGGCCCACTACTCAAACGCAAACAGCCATCGACCACGGAGTTTCCGGGCCGCCAAGCGCCAGATGATGTCTTCGCGCTCCGCGATTGCTGGGCTTGCCCGGCGCCGCGCGTCGTCCTTGAACGCAACCAGCACATCGATCCGATGCACGTCGCCGGCGATCTGCAGTGATCCAATCTGAATGCTTGAGACGCCGCCGTACTCCCGGGCATAACTGGTGCTCTGTCGACCCATCGCTGCTAGCCCGCCTCGCGCCTTGAAGGCATCACTCTCAAGCACCTCTGGCACGAGCCACTCGTGCCCCTTCATCAGGACGCCTGTGTAGAGGTTCAGAGCGAAGCGAAGAGCCCGATCAGTCACATCTGCTTGTGCTCTAGCTTGCCCATTGGCCGCAGCCGCAAAGAGTGCAGCCACGCTTACCAAGAACGCTCTTCTACGCACGCTCATGGTCGGCGACTAGCGCTGCGGTCGTACTGATCGATGCGACGACTAAAGATCCTGATTGCATCGTCTCGATATTGCTGCGTATCGCTCTCCGTGCTCTGCCTCGGCGGGCTAGACCACTTCGTGCAGTCGTTGTCTAGACGCTTGAGGCATTGCACAAACGGACGATCACATGCAACGCGACACGCCTCCTGCTCTGCACCCTTCGGCAGGGCGTCGCACTTTGCGTAGCACTGATCATGAACCTTGCAGCAAGAATCCATGCCATCGACAGCGGGCGCAGTCCCGTCACGACCCCCATTCGCGGACGGAACAACGCCGCCGCTCCAGTTTCCGCCACACCAGTTTCCGTTCCGAGGGCCCTCGACCAAGCTATTTCTACCCGGCGGAGACGACCAAATCGTGCGGTCAAGGCCGAGGGGATCAACGTAGCTCACAGGGTTCCCCCCGACATATGCATAAGTATTGATCCCCCCCGCCAGCCCGATGGGATCGGACTGGGTGTATCGCCCCACACTGGCGTCATACGTCCGGTTCCAGTTGTACAGCAACCCCGACTCCGCATCGAAGTACTGCCCCGGCATGCGCAGGTTCAGCGTGAATGTCCCGAACCCCACGGGATTCTCGACCGGGGCGCTGTTGCCAAAAGGTTCAGCCACCCATGTCCAGCGCTGCACGCCGGCGCGGTCTATCACCGTGCGCGGTGCGCCCAGGTGGTCGGTCTGCACGTAGTAGATCTGCGGGCTGGCTGCCGCACCGTCGACCACGGCCACCGGCATGCCCTGCAGCCAGACGTATTCGCGCACCACGCTGCCGTTGCTTCGATACTCGCCCAGCAATTGGCCGCTTTGGTCATAGACAAAGTGGTTCGCGTGGGAGCGAGAAGCATTGTCAGTTCGGGTGCACGTGCTTCCGAAACACGGGGCCTGTTTGAGGACACGCAACCCAGAGGTGTCGTAAACATATCGACCGTTACTGTTGCGGGCCCCGACGCTGTAGGCGCCGACCATCCGTCCCGACAGGTCGAACTCCGCGGTGATCGATTGGGTTGCCTGCGCATCAGTGACCACGTTGCCCGCAGCGTCATAGGTCAGACTGCGAGCGGGGTTATCCAGACCGTCCAGCCGGTTGCTGCTTGGGCTGGTGGCGTAGTTGCGCGTGGTGGGGCCCTCAGGGCCGGTGTTGCTCACCGCAGTGCGGTTGCCGTTGTCGTCGTACCCGATGCTCCAGCTGCCGGAACCCGTGGTGATGGTGGTCAACCGGCCCAGTTCGTCGTAGCCAAAGCCCTGGTTCAGGACTGTCACCGCTGCGCCTGTGTTGGCGTTCCAATGCGTGTAGCTGGCGATCCGGTCGGCCGCGTCGTAGGTGAGGTCGCGCAGCGCGCCGCCCAGCGGGTAGCGCACCATGCGTCCGTAGACATCGAAGACCCGGGTGTGGGCCATCGCGCCGCTATTGAGCTGCCAGTTCCAGGCGCGCGCCGGGCCGGTCCCGCCCGGGCTCGGTTCGAAGTCCAGGTTGCTGATCATCGCCACGGCCCCCGCGGTGGCATTCGCTGCCA
The DNA here is from genome assembly GCA_038316815.1 of Burkholderiales bacterium. Taxonomy (GTDB): domain Bacteria; phylum Pseudomonadota; class Gammaproteobacteria; order Burkholderiales; family Burkholderiaceae_C; genus Rubrivivax. The sequence goes on from JBBQAW010000077.1 coordinate 6,898, forward strand.
AGCTCATGCCTGTGGGTTGGCCGCCACTGTGCGGGATGTAGAGCACGCGGCCCGACGGGTAGGTGATGCTGGTGACGTTGCCCGCTGCGTCGTAGCCGTAGCCGGTGCTCAGGCTGACCGTGGTGCCCGAGGTCACGGTCTGCGTGGTGGACACGAGCCGGCCCAGCGCGTCGTACGCGTAGGTGGCCGATCCTGAGGGGAACTGCGTGGAGGTCAGCCGCCCGATGCCGTAGCTGAAGCCCGGCCCCGTCTGGTCATAGTTCCAGATGAACGATTGGTTAGGCTGACCGGACTGCGAATAGGTCACTGAACTCAGGCGGTTGAGCGCATCGTAGACATAGGTGGCCAACACGCCGCGGCTGTCGTTGCGGGTCAGCAGGTTGCCGGCGGCGTCGAAGGTGTGCGTGGCTGTGCCGGTATCGGGGCTGATGAGGTTCAGCGCGTCGCCCAAGCCGTTGCGCGGGTACTGGGTGACCAGGCCCCGCGGGTCGATGACGCTGGTGAGGTCTTCGCGGCCGTTGTAGCCGAAGGCTGTGGGCTTGCCCCGCGCATCGGTGGTCTTGAAGCGCCGGCTCAGGCCGTCGTAGTCGTGGCTGGTCGCAAGGTTGAAGCCGGGTTGGTTCTTGGCCTGAATCAACTTCTTGAAGTTGCCCTTGGCGTCGTACTCGAGGTCGACCACGGGCGCCGGGGAGACAGGGGGCGGCGGTATCTGCGGCATAGCACTGGCACTCAGGCCCAGTAAGGCCACGCTCAGCAGCAGCCGAACGCGAACGGGTTTGCGACGGTTCTTCATGGTGTTCACTCCCTGCCCGTGACTTGCTGGACGCGGCCCAGCGCGTCGATGCTGCGGCCCAGGCTGCGGCGCAGCGCGTTGCCCGGGTCCTTGAATTCCTCGGCGGTGCGGTTGCCCATGTTGTCCAGCGTGTACGTGACGCTATTTCCCAGGTTGTCCCTGATGCTGGTCAGGCGGTGGGCGGCGTCGTAGCCATAAAGCACGTAGCTGCCATCAGCTTGAGTGACCTTCTTGAGCAAACCCGTGGGCCAGTACTCCATGGTGGTGATCAGACCGCCCACGTTCGTGCTGGTTGGGCGCTGGCGCGCGTCGTAGGTGTGCGTCGTGACGATGTCATTCGCATCCTCTGATTCCAGTACCTTGCCGCTCTTGTTGTACTTGTTGTACTTGGTCTGCTGGCCGGCCGCGTTGGTCACGAGCTTGAGATCACCTCTGGTGTGTCCAACAGCGTTAGGGTCAGCGCCCGTGAACGCCGTGTCTGCGTAGTACTCGTATGTCGTTGTGTTGTTCAGCGGGTCCGTCTCGGTCAGCACCTGCCCGAATTGGTTGTAGGTCCAACGCATGACCCTTGCGACCACCCCCACCTGAGGCGCAGCAGAAAAGCCTTGGCTGCCATCAACGTCCGTCGTCGCCTGCTCCACCTGCTTGCACAGCACCGCAATCGGCTTGCCGTCCGGCAGTACCGCCGTGCTCGGCGCGCAGCTTGCAACCGCACCACCGTTAAACGGATCCGGCTGGCCGTTGTACACGCTCATCGTGAGGCGGCTCGGCTCCGCCACGCCAGTCTTCACCGACCAGTCAGGGTGCCACTCCGTGCTTACCTTGCGACTTCCTGCAGGCAGCGCCACACCAGCACCCGTCACAGTGCACGAGCCGCCAACGGCTAACCCTACCACCCGAACCGTCTCAAGGTTGCGCGCTGAACCAAATGCGCGGCAAGTACGATTTCCGTTGAAATCGTCGTCTCGCGTTGCATTGCCCCTTAAATCGTACTCAATAGCCCTGCTGCTGGCAGCACAACCCGATCCGGCAGGCTGAGTGGACGACGTCACTCTCGGTGAGCCTTGAACAAGAGCAAACGCCATCTGCGACACGGAATTGTTGGGAGAAACAACCTCCAGGCCCTCCGGCAAAGTCCAGTAATGGTCCCGCCAGAGAATTCTGGCATTCCAATCCACAGTTTCCACCACATTCCAAGATGGTGGGGTCGCGTAGCTGACGCTGAAACGATCAGCGCCGCCGCCTCGCTCAGTAGCAACGGCACGTCCCTGAAGGTCGTAGGTATACGTGGCTGCTCTGATGCCGCCCTCATCCAATCTTCCCGTCAAAGCCCAGGGAAGGTCTGACCGCTCATACAGATAGGCACGCTGGGTTCCATCTGGCCAAGTCAGACTGCTGAGGTTTCCATCCGCGTCATACCGCAGATCAACAGCTTGGCCGTCCGCTCCGACAATCTGGCGGATGCGAGGCTGCGTTGAACCTGCCGGCTGCTCATAATAGAAATTTAAACTTCGGCCTGCCTGATCTTCAACTGCAATAATTAATCCTGGGGCTGGAGCAACGTTTGGCGGCGTTGCTTGATCGCTATAGGAGTAAGAAATCCAGACGCCCGTCGCGTAATTTATCTCGAGAATTCGACCCGCCGAGTCATATCGTTCTAGAGCTTGGTGAGTGTAATCAAAGTATTGCCACCCGCCACCAGAGAGATAAATCAGTCTATCAAAGACATCTGCATCGGGTGCATACAGCCCGGATGAACCCCGATAAAAGCTCACCCATTCGCCAGAGCCACGTGAAGCCTGAACAACCTGCCTATTATTCCCTTGGCTGACCAAGCTTTGGTGAAAGCTACTTGCCCACAAAGGTCCGAACGACGGGGCGAAATCGATTGAGAACGGTCGTGAAGAAGTCAATGTCGGCACTTTGTGCTTGGTGTTGTAGTTCGCAACGAGCCTTCGGCCGCCGATACGCATGGAATCAATGTGTTCAGCCTGCGTTTTATGTCCGGTTGATGGGTGAATTGGATTGCCTAAAGCGGCACAAACCCCGGGTTTAGCGTGATATCGGTCCAAAACATCGAGGGCAACACGATTCGCATAGGCGAAGTTATAGAAAATCCAACTATTCGAACTCGATCCGCAGCTGCCCGCGAAGCTCTCAACCGTGGTTCTGTTGTCTCCCACCCATTGGGTTTCACTTTGTGGCCGCGGGTTATAGAGGCTGTCCGTTCGGACTGAGCGAGGTGAGTTGCAGTTGCCATGCCCAGAGATAGAGACACCGGTGGCGCCAAAGCAAGCGACATGAGTCGCCTGCAGGGCTTCCAATGCCGTCGGGTAGGCGCCTGGGGCGCCGTAAACGGTGTTGCACACAGAGGTGCTACCTCGCCAGAAGTTCGTAAGCTCGGCGGCGGCAACGTGCGCCGTGGACAGGGTGCTGAAGGTTGCCAGAGTTGCATTCACCAATAGTCGCATATGACCCCTTCAATTCGCTCGACGCCAAATCTCAATGACTACCTAGTGCTGTTTGGCAACCTAAAGTACAGCCCGGCCGAGAACTGGGCATCCATCAGCACCGGCGTATCGACGCTACTTCAGCTGGAACCCGTAGTGAACCTGTAAAGGTTGACAGCCCCCACTAAGTCTCATGACCCAGGCGGGTCACCCTGGATGATGGAAGACACTGGCGGGTGTGCGGGCCAGCGCGGGTAGAGGTTGGTCGAATTTTTGATGGCATCTTGACCGCGATCGCTAAGTTGACCCGCTGCCGACCACTCGTACCCAGGATTGCCTGCGGGCGATGCCCAAGCCTTTGCGGGTTTGAGTGCGCCTGACAGCCCACATTAAAGAGAGCCGCCGGGCTTGCCCGGCAGGCCGTTGGTCGGCGGCACCTGTGCTGGCCCGCACGCTTGTGATTGTTGTTCAAGCTGCAGGAGCCCCGCAATGGATTTGACCCCGATGCACAAGCGCGTCATCGCGCTGGATGTTCACCAGGCCAAGATCACCGCATGTGCCGTTGTCGAACATGACGACGGCCGGGTGGAGGTCAGCAGGCGCGACTTCGGAGCCTTCAAACGTGACCGCCGCGCCCTGGCGCAGTGGGCGCTGGAGATCAGGCCCGAGGTGGTGGTCATGGAGAGTACGGGCGTGTACTGGAAGAGCCCGTTTGCTGCGCTGGAGGCGGTGGGCATCATCGCGTGGGTCGTCAACGCGCATCACGTCAAGACCGTGCCGGGGCGCAAGACTGACATGGCTGACGCGCAGTGGCTGGCCACGCTGGCGCGTGCCGGGCTGCTGCGGGCGTCGTTCATCCCGCCGGTGGACTTCCGCCAGCTTCGGCTGGTGGCGCGCCAGCGGCAGAAGTTGGTGGGGATGTGCAGCGCGGAGAAGAACCGGCTGCACAAGGTGCTGGTGGATGCGGGCATCCGCATCAACGTGGTGGTGGCCGACGTCCACGGCGCCAGCGCCCGGGCGATGGTCAAGGCGCTGATCCAAGATCAGCCCATGCACGAGGTGCTGGACAAGAAGGGCCGACTGCGTGCCAGCCGCGAGGAACTGTTCGAAGCCTTGAGCACCGAGCAGTTCAGCATCGTCCACCGCTTCGTGGCCGAAGAGATCATGCAGCACATCGAACAGATCGAGCAGCGCATCGCCCGCATGGACCAGTACCTGCTGGAGGGCCTGAAGGCCTGGCAGCCGCAGTTGAACTTGCTGCAGACCATCCCCGGCATCGACCTCCAGGGTGCGGCGATGATGTTGGTGGAGATCGGTGCGGACATGACCGTCTTCGGCAGCGCCGAGCGGCTGGCCTCGTGGGTGGGCATCTGCCCGGGCAACAACGAGAGTGCGGGCAAACGCAAGAGCGGGCGCATCCGGCGCGGCAACGCCTGGGTGCGCCGGCTGCTGTGCGAGTTTGCCCAGGCGGCGGCCCGAACGCGATGCGCGCTGAAGGCCAAGTTCGAATCGTTGGCCATCCGCAAGGGGCACAAGAAATCCATCGTGGCGCTGGCGCACAAGATGTTGCGAACCGTGTACGCGATGCTCAGCAATGGCACCCATTACAAGGACAAGACCGTTGACTACGAGGCCCTGAGCGTGGCCCGCAATGCTCCGCGCTGGATGAAGATGCTGCGCAAGCACGGCTTCATGCCTGAACCTGCGGCCGCCTGATCCGGCACATCTTCGCCACGTCCTGCGTACCGGCCAGCGTCAGGCCAGGCGTCGGTTCGCTCGGAGGTTGCTGTCTTCCACATTAAGCGGGTGACGGCGGCATGGCGCGATGGACAGCAAGCGCAAAATGGGGCGAAGCCCCAGCGCTTGATGGCCAGCGTGACATGCCGTTGGCGCTCCGCTTGAGCGAGTGGTTAGGCCTAGACGGCGCCAACATCTCGAAGCCTCTTGAGAAATTGCGCAAACTCGCGAAGAAACACTAAGTCATCTGGACTCAGGCCATCCGGATCGAAGTGCATAACGTCGTTCCGCACTTCACGCACGCGATTCAGGCGCTGAAGAAACTCAACTCTGTCGATTTCAATCTTCAGCTTTTTCCATCTCTTGTCTGGTTCGATAAGCCGAACATACTCCCCGAGCGTTAAGTCGCTCGGAGATTCTATAGTTCTGCCGTCATCTCCAGGCGCCTTTGCCTCCTCCAACTCTTTGAGGTTGAACTTCTGATGAAGTATTCGGCGCAATCCATTTTCAATCTCACCGACCAGAAGGAACGGTTCGGCGAGCGCTTGAAACTGAAAGTTGAAGTCGCTTGCGGTAACAATGCCTGTGTAGGTTTTGTCGCTGGCTTGAACAAGCACATAGTCATGCGAAGCGATTCGTGCAATTGCGTCAAATAGCGATTCGTCTACAGATACAACTTGAGCAGGTTCCATCGCGTCGCGAACATTTACGCAAGGTCGCTTCAGGGCAAGGCGACTGCCGATCGTCTTCCAGCTGATCATTCCTTTCAGCTCTCGCGGGCCCGTCATAACGGGTAGTTGAGAGAAGTCGTTTGTGAGCATGATCGTCACCGCTTGCTGAAGCGTTGCGTCGGGCTTTACTGAAATGGGAACTTTGTTGGCCGCATCGAGGCGACCGATCCGAAATGTCGGATCTGCGGCAGCCGTACCGCTTGAAGCACCAGAGGATCCGCTGCCATCTGCTGGTGCGGCAACGAAGGTAATCGTTCCGTCGAGCCAGGTGTACTCGAAGTCTGGTGTCGTTGACAGGCCGTGTCGTTTCAGCGTGCGTCGGATGCGGCTGACGACGTTGTAGCCTCGACGCTCAGCTCCGAACCACAGCAGAAATGTTCGAACGGTCTCCCTTGAGGGGGCGACGCCCTTCTTCAACTGCGCGGCGATGGCGGTGAGTTTCTCTTCGTATACCGACATGGTTGCTTTCTAGGCCTAACGTAATGTGGACCAACCGATACGCGAGTGCAAGGTTGGCTTTTCATGGTGCCGTGGTTGGCCCATAACTGGACCAACTCGCTTTGAATGGCCCCTGTATCCCTCGCGGGGATGCTGACCTCGGCCCCCGTGCCGGGCGATTCCAGCGCTGCAATGGGCCGCCTAAATTTTTCGGCATGCCGGTTCATCCGATTCCTCCCGCCGGCCGCAGTTTGCGTGCTACCGCAGGCTTACACGATAGCCGTATTCCGGCTGATCGCCCCTCGGCGGAAGGTAAGCCTCGCCTGCTCGATCCCGTGCGCCGAGAGACTCGGGTTCGCCACTATTCGATCCGGACCGAGCGCAGCTGTGCGCGCGCTTCATGCACCCGAAGTTGAGTGCATCGTGAAGGTGCAAGGTTAGGACGCCGTACGGCGTGAAGACGTCGGTGGCGGCGGCCAAGGAAGGCCTGCTGGTGGGCGTGTGCTCGATGCCGAGCAGCCCCTGCGACGGGCAAGCGGTGGACAGCCAGGCGGAGCAGATTGGCATCGTGACGTGTCCGCGCCGATCCGAATCTGAGCCACTCAGTTTTGGGTCGGTCAGGCGATGGTGCCTCGCGCGGTGCGTTGGTCGGTCGCCTCGCCTTCGATCTGCAGATAGCGCTCACAGCTTTCGCGGGGGTCCATACCCTGAACCACGGAGCGCATGAAAGCGAAGTAGCCGACGTAGACCTTGCGCCGCCGTGCGGCGCTGACCGCGGTACTGCGGGGCGGCGCGCGCGTCGGGCTGCCGCACGGCGGCGCTGGAACCCCCGACACGGCGCCCTGCCCTGCGTGCGCCTTCATTGCTCAAGCCGCTGCTGTGTGCCAGTGAGCGCGGCGGTCAACTTGCCTATCGCCTTGACGCGAGAGCGGTCGGCACACCGTGTTGCGTGGCCATCACCAGATCGTGACGGCGCTGCGCGACGTGGCTGTCCGCGCCGGCGCGATTCAACGAGCGGGCGGCCGAGGCCACGCTGTTCAGTTCGCTGCTGCTGTCTTTGGGGGTCATAGATGGCGTCGCGAGAGCGCAGCGCAATGGCGACCTCGCCGGGTTGTTTGCAGAGGTCGCCCCAGCGCGCCGCCACCACCCTTGCCGCCCTGACCGCCAGACATTCCCGCAGGTGCCGCTGATCGTGGTAGTGGCGGTGCGAGTCGAACCGGTTTGGCATCACCCGCCGGCGCGATTCGCTTCGACATGCCCGTCGGTGCTGTACTGAAGCACCAGCCTGTCATC